>JAKPEG010000098.1 GCA_029552065.1 Actinomycetes bacterium
CCCCCTCCGTCCCCCCCGCTGGCGTGTAACCGCTTGCGCGTTGCCGATTGGGCGCAGAATCGGCCTTTCGGCGCCCAAAAGGGCGGCGAGTGTTGTCGATTTGACCGCCGCGAACGGCAGACGCGCGAGCCTGCTCGCCGCGAGCCGTCGACCCCCCTCGTGTCTCCCGCGTGAGCCGGTGCCCGCTGCCGCCGGTAGCCAACCTCGAATCACCGTGCACGGCATACCTCCGGCCTTGGCATACCTCCGGCCTTGGTATGCCGTGCCGCCTCGCCTGGCGTGCCGTGCTCTCCGGCGCCCTCGTCCACTCGGCAACACTCGCCGCACTTCTTGACGCCTTCTCCGCCAAATCGCGCGCAATCGGCAACGGGCAAGCGCTTACTCGCCGGAGGGGGAGGGGGAGGGGGAGGGCGAGGGGGGGTGGTGCGGGGAGGGTGAGGAAGGCTAGTGTTGCGAATGTCCTAACATTCTCAGGAGGTTGTCGCCGTGAAGATCGCCCAGGACCCGACCCCGTTCCACCACGACGCCGAGCTGCTCGACTTCCCCAAGCTCATCGCCGATCTGGGTTACGAGCACATCCAGCTCACGCCGCACCGCGACCTCATCCCCTTCTTCCGCCACCCGAAGGCCGACGACGCCCTGGTCGGCAAGCTCAAGAAGGCCTGCGCCGACGCGGGCATCACCATCGCGTCGGTGCTACCGGTGCAGCGCTGGTCCGGGCCGGACGAGTGGGCTCGCGAGGCAGCCGTGCGCAACTGGAAGCGCATCATCCAGATCACCGTCGACCTCGGTTGCTCGGTCATCGGCACCGAGTTCTCCGGTCGCCCGGAACGGCCCGAGGAGTCCGAGGCCGCGTTCTACCGGTCGATGGAGGAGCTGCTGCCGATCATCGAGCGCGAAGGGATCGACCTGCTCATCGACCCACATCCGGACGACTTCGTCGAGGACGGGCTCGAGGCGATCCGGGTCATCCGCGGGCTGAACTCCCCGAACGTGGGGATGGTCTATGTCGCCTGCCACACCTACCACATGGGCCACCCCATGCGGCAGATCATGCTCAGCGCCGGCGACCTCATCCGCCTGGTCCACGTGGCCGACACCATGGACCACCACCGCTCGCACGGCCTGCGCTACATCTCCAACCCCCCGGGCAACGCCGCGCGCGTCCACCAGCACCTGCGGATCGGGGACGGCGACCTCGACTGGGACGACTTTTTCGGCGGCCTCGCGGAGATCGGCTTCTACGACCGGCCGGGGACCGTGATGTGCAACAGCGTCTTCGCCGAGGACGAGACCGGGCAGGAGATGGCCCGCTACCAGCTCGACACGATGAAGCGGTATGTCGCGGCCCACCATTCACCTCAGGATTGAATGTCACTTTGTTAGGACAAGCTATTGACAGGGGGACGCGGATCAAGGTTAGATCGTGTCACGCCCACCGTCGGGCGGGAGCTGTGCCGAGGCCAGCGCTCACACCGACCATGCCGGGAGGACTCATGTCTACTCACACCTCACCGCTACTCACGATGACGCAGACGACGCCCACGGCCCTGTGGAACGACTCGGCCGATCCGCGCGAGCTGTCGCAGTCCATCTCCTGGGGCGCCGTCGGGGCCACCTGCAATCCGGTCATCGCGGTGACCTGCGTCAAGGCCGACCTGCCCCGCTGGTCCGCTCGGATGCGAGAGATCGCGGACGAGCACCCCACCGCCACCGAGTCGCAGATCGGTTGGCAGGTCGTCGAGGAGATCTCCAAGGAGGCCGCGCACCTGCTCGAGCCGGCGTTCGCGGCATACCACGGCCACAACGGGCGACTGTCGATGCAGACCGATCCCCGACTGCACCGCGACGCCAAGGCGCTGGCCGACCAGGCGGTCTACTTCTCCACCCTCGCACCGAACGTCATCGTCAAGATCCCCGCCACCCAGACAGGCATCTCCGCGATCGAGGACGCCGTCTCCCGTGGCGTCTCGATCAACGTCACCGTGTCGTTCACCGTGCCCCAGGCACTCGCCGCCGCGGAGGCGATCGAGCGCGGCATGGCGGCCCGCGAGCAGGCGGGGCACGACGTGAGCGCGATGGGCCACGTCGTGACGATCATGGTGGGGCGCCTCGACGACTGGATGAAGGATGTCGTGGCCCGCGACGGCATCGACGTCGACCCGAGCTACCTCGAATGGGCCGGAGTGGCCGCCTTCAAGAACGCCTACCGGATCTTCCAGGAGCGCGGTTTCCGATCGCGACTGCTGGCCGCGGCCTACCGCAACCAGCTGCAATGGACCGAGTTGGTCGGCGGCGATGTGGTGCTCTCACCGCCCTTCGGTTGGCAGGAGAAGTTCCAGGCCAGCGGCCATGAGCCCCTCCCCCGCATCGACGTCCCGGTCGACCCGCAGATCCTCGCGGCGCTGCAGACGATCCCGGACTTCGTGCGCGCCTACGAACCCGACGGCATGACCACCGCCGACTTCGACTCCTTCGGGGCCACGCGCAAGACTCTGCGCCAGTTCCTCGGTGCCGACGAATCGCTCGACCAGCTGGTCCGCGACGTCCTCGTCCCGGCCCCCTGAGCCCCGGCCGGACCTGAGCCACCCACAAACCGAGGAGCACCGATGTCCGAGACGATCCGGCTAACCGTGGCCCAAGCGCTCGTGCGCTTCCTGTCCAACCAGTTCTCCGAACGTGACGGGGTCGAATACCGTCTCGTCACAGGCATCTTCGGCATCTTCGGACATGGCAATGTTGCCGGCGTCGGGCAGGCCCTGCTCCAGGACCAGGTTGCCGCCGAGGCGGAGGCCGACGGGTCCGACGTCGAGCATCTGCCTTACCTGCTCGCCCGCAACGAGCAGGGCGCGGTGCACGCGGCCACGGCATACGCACGGACTCGCAACCGGTTGCAGACCATGGCGGTGACCACCTCGATCGGCCCGGGAGCCACCAATATGGTCACCGGCGCAGCGCTTGCGTCGACCAACCGCATCCCGGTCCTGCTCTTCCCCTCCGACCAGTTCGCCACGCGCATCCCCGACCCCGTCCTGCAACAACTGGAAGACCCGGGCACCCTGGACGTCTCGGTCAACGACGCCTTCCGCCCGGTGTCACGCTTCTTCGACCGGATCAACCGTCCCGAGCAACTGATCCCCTCACTGCTCAACGCCATGCGCGTGCTGACCGACCCCGCCGACACCGGGGCGGTGACCATCTGTCTGCCGCAGGACGTGCAGGCCGAGGCCTTCGACTGGCCGACCGCCCTCTTCCGCAGACGGGTCTGGCACATCGGCAGGCCGGCCCCCGAGCGTGCCGCACTCGCGCGTGCCGTCGAGGTCATCCGGTCGGCGCAGCGACCGCTGGTCTTGCCCGCATGGGCGTCCGAGCAGTTGCGCGCCTTCGCCACCGAGACCGGCATCCCCGTCGCGGACACCCATGCGGGCAAGGGCGCGATCAACTGGGACCACCCGCTCGCCGTGGGCGGCCTCGGGTCGACCGGCACATCGGCCGCCAATGCCCTTGCGCGAGAGGCGGATGTGGTCATCGGCATCGGCACCCGATACTCCGACTTCACTACTGCGAGCCACACCATCTTCGCAGACCCCCACGTGCGCTTCGTCAACGTCAACACCCTCGGTTTCGACGCGGCCAAGCACTCGGCGACCATGCTCGTGGCCGACGCCCGTGAGGCACTGACCGCGCTGACCGAGGCCCTCGCCGGATGGGGCACCGACGCGGCGTACCAGCAGCGTGCCGCCGAGCTCGACGCGGAATGGCAACGCGTCACCGACGAGTGCTACCACCGCGCCCAAACTCCACTGCCCGCCCAGACCGAGGTCTTCGGCGCGCTCAACGAGCTCATGGGCCCGGAGGATGTCGTCATCAACGCCGCCGGCTCCATGCCCGGCGACCTGCAGTGCCTTTGGCGCGCATCGACCCCGGTGCAGTACCACGTCGAATACGCCTACTCCTGCATGGGATACGAGATCCCGGCCGCGCTCGGCGCCAAGCTCGCCCTCGGTGAGGACCACGAGGTGGTGGCGATCGTCGGAGACGGCACCTACCAGATGCTCCCCCAGGAGATCGCGACGATCGTCTCCGAGGGACTCAAGGTCATCTTGGTGCTCCTGCAGAACCACGGGTTCGCGTCCATCGGAGGGCTGTCGGAGTCGCGCGGATCGCAGCGCTTCGGCACTCAATATCGGATGCGCAACCGCGCGAGCGGCCGGCTCGACGGCGACTACGTGCCCTTCGACCTCGCCGCCAACGTCGCGAGCTGGGGCGCAGACGTGTTGCGCTGCAGCACGATCGAGGACTTCCGGGCCAACTACGCCAAGGCCGTGGCGTCGGACCGCACCACCGCGCTCTACATCGAGACCGACCTCATGGGCCCCAACCCGCCCGGCAGCGCGTGGTGGGACGTGCCCGTCTCGCAGGTCTCCGAGCTGACCAGCACGCAGACGGCATACGCGGAATACACCCGCGAGAAGACCGCCCAGCGCCACTACCTCTGAAAGGCCAATCACCATGCGTGACATCGGCGTCGGCGTCATCAGCCTCGGCTGGATGGGGCGCCTGCACTCCACCTCCTATCTCGCGGCACCGCTGCGGTATGCCGACCTCGGCGTCCGCACCCGGCTGCTCGCTGCCGCCGATCCGGTGCCCGAGGCTCGCGAGTATGCCGTGGGCCAGCTCGGTTTCGAACGCGCGGTCGCCGACTACCGTGAGGTCTTGGCCGACCCCGAGATCGAGGCCGTGTCGATCTGTTCACCCAACTTCCTCCACAAGGAGATCGCGCTGGCCGCTGCGGCCGCCGGCAAGCCCTTCTGGATCGAGAAGCCGATGGGTGTGACGGCGGCCGAGAGTGCGCAGATCGCCCGCGCTGCCCAGGCCGCCGGACTGGTCACCTCGGTCGGCTTCAACTATCGGCATGCCCCGGCGATCGCCCGCGCCCGCACCCTCATCCGTGAGGGTGCGCTGGGCCGGGTGACAAACATCCGGGTCTGGCTCATCGCCGACTACGCCTCCTCCCCCGAGGGGCCGTTGACCTGGCGCTACGACCCGGCTCGGGCCGGTTCGGGCGTGGTCGGCGACCTCATGTCCCACGGTCTGGATCTGGCGCAGTTCCTCGTCGGTCGGGTCCAGTCGGTCACCTCGCTCACCTCGACCTTCATCAGCGAGCGGCCCATTCCCACCAAGGTCGGGGTCGGCCACGGCGGTTTCGAGGTCGGCGACGAACGGGGCCCGGTCGAGAACGAGGACTACGTCGGGATCCTCGCCCGCTTCGACAATGGCGTGGTCGGGACGCTGGAGTCCTCCCGGGTCGCTGTCGGTCCACGCGCGGAATACGTGGTCGAGGTCTACGGCACCGAGGGCTCGGTGCGCTGGAACTTCGAGCGGATCAACGAGCTGCAGACCTGCCTGCTGAGGGCCACCGGTGGTGGACCGGAGCACGGCTACACGACGGCCCTCGCCGGTCCCAACCACGGCGATTTCGCGCGCTTCCAGCCTGGACCCGGAGTGCCGATGGGCTTCGACGACCTCAAGGTCGTCGAGGCGGCGCTCTTCCTGCGCTCGGTGGTCACCGGCTCGCAGCTCGCCCCGTCGGTCGCCGACGGTTGGGCTGCGGCCGAGGCGGCCGAGGCCGCCGTGGCATCCGCGGCGGACGGCGCCTGGCACCACGTGCCCCGGGTCGAGGGCACGACGACCTTCGACGCCTGAGGCCCGGGACTCAGTCCAGGGTGCGACCGGTGAGCCGGTGGTAGGCCTCGAGATAGCGGTCCCTCGTCTGCTCGACCACGTCCTCGGGCAGCGGCGGTGGCGGTTCGCCCGAGTCGCGGCGCCACCCGCTGGCCTCCGACAGCAGCCAGTCCCGGACGAACTGCTTGTCGAAGGAGGCCTGCGGGCGGCCCGGCTGCCACTGGTCGGCCGGCCAGAAGCGCGAGGAGTCGGGCGTGAGCACCTCGTCGGCGAGCACGAGGTGGGGTCCGTCGGCGCCGTCCGGGCGCGACCGGTCGATCCCGAACTCGACCTTGGTGTCGGCGATGAGGATGCCGCGCGCCGACGCGATCTCGTTGCCGCGGCCCAGGATCCGCCGAGTGAGGACGTCGACCCGAGCGGCAACCTGGGACCCGACGAGCGCCTGTACCTGGGCCATCGTCATGGGTTCGTCGTGCTCGCCGACCGGTGCCTTGGTCGAGGGGGTGAAGATGGGCGCGGGCAGCCGCGAACCGTCCTCGAGCCCCGGGGGCAGCGGCACTCCGCTCACGGTGCCGTCGCGCCGATAGTCCGCGAGCCCGCCGCCAGTGAGAAAGGCGCGCGCCACGCATTCGATGGGCAGCATCTCCAGCCGCCGGACGAGCACCGCCCGCCCGGCGACCTCGGCCGGCACGTCGGTGGACAGCACGTGGTGCTCCACGCCTTCGAGCTGGTCGAACCACCAGAGCGAGAGCTGGGTGAGCACCCGTCCCTTGTCGGGGATCGGCGTGTCGAGGATGTAGTCGAAGGCCGAGATCCGGTCGGAGGCGACGAGCAGCACCTGGTCCTCGCGCGCGACCCCGGTCGACGGGTCGAGTGGCGCGTAGAGATCGCGCACCTTCCCCGAGTGGACGCGGACGAACCCGGGCAGGTCGATCCCGCTCACGCTGCGCCTCCTGGCACGAGGACCTCGCCGCGGGCGGCGGCGAGGGCGATGTCCCGACGGTGGTGGGAGCCGTCGAGGCGGATCCGGGAGATCGCCTCGTATGCCGCGGCCCGCGCGGCATCGAGCGTCGCGCCGAGCGCGACGACGTCGAGCACCCGGCCACCCGAGGAGCGCAGTACCCCGTCGGAATCCACCCGGGTGCCGGCGTGCAACACCCACGCGCCCGGGACCTCGGCCGCCTCCTCGAGCCCGGCGATCGGGTCGCCGCTGCGCGCGGCCGCGGGATAGCCGTCGGCCGAGACGACCACCACGACCGCCGACTCCGGGCGGTTCCTGAGGTCGTCGAAGTCGTCGAGTCGGCCGGTGGCGGCGGCATACAGCAGGGTGCCGAGCGGCGTGAGCAGCCGCGCCAGCGAGGCCTGGCCGTCGGGGTCGCCGAAGCGAGCGTTGAACTCCACCACCCGCGGCCCGCGCGAGGTGAGGGCGAGCCCGCAGTAGAGGGCGCCGACGAACGGGCAGCCCATCCGGTGCAGTTCGTCGATCGTCGGCTGGGCGACGTGTTCGACGACCCACTCCGCGAAGTGCAGCGGTGCCCAAGGCAGCGGCGAGTAGGCGCCCATGCCGCCGGTGTTGGGCCCCTCGTCGCCGTCGCCGATCCGCTTGAAGTCCTGGGCCGGTGCGAGCGCCCGGACGGTCGTGCCGTCGCTCACGCAGAAGACCGACACCTCGGGACCGTCGAGGTAGTCCTCGACGACGACCTGTCCACCCGGCCGGGACAGGCAGGCCCGCGCGTGGGCGAGAGCCTCGGAGCGCGAGTCGGTGACGACGACTCCCTTGCCCGCGGCCAGTCCGTCGTCCTTGACGACGTGCGGGGCGCCGAAGCTGTCGAGGGCGGCGGCCACCTCGTCCTCGGTCGTGCACACGTGGGCGAGCGAGGTGGGGACGCCGGCCGCCGCCATGACCGCCTTCGCGAAGGACTTGCTCCCCTCGATCCGGGCGGCGGCCGCGTCGGGGCCGAACACGGCATGGCCCGCCGCACGCAGCGCGTCGCCCACCCCTGCGACGAGGGGCGCCTCGGGCCCGACGACGACGAGATCGACGGTATGCCGCGCGGCCAGGGCGACGACCGCCGGCGCGTCGCACACGTCCGCGAGCGGCTCGCAGGTGGCGAGTTCGGCGATCCCGGGGTTGCCGGGGGCGGCGACGACGGCACTGACCGACGGATCGGCGAGCAGCCCGCGCACGATAGCGTGTTCGCGTCCGCCGGAGCCGATGACGAGGACCTTCACAGGAAGCCACCCTAACGGCCCACGGGACCGCCGGCCCGGCGTGTCTGGCGTGCCGGGAGGGATGGTCGAGGGCGTGGCCGCCGCACGGGCGAGGGCCGATCGGGGCGTCCCGCGCGGCATACGGAGGGGGACTAGACTCGTGGGTTCCGGGTCGGCGCGGGTCGACCACAGTGCACCACAGAGCCACGGACGGATCTCGGCAGCTGGATGGACGCGAACACCGCGGCGCCCGCGCCCCGCAAGGGGAGGCTGGGTCGTTGACGAGCACGGGCGGCGAGCGCCGGACCGCACAGGTCCTCGGTGACGACGTGAGCGTCGTCGGTGACGACGTGACCGCCTCGCAGGTGGCCGCCGAGTTGGCCGCCGAGCAGGCGCACGTCGACCTTGTCTACGCCGAGGTCGCCAAGGCCTCGGCCCGGGCTCGCTCGGTGGCCGCGGACGGAATGGCTCGCGGCCGCACCGAGCGCACGGGCACCGCGCGTGACGAGGAGCTCACCGGGCTGTTCGAGCGCGACGCCCTCGTCTTCCACGCGGCCCGTCGCCAGCAGGCACTCGACAGCCAATACGAGGGACTCGTCTTCGGCCGGCTCGACCTCGAGCACCCGCCGGTCCTCGAGGGCGCGACCACGGGGGCCAACGGCACGGAGGCCATCGGCACGGAGGCCAACGGCACAGCGGCGCAGGCACGGCATACATCCGGGAACGGCCTCGAGCGGGAGGTGCGCTACGTCGGGCGGCTCGGCCTGCGCGACGACGACTACGAGCCGCTCGTCATCGACTGGCGTGCCCCGGCGGCCGCCCCGTTCTACCGCGCGACGCCGGTCGAGCCCATGGGGGTGCTGCGCCGGCGCGTGTTGCGCTGCCGCGGCCAGGTCGTCGTCGGGATCGAGGACGACCTGCTCGCCGCCGACGCCCCGCCCGACCTCGTCGTCCTCGGCGACGGCGCGCTCATGGCCGCCCTCACGCGCAGCCGCGGCGAGCAGATGCGCGACATCGTCGCGACCATCCAACGTCACCAGGACGAGGCGATCCGGGCTCCGGCCAGGGGGGTCACCGAGATCGTCGGCGGCCCGGGCACGGGCAAGACCGTCGTCGCCCTCCACCGGGCCGCCTACCTGCTCTACTCCGACCGACGTCGGTTCGAGGGCGGCGGCGTCCTCGTCGTGGGGCCGTCCGCGGCATACACGGCATACATCGAGCGGGTGCTGCCCTCGCTCGGCGAGGACTCGGTCGCGCTGCGCGCGCTCGGCGACATCGTCGACGCCGTCTCGACCCAGCGCCACGACGAGCCGGCGGCCGCCGCCGTCAAGGGGTCGCTGCGGATGCGCGAGGTGCTCGGGCGCGCCGCCCGCGACGCCGCACCCGGCGCGCCGACCGAGCTGCGTGCCTTCGTCGCCGGGTATGCCGTGCGGCTGGACGGCGCGGTCCTCGACCGGGTCCGCGGGCAGGCGCTCCGCCAACATCCCCGCAACCTCGCCGTCGCGGCGGCGCGGCATGCCCTTGCCGAGGCGGCCTGGCGCGCGGTGCGGCACCCGGAGCGGGAGGATTTCCTCGCTCGGTTCGCCGACCACCTCGACGTCGACGCCTTCGTCCGCGACTGGTGGCCGCAACTGGACCCGCGCGAGATCCTCCTCTGGCTCGCCGATCCGACCCGCCTCGCCCGCTATGCCGAGGGGGTGCTCGCCGAGCGCGAACAGCAGCTCGTCCGTCGTTCGATCGAGGTCGCTCTCGAGACCGGCACGTGGTCGGTCGCCGACGTGGCCCTCGTCGACGAGCTCGCCGCCCGGATCGGGCCGGTCCAGGAAGAGGTCGAGGAGCGCGACTTCTACCAGATCGACGCCCTCGACGCCCTCGAGGCGGCCGAGTTCCTCGGCCAGGGTCGCGAGGCAGCCCAGCCCGCCGCCCCCCTCCACGAGGTCGCCCCCCGCAGTGCCCGAGATCGCCTGCTCGCCGGGCAGATCGGTCGCCCGGAGGCCTATGCCCACGTGCTCGTCGACGAGGCCCAGGACCTGTCCCCCATGCAGTGGCGGATGCTCGGCCGGCGGGGACAGACCGCCTCGTGGACCGTCGTCGGCGACGCCGCGCAGAGCTGCTGGCCGGACCCCGAGGAGTCCCGGCGCGCCCGCACCGAGGCGTGGGGCCAGCAGCCCTACCGCGCGTTCCACATGCGCACGAACTACCGCAACGCCCGCGAGATCTTCGCCTATGCCGCGGACGTCGTGCGCGCGCAGCTGCCGGACGCCGACTTCCCGGACGCCGTGCGCGAGACGGGGGTCGATCCGGTGGTCGGAACGCTCTCCGACGACTCCGTCGCCGCTGTCGCCGCGGTCGGGGCCGCGGTCGACCAGCTGCTCGACGAGGTCGAGGGCCCGGTCTGCGTGATCGCCCCCGAGGCGTATGCCGCCGCCCTCGCTCCCCTCGACGGCTCCGCCGGCGGACGGGTGCGGCTCACGAACGCCCTCGCGAGCAAGGGCCTCGAGTGGGACGCCGTGGTCGTCGTCGCCCCGCAGGCGATCGTCCGGGAGTCTCCCGGCGGCATACGCACCCTCTATGTGGCGCTCACCCGAGCCGCACACCGGCTCACGGTCCTCCACGAGGCCTGACCTGCCGCACGGCTGATCTCCGTGCGATCACCCGCAACCGGCGCCGGGGCGCTTGCTCCCGCGAGATGCGTCCAGACCGAGCGAGCGCCTGAGTTGTGGGTCAGTCGGCCCCGAGCAGGTCGTGGCGCACGATGATCGCGTCCCGGCCGGGTCCGACCCCGATCGCCGACACCCGGGCCCCGATGAGTTCCTCGACCCGCAGGAGATAGGCCCGGGCATTCGCCGGCAACTCCTCGAAGGTCCGGCATTCGGTGATGTCCTCCCACCAACCCGGCAACTCCTCGTAGATCGGCCGCGCGTGGTGGAAATCGCTCTGGTTGACCGGCATCTCGTCGTGCCGCACCCCGTCGATCTCGTAGGCCACGCAGATCGGCACCCGCTCCAGACCGGTGAGCACGTCGAGCTTGGTGACGACGAAGTCGGTCACCCCGTTGATCCGGGTGGCATAGCGCCCGATGACCGTGTCGAGCCAGCCGCACCGGCGAGGGCGGCCCGTGGTCGTGCCGTATTCCGCCCCGACCTTGCGGAGGAATTCGCCGTCGGCGTCGAACAACTCGGTGGGGAAGGGGCCCTCCCCCACGCGGGTCGTGTAGGCCTTGAGGATCGCGATGACCCGCTCGACCCGGGTCGGCGGTATCCCCGAGCCGGTGCAGGCCCCGCCAGCGGTGGCGTTGGACGAGGTGACGAATGGATAGGTCCCGAAGTCGACGTCGAGCAGGGTCGCTTGCCCCGCCTCGAGCAGCACCGTGTCGCCCCGGTCGAGGGCCTGCTGGAGCAGCAGTGAGGTGTCGCCGACCATGGGACGCAACCGATCGGCATACGAGAGGAGTTCCTCGACGACCTCGTCGACGGCAATCGCGCGCCGGTTGTAGATCTTCGCGAGCACCTGGTTCTTGATCCGCAGGGCTGCCTCGACCTTCTGCTCGAGGATGTGCCGGTCGAAGAGGTCCTGCACGCGGATCCCGGTGCGGGACATCTTGTCCGCATAGGTGGGGCCGATGCCGCGGCCGGTCGTGCCGATCTTGCGGGCACCGAGGAAGCGCTCGGTCACCTTGTCGAGCACCCGGTTGTAGGGCGCGATGACGTGGGCATTGGCGCTCACGACGAGCTTGGAGGTGTCGACGCCGCGGGCGTCGAGGCCGTCGATCTCGTGGAAAAGCACCTCGAGGTCGACGACGACGCCGTTGCCGATGACCGGGGTGCAGGTGGGGGTGAGGATGCCCGAGGGCAGCAGATGGAGGGCGTATTTCTCGCTCCCGCCGTCCGGCTGTTCGATGACGACCGTGTGGCCGGCGTTGTTGCCGCCGTTGAACTTCACGACATAGTCGACGCGGCTACCGAGCAGGTCGGTCGCCTTGCCCTTGCCTTCGTCGCCCCATTGGGCACCGACGAGAACGACCGCGGGCATCGGGGCTCCTTCCTGCGCGCGCTCGCGCAGGTGGCGAGCCAGCGCATCAGGCTACCGGGGCACCCGCCCCCACAGCCATCGCGTCCGTATGCCGTGCCGCTCGCGGAGGCTCGCCGACCCCGCGGGTGAGCAACCGGCCCGCCAGGCAGATCTCCCACGCGAACAGCGGCAAGACCAGCGCGGGCAGGACGGTGCCGACGCCGAAGAGGAGCCCGACGTTCATGCCGGCCACGAGCACCGCACCGACGAGGCCGAGCAGGGGGATGAATCGGGGCACGAGCCGGCGGCGCCACAACAGCACGGCGAGCACGCTCGCGTTCACCGGGTTGATCAGGCCGGGGCCGACGAGGAAGGTCCAGTCGTGCAGGAGGTGCAGGCCGGCCGCGACGCCGGCGTCGATCCCCGGCTGCGCCGTCGTCCCGGGACGGGCGACGACGGGGAGGATCGCGACGACGCCGGTGAGGATGACCGTCGCCTCGAGGGTGCGCAGGGCGACGTAGCCGAGCGCCGCGCCCGGCCCGTGCGGACGCAGCAGCGGATAGAGGGCGAGCGAGGTCCCGACGACGGCAACCGCGAGGACGACCTCGAGCAGCGTCGCGGTGAGCACCGACGCGCGTCCCGCGAGGGCGGCATTCGGGTCGAAGGCGGAGCCGCCGTAGAGCGGCACGGCGGCCACCGAGGTCACCCAGGTGACGGCATACAGGATGGCCGCGAAGCGGGCCAGGCGGCGCGGATCGGACATGGTGCGAACCTCCGGTCAGATCGAAGTGTACGGCGTACACCTTCGCTTCGACAGCATAGGTATACGATGTACACCTCGTCAAACTCGGAGGACGTATGCCGCCCACCCCCGCTCGCCGCGAGCCGCTCACCCGCGCCCGAGTGTTGGCCGCCGCGGTTGCCCTCGCCGACGCCGAGGGCATCGAGGCCGTGAGCATGCGCCGGGTGGCCGAGCGGCTCGACGTCGTCCCGATGGCGCTCTACAAGCACATCGGCGACAAGGAGGACCTGCTCGACGGGATGGTCGACGCCGTGATCGCCGACTTCCGAACCGCCGAGGGCATGCCCCAGAACGCCGACTGGAGAACGGGATTCGTCGCTCTTGTGCTCGGCGCTCGGGCCGCGCTCGGCATGCATCCCTGGGCCCGACGGGTCATCGAGACCCGCACCCGGCGCACCTCGGCGGTGCTCGGACACATGGAGGCGCTCACCCGGATCCTGCTCGACGGCGGCCTCTCCCCCGACCTGGCCCACCACGCGATGCACGCCCTCGGCAACCGGATCTGGGGTTTCAGCCCGGAGCTGTTCGACGACGACCCCGGCCATGCTGCTGGCGCGCGGGCCGAGTCGACTGCACCGGCACCGGACCCCGCGGCATACCCGAGCATCCTCGCGATCGCCGCGGACGCACGCGCGCGCCGTCCCGACGCGACCAGCTGCGACGAGGACTTCGAATTCGGTTTCGCGCTCGACCTCATCCTCGACGGGATCGAGCGCGCACGTTCGACCGGCTGGACCTCGCCCTGCTGAATGCTCCCGCGATGAGGCTGCGCAGGGGTTGCCACGGGGGCCGCGCGGGGCCCACTGTGGAGTATGCCGCCCATCGCTCCGTCCGACTCCGCTCCGTCCGACTCCGCTGAGTCGGCGGCCGGGTCTGGCGCGTCCTCGCCCTCCGCCGACTGGGCCCGCATGGTGGCCGATCTCGAGCGCCTCGTGCGCCTGCGCACGCCGCCGGTCGCCCTCTCCCGGTTCGCCTCGGTCGACGACCTGGCCGCGATCCCCCGGCTGCGTCGCCCCGACGGGATCCACACCTTCGACCAGATCGTCGCCATGGCGGCAAGGCTCGGGTGGACCGTCGGGGCCACCGCGGCCGACTTCGTCCAACGGCAGTGCTCGGCCGTCCTCGGGCTCGTGCCGCGTGACGAGGAATGGCTCTCCGGGCGGGAGTTGGCCGGGGTGTGGTTCGCGACCGTCGAGGACTCCGCCGCCCACCAACGGTCGATGGACACCGCGCCCTACGGCCAGCACCAGGCCGTCGCGGTGTCGCCGCTCGCCTCCGGTCGGCTCGACCCACCCGACGTCGTGCTCATCTATGCGACGCCGGGCCAGATGATCCTCATGATCAACGGGCTGCAGTGGACCGGCTACCGGAAGATCGCCATGGGCTCGGTCGGCGAGTCCGCCTGCGCCGACTCGTGGGGTCGGGCCCTGGCCACCGGCGAGCCGTCGGTGTCGATCCCCTGCTTCGCGGAGCGCCGCTATGGCGCAGTGGCCGACGACGAGCTGCTCATGGCGACCCCGCCGAGCTTCCTGCCGACGATGATCGCCGGGCTGGAAGCCCTCTCCCGCAACGGTTTACGTTATCCGATCCCGCCCTACGGCATACAGTCCGACGCGCGCGCCGGACTCGCCCGCAGCTACGGCGGCTGAGCGCGACGACGGCGGCATACGATCGGGCCATGGAGATCACCGTCGCCGGCCGGGGCCGTTCGTCGCTGCCGCCCGAGCGGGCGACCGTGCGGATGACCGTGGGTTTCGAGGCCCCCAACCCGCAGACCGCGCTCGCGCGCACGACCGACCTGGTCCGTCAACTGACCGACTACCTCGCCGGGTTCGCGGCGATGGACCCGGCACCCACGACCTGGTCGGCGGTCGAGCCGATCCGCACCCGGAGCTGGCGGCCCTGGTCCGACAAGGGCAACCTTCCGCCCATGCGCTACGGCGCGATCTCGCAGGTGCAGGTGAAGTTCCGGGACACCGCGGCACTCGCGCACTTCCTCGACGGATGGGGCGGCGTCGAAGGTGTCACCGTCGGGAACGTGAACTGGACCCTCACCGACGCCACGCGCGTCGCCCAGGAATCGGCAGTGCTTCGCGAGGCGGTCGAGCGAGCCCGCGAGCGGGCCCAGATCATCGCGACCGCCGCCGGGGCCGGCGAGGTCCGGCTCGTCGAGGTCGCCGATCCCGGACTGCTCGGCGGTCAGCGGGTCGCGCAGGCCGGCGGGGCCCCCCAGTCGGTCGCGTCCCGAGCGGCGATGGGCGGCGGCGCGCCCGGCGCGGGCACACCCGCAGGGCCGATCGAGCTGTCCCCCGAGGACGTCGAACTGCACGCCGTCGTGCACGCGCGGTTCACCGCCGACTGACCGGTCGCGCCGCCGGGTTCCTGCGTCCGTGGGCAGATCAGGACGGCCAACCCGAAGGATCGCCGCGTGCGGCGCGGGGAGACCTATGAATCCGCACAAACGATCACTGGCCTCTGAGCGATCCGCATGAGCGCCTGAATCCGGCAAATCGTGACGCAGGTGAGGTACCGTCAGCCCCATGTCCATGCCTCGCTATCGAATCAAGCAGGCCGCCGAGTTGCTCGGTGTCAGCGACGACACGCTCCGCCGCTGGGCCGAGTCGGGCAAGGTCGAGCTCGAGCACGACGGCTCCGGCCGGCTCGTTGTGCCCGGCGACGCGCTCGCGCAACTCGTCGCCGAGCAAGGCACCGGCCTCACCGCGGTGCCGGTGGTCGCCCAGAGCGCGCGCAACCACTTCCGTGGGCTGGTCACCCGCGTGGTCAAAGACACGGTCATGGCCCAGGTGGAGATCCAAGCCGGCCCGTTCCGGGTCGTCTCGCTGATGAGCCGCGAGGCGGCCGACGAGCTGCGGCTCGCCCCAGGCGTGCTCGCGGTCGCCACCGTCAAGGCCACCAACGTCACCGTCGAGATCCCCGACGCCTGAGCACGCCCGGTCGCGAAGGATCCCTCACATGGCCAACCTCAACCGCCGGGCCGGCCTCCACGTCGCCCCGATCACCCTCGCCCTCTCCCTCGCGGCCTGCAGCGCCGCCCAGCCGGTCTCCGGGGCCGCCACCTCCGGCCGGCCGACCGGGTCGATCACCGTGCTCGCGGCTTCGTCGCTCACCAATGCCTTCGACACCATCGACGCCACCTTCCAGAAGGCTCACCCGGGCGCGACGGTGACGGTGAGCTACGGAGCCTCCTCGGCGCTGGCCACCCAGATCGCCCTGGGCGCTCCCGCGGACGTCTTCGCCTCCGCCTCGCAGACGAACATGAACGCGGTCACCGCGGCTGGAGCCGCGGCGACGCCGACTCCCTTCGCGAAGAACGTCATGGAGGTCGTCGTCCCCGCCGGCAACCCGGCCCACCTCACGGCGCTGGCCGACCTGGCCAGGCCGGGAGTCAAGGTCGCCCTCTGCCAGGCCGAGGTCCCCTGTGGTGCCACGGCCGCCAAGGTCTTCACTAACGCCCACCTCACCGTCACGCCGGTGACCCTCGAAGCCGACGTGAAGTCCACCCTGGCCAAGGTCACCCTCGGCGAGGTCGACGCTGCGGTCGTCTACGTCACCGACGTGCTGGCCGCGGGTGGCAAGGTGACAGGCATCGAAATCCCCGCGGACGTCAACGCGTCCACGGCATACCTGATCGCCGTGCTCAAGGACAGCAAGAACGCCGCCCTGGCCCAGGCCTACGTCGCCTACATCCTGTCGGCCGAGGGCCAGAAGGTGCTGGCCGACGCCGGATTCGCCGCACCGTGAGCGATCGCGGAAGACCCCGCCCGCCGCTCGCCCTGGTCGGCCCGGCGACGGTGGGGGTCGCCTTCCTCACCCTCCCGCTGCTGGCGATGGTGCTGCTCGCGCCGTGGGGTGACCTGCCGAGCCTGCTCGCGAGCACGGCCGTCGTCCAGGCGCTGCGGCTCTCCCTGGTGACCGCGACGGTGAGCGCGGCCCTGTGTCTCACCGTCGGCGTCCCGCTCGGCTGGGTGCTCAGCCGAGGCACCTCCGGGGCGACCCGGATGCTGCGCGCCCTCGTGACGGTCCCGCTCGTGCTGCCCCCGGTGGTCGGCGGCGTGGCCCTGTTGCTCGCCTACGGCCGCACCGGCCTGGTCGGCCGCCAGCTGTATGCCGTGACCGGCTGGCAGATCCCCTTCACGACCGTGGCGGTCGTGCTCGCCCAGACCTTCGTCGCCCTGCCGTTCATGGTCGTCACCGTCGAGGGGGCGCTGCGAGCCGCGGGACCGGACCTCGAGGAAGCCGCCTCCACCCTCGGAGCATCCCGCTGGTTCGCCTTCCGCACGGTGACCCTGCCCCTCATCGGACCGAGCATCGCCGCCGGCGCGGTGCTCTCGTGGGCCCGAGCCCTCGGCGAGTTCGGCGCGACCGTGACCTTCGCCGGCAACCTCCCCGGGGTCACCCAGGCGATGCCGAGCGCGGTCTACCGGGCCTTCGAGAGCGACCCTCCGGCCGCGGTCGCCCTCAGCCTCGTGCTGCTCGCCGTATCGGTCAGCGTGCTGCTCGTCTTCCGCGACCGCTGGCGCGCCGGGGTCAGCCCATGGTGAATACCGACAGCCTGTCGATCGCCGCGCACCTCCGCCGCGGGGAGTTCGTCCTCGACGTCGCGGTGGAGGTCGCGCCGGGCGAGACCCTGGGTGTCATCGGCCCCAACGGTGCCGGCAAGACCACCCTGCTGCGAGCCGTCGCCGGGCTCACCGCACTCGACCGCGGCCGGATCGCCTTGGGTTCGACGGTCTGGGACGACCCGGCCCAGGGGGTCTTCGTCGACCCGACCATGCGGGAGTGTCCGGTCGTCTTCCAGGACTACCGCCTCTTCCCGCACCTGAGCGTGCTCGACAACGTCGCCTATCCCCACCGGGCCCGGGGCGCCTCGCGCGCGGCGGCAAGGGATCGCGCGCGGCATACCGTGGAGCGCCTCGGTCTCGCCGAACTCTCCGCTCGGCTGCCCCGGGAACTCTCCGGTGGCCAGGCGCAGCGAGCGGCCATGGCGCGGGCGCTCACGACCGAGCCACGGGCCATCTTGCTCGACGAGCCGCTGTCCGCCCTCGATGCCCGGACCCGTCAGAAGACGCGGATCGAGCTCAAGCAGGTGCTGGCCGACTTCGCCGGACCGACCCTGCTCATCACCCACGACCCGCTCGAGGCGATGACGCTGGCCGACCGCCTGCTCGTCCTCGAGGGAGGCACCGTCACCCAGCTCGCCGCTCCGCGCGAGGTGGCCGCCCAACCGGTGAGCGACTACGTCGCCCGGCTGGTCGGCATCAACCTCTACCAGGGCACCCTCGTCGCCCCCGGGTCAGTCGCGTTGTCGCCCACGGGCGGGTCGCTGCGGACTACGAGTGACGCGTCCGACGGGGTGCCTCTCGGCCAGCCGACCCTGGTCGCGCTCGCTCCCAGTGCCATCGCCGTGCACCTCGACCGGCCGACGGCCCTCTCGGCCCAGAACGTGTGGGCCGGTCGGATCCGGGCGGTGGAGACCCTGCGGGATCGCATCCGGCTGGACGTCGACGGTGCGCCCCCCGCCCTCGTCGACATCACCCCCGCGGCCTTCGCCCAGCTCGGCCTGGACCTGGGCACGGAAGTCTGGCTGAGCGCCAAGGCCACCGAGGTCATCGCCTACGGGGCCCAGCCGGGCTGAGCGCCTGTCTGTGTGACCTATGGACCTCGCTGCACCGTGCGCCGCCCATAAGCGGTCGGCGTGCCGAAGAGTTCGACGGCGACGTCCTCGAGCCCCGGCCCTCCCGGTCAGAAGCCGAGGGCAGCCGCGGCCTCCGGCGAGCTGTCGCGGAGGAACTGTGCGCAGCGCACCTCCTCGTCGCTCTCGCCGATCACCCGGGCGGCCCGGGCGAGGGCGGCGAGCGAGCGCAGGAAGCCCCGGTTGGGTTCGTGCGACCACGGCACCGGGCCCTGACCGCGCCACCCGGCGCGACGCAGCTGGTCCAGCCCGCGGTGATAGCCCGTCCGCGCGAAGGCGTATGCCGTCACCGCGTCGTCGCGCGCCAACGCCGCCTCCGCGAGCAGCCCCCAGGCGAGCGAGGACGACGGGTATGCCGCCGCCACCTCGGAGAGCTGCGCGGACGGCATACCGGGGCCGAGCCCGAGAGCAGCGACGGCCGGGTCGGCCGGAAGGCGGGTCGCCGGGACCCCGAGGAGGTTGTCGGTCATGGGGGCGAGCCTAGACGCGCATCGCGCCCCCACCCAGGCCGGGCGGGGGCGCGATGCCGGTCAGATCAGGGACTCAGCTGGCGTGCGTGCCGGCCGAGCGCAGGTCCTGGCAGGCCTGGACGACACGGGCGGCCATGGCAGCCTCGGCCTCCTTGCCCCAGGCGCGCGGGTCGTACTGCTTCTTGTTGCCGACCTCGCCGTCGACCTTGAGCACGCCGTCGTAGTTCTTCATCATCCACGCGGCCACCGGCCGGGTGAAGGCGTACTGGGTGTCGGTGTCGACGTTCATCTTGATGACCCCGAAGTCGACGGCGTCGGAGATCTCCTGCGGCAGCGAACCCGACCCGCCGTGGAAGACCAGGTCGAGCGGCTTGCTGCCGGCGGCCAGACCCTTGGCGGCGACGACGGCGTCCTGGCACTGCTTGAGGATCTCGGGGCGCAGCTTGACGTTGCCCGGCTTGTAGACGCCGTGGACGTTGCCGAAGGTGAGCGCGGCCATGTAGCGGCCGTTCTCGCCGAGCCCGAGCGCCTCGACGGTCGCGAGGGCGTCCTCGGGGGTCGTGTAGAGCTGCTCGTTGATCTCGTTGGCGACGCCGTCCTCCTCGCCGCCGACGACACCGATCTCGACCTCGAGGATGATGTGCGCGGCCTTGGCGAGGGCGAGCAGGTCCTGGGCGATGACAAGGTTCTCGGCCAGCGGCACGGCCGAGCCGTCCCACATGTGCGACTGGAAGAGCGGCGCACGACCGGCCTTGACCCGCTCGGCCGAGATGGCCAGCAGCGGACGGACGAAGCCGTCGAGCTTGTCCTTGGGGCAGTGGTCGGTGTGCAGGGCGATGTTGACCGAGTAGTTCTTGGCGACCTCTTCGGCGAAGGCGGCGAGCGCGGCCGCCCCGGTCACCATGTTCTTGATGTTGGAGCCCGACGCGAACTCGGCACCACCGGTGGACACCTGGATGATCCCGTCGGAGCCGGCCTCGGCGAAGCCGCGGATCGCCGCGTTGACGGTCTGGCTCGAGGTGATGTTGATCGCCGGGTAGGCGAAGGCACCGGCCTTCGCGCGGTCGAGCATGTCGGCGTAGACCTCGGGGGTTGCGATGGGCATCGGCGTCTCTCCTAGGCGCTCGGCGGTGGGTATCGCTCCCTATCCTTCCACTCCGCGCCTACCGCGCAGGAGGGACGTTTGCCCTCCTCACACGCGCAACCGACCCGTCACCTCCCGTTCACTTCACCGACAGGGGCTTCTGTCGGCCTCCGCTCGCCGGGCGGTCCCCAGCAGGACGAGCTGAGCGAGGGCGAACGGTGCCCAGATCGCGCGCTCCGTGCTGGAGGGGGTCGCGAGGTTGGCGACGAGCGAGAAGCCCGAGAACGCCAAGCCGCCCGCCACGAGTCGACCACGCACGGGCGGTCGCTCGACCAGTCCTGCGAGGGCGACGCCCAGGCCGGAGAGCAGGACGGCGTTGGCAGCGCTCGCCGCGCGCAGACCGACCGGGAGCACGCCCGGGTGCCCGCCTCCCCAGGCGAGGTGACCCCACGGCATACCGGCGGCCAGCGCCACCTGGAAGGCACCGGCCCCCACGAAGAGGGCACCCGAGGCGCGACCTGCCGCGGAGACAGCTCGCGGGGCGACTGGGGTGTTCGACACGATCCGGCGCATTTCTCGACCTTATGATATCTGTAAGATATCTTCAATCCATGGCTCGCGTCTCGCAGACTCGATTGGCCGTCCTCGGCGCGCTCTCGGTCCGGCCGATGACCGGGTATGCCGTCCGTGCGGCGATCACCGACACGCTCGGCCACTTCTGGAGCGAGAGCTTCGGCCAGATCTACCCCGCGCTCGCCGGGCTCGAGGCCGAGGGTCTGGTCCGGCGCACCGGTGTCGGAGCGACCTCCGGAGCGGTGTTCGCACTCACGCCGTCCGGCCAGCGCACTCTCCGCGGGCTGCTCGCCGAGCCCTTCGTCCCCGCACCGCCCCGCAACGGCCTGTTGCTGCGGCTCTTCTTCGGTCGTCAGCTCGGGGTCGAAGCATGCCGGGAGTTGCTCACCGAAGCCCTCAACCGCACCCGGACTGCCGCGGCGCAGCTCGAGCGGGTCCGGTCCGAGTCGACATACGAGGACCCGACCCCGGATCAGCCGTACTGGCTGATGACGCTGTCGGCCGGGGAGCACGCCACCCGGGCGCAGCTGGCCTGGCTCGAGGAATCGATCGCCGCCCTGGACGCGCTCGGTGAGTGACCCCCGCCGCAGGCGAACACTCCTCGGCGGCTGCGTGATCGCTCAGCCCAGGCCGGAGAGCCTGCGCTGCAGGTGCGTTCGTTCGGCCTCGTTGTCGCACAGGGCGATCGCCCGCTCGTATGCCGCCCGCGCCTCGTCGTGACGACCGGTCCGAGCGAGCAACTCGGCCCGCGCGGCCGGGAGCCGGTGCGAGGAGAGCAGGTGCTCGTCCAGGCCGGCCAGCAGCGCGAGGCCGGCTTCGGGGCCGTCGGTCTGCGCGACTGCGATGGCCCGGTTGAGCCGGACCACGGGTGAGCCGGTGAGCGTCTCGAGCTCCCCGTAGAGCCCGACGATCCGGCCCCAGTCGGTGTCGGCCGCTGTCGGAGCGGTCGCATGACAGGCGGCGATGAGAGCCTGGAGCAGCAGCTCCCGGGCTCGCCGACCCAGGACCTGCATGGGCAGATCTCCGCGATAGGGCGACATCAGCGAGAGCCCCTCGTCGATCTCGTCGCGATGCCACACACTGCGGTCCTGGTCGGGCAGCAGGACGAGGTCGCCGTCAGGGCTCGTGCGCGCCGCCCGGCGCGAGTGCTGCAGCAGCATGAGGGCCAGCAGCAGGTCGAGTATCGCCGTCGGAGAAGGGGAATCGCCCGCCGACGCGTCCGCGGCTGCGGCCCGCGGCACGGCATACGGCACGAGGGTGCGCAGCACCCGCACGAGGCGGATCGCCTCGCCGGCGAGGTCGACCCGCACGACATCGGGCCCGGAGCCAGGCGCGTAGCCGGCCGTGAAGGCGAGGTAGGCGACGGTCGCCACAACCTCGACCCGTTCGGCGAGGGCCTCGCCCTCGGGCACCGCAAAGGCCACGCCGGCGGTGACCAGCTTGGTGCGAGCCCGGGTGAGCCGAGCGGCCATGGTCGCCTTGCTCACGAGGAAGAGCCGGGCGAGGTCGGCGGTGGAGACGCCCAGAACGAGGCGCAGGGTGAGCGCGGCGGCGGCCTCGGGCGCGAGCGAGGGGTGCGCGGCGAGCAACACGAGCCGCAGCCGTTCGTCGGTCACCACGAGATCACCGGGGTCGGCCATGACCCGCTGCGCCCGCTCGTGGGTCTGCGCGTCGACGACCAGCAACGGCTCGGTGCGGGCCCGCACCGCCTCGGCACGTAGCCGGTCCACCGCCCGACGGCGGGCCGCCGTGAGCAGCCACGCCGCCGGGTTGGCCGGGGCGCCGTCGCGCGCCCAGGTGTGCGCCGCCGCCTCGAAGGCGTCGGCGAGGGAGTCCTCGGCGAGGTCCAGTCGGCGGTAGCGCGCGACGAGCAGGGCCAGCAGGCGGCCCCACTCGTCGCGATGGGCCCGCGCGAGGGCCTGCTCGACGCTCGCGCCGCTCAGGTCGACCTCGTGGCGGCGAGGCCCGGAATTCGACGGCTCACGTCAGCCCCTCCACCCGGACGCAGGGGCGGATCTCGATCGAGTAGGGCTCGGGCAGCAGCCGGCACCAGCCGAGCACGGTGTCGAGGTCGGGTGCGTCGAGCAGGTAGTAGCCGCCGACCATCTCCGCGCCCTCGGCGAACGGTCCGTCGGTGAGCGTCTCGCGACCGTCCTTGCGCCGCAACGTCGTTGCCGTGTCGGTGCCAGCCAGCGCCTCGCCGGAGAGGATGTGCTCGCCGACTACGCGCGCGAAGTCGACGTGCGCCTGGTGGTATGCCGCGAAGGTCGCCGGGTCGGCCTCGGCCCACATGCCGGGGGCGTGGGCGAGCAGCACGAGGTACTTCATCTCAGGCCCCCGATCCGCTGCTCACGGCGGCCTTGTCGTCCGACTCGGCGAGGCGGCGAACGTGGGCGGCCATGCCCTGCTCGTGCGCCACCGGCGGCAGCGACGCCCGCTCCGCCTCGGGTGCGGGCAAGGGGACGAGATATCGACTCATAAGGTGATCCTTGCGTGTGGCGGGTGTTCCGCGGGATGTGGACACCTCGATGACGTCCGGCTTCGCTCCGAATCGACAGCCCTCGGTCAAGGTGACCGACACTGCGATGCCGGCCAGGAGGTCGGCTGGCCCGGCCGACCCGTCCTGGTGCCCACCGGCCTGAGCGACCACGGAGGGCAGACCCCGGCGGTGGCCCGTGACGGGCCGCCGCCGGGTCAGCCCGCCCGGTGCCGGATCCGGTTGTTGCGTGGATTGTGCTCCAGCTCGGCCAGGCCGAGTGCTTCGAGCACGGGGGCGACGTAATTGCCGAAGCGGCCACGGTAGCCCTTACGCAGCCCGTAGTAGCCGCCCACGGGATTGGCCTCGTCGCGCGCCCAGGCTTCGAGCGACCCCGCCGGGGTCGGCTTGCCCTCGTCGGCGTTGCCCACGAGGATCCAGTCCCCCTGGGCGGCCAGCATCGCTGCGGCATCCTCGAGGCAGCGCAACCGATAGGACAGCCGGGTCGACCCGACCTGGCAGACCAGCGCCGGCGGGTCGGCCTCGGGCTCGCGCCACACGGCATACTCCGACGTGCCCGGCGGCGTGCGCAGTCGCCACGGATCCTGCGCCGTTCCGGTGCCCTCGACGACCTCGCTCATGAGTGCCTCCTCGGCTCTCAGCCTGACCGATGACCGCGCGGCGCACCAGACCCGCGTTCCGGGCGACCGGGCCCGGACCCGGTCGTGGCTAGCCTGGTCGGTCATGGACGACGCGCGGGCACCCGGTGGCCCCGTCGGGGTGCCGGTGACGCCTGCTGCCGTCGTCTTCCTCGAGGGGGCGAGCGATGTCGCCGCCGCGCGGGCGTTGGCCGCCACTCGGGAGGTCAGCCTGGAGCGCGTCCGGCTGGTCGACCTCGGGGGCGTCACGAACCTGCGCCGTGCCCTCGCCCGCGCCGCCGAGCAGTGGCCGGATGCGCAGCCGCTCGGGCTGTGCGATGCCGGGGAGGCCCACGTCGCCGAAGGTGCGCTCCGGGCGCGGGGGCTGGCCGTGCGCGACGCGAGCGACCTGCCGGCATACGGCTTCTTCGTATGCCGCCGCGACCTCGAGGAGGAGCTCATCCGGGCGTTGGGGACGGCACGCACCGTCGACGTGGTGAGCCGGCTTGGGCTGGGCCCGAAACTCGTTGCACTGCAACAACAACCGGCATGGGTGGACCGCCCGGTCGCCGAGCAGCTCCATCGCTTCTGCGGAGTCGCATCCGGGCGCAAGGAGTTGCTCGCCCGCGCGCTCGCGCAGGCGCTCACCCCCGACGAGGTGCCCGAGCCGCTCGGCCTGCTGCTCGACCGGATCGCCCACGCGTGACGCCACGGCCAGAAGGTGAGCCTCGAGAAGGTCGGTGTCGGCCCGGCGCGCCTGGGGCCGCACAGCGGCTAGAACGGGAGCAACGGCAACCGGCCGCCTTCAGCGGATTCCAGATGGGCTTCACCGGCTGCACGCCGGCGTAACCACCACGCATCGGGCCGACGAGCTCAGCCGGAGAGCAGCGGAAGGTCGAGGTCGAAGGCCAGCACCACGGCCCGGGCCAGTTCGGCCTCCTGGGTGGCGTTGAGGAAGCCGACGGCCCGACCGAGCAGAGCCGCTGGGATGGTCACGACGTTGTCGACCGAGATCACGCTCTCCAGGGCCAGGCCGTTGCCGGCTCCCACCCGCACCTCGCTGCTCAGCCCCTTGATCGTCGTTGTGATCGGGGCGACCGTCACCTTGGTCATCGCCGCCCGGGCCGCCCGGCGGGTGAGCACGACGACAGGGCGGGTTGTGTCGAGGCGGGCCAGGCAGATCTCGCGCACGGTCAGTCGCCGACGGTCGCGTGCGACGCCGACCAACTCACGAGTGGATCGAGGCCGTCGGCAGCGCCCAGGCGGGCCAGGATCGCCGCGTCGGCCTCGGCGACGAGTCGGCGCATCTCGCGCTCGAGGGCGGACGTGATCACTGCGGCTCGACTGGGCGCCTTGCCCTCGGCCACGTTCTGGTCGAGGAAGGCCACCAACTCGTCGGGCAGCCGCACGGCGATCTGGGTCGTCATCAGCGCAGCATACCCAATCGAATCCCATTATGGGACCCAGTGCACACGTGCACATGAGAGCGCGTTTCCCGTGACGAAGCCGCCTCCGTCACGGGAAAGGTGCACAGTCAAGCGGTTACTCCCGATCAGTTCGGCGACTGGTCGAAGACGTGCCGGCGCACCCAGGCATGCATGGCGATCGCGGCGGCGGCACCGGCGTTGATCGAGCGGGTCGAGCCGAACTGCTCGATGTGCAACACGAGCTCGCACGCCGTCTGCATCGGCGGCGACAACCCCGGCCCCTCCTGACCGAAGACGAGCACGCACTCGCGCGGCAGCTCGGCCGTCTCGAGCGGCCGCGAGCCGGGCAGGTTGTCGATCCCCACCAGGGGTATGCCGTGCTCCCCCGCCCAGGCGGCGAAGTCCTCGACGCTCGGGTGATGGTGCTCGTGCTGATAGCGGTCGGTGACCATCGCCCCGCGGCGGTTCCACCTGCGCTTGCCGACGATATGAAAAGCCTTGGCGCCCATGGCGTTTGCGGTGCGGATCACCGAGCCGATGTTGAAGTCATGACCCCAGTTCTCCACGGCCACGTGGAAGTCGTGCCGGCGGGTGTCGAGGTCGGCGACGATCGCCTCCTGGCGCCAATACCGATAGCGGTCGACGACATTGCGCCGATCGCCCTCGGCCAACAAGACCGGGTCCCAGCGCTCCCCCACCGGCCAGGGCTGCGGATGCGGGCCCACGCCGACGGCATACCCCTCGTGCTCGCGAGGCTGCTGCTCAGTCTGCTCGTCGCTCATGCCGGGTCGACCGGATCGTCTTCGGCGGCGAGGATTCTGGCGTCCTCGTGCGCAACGTGGCCGAGTTCGCGCCACAGCACGGCGGTGAGCAGCGCCGAGCCGAGGAAGCCGAACCAATAGGGTGCGAGGATCCCCCAGCGCTGCGCGAGCACCCCGCCGATGACGCTCCCCAGGGCCATGCCGCCGAGCATCGCCATCACGTATGCCGCCCCGACCCGGCCCTGGAGCTCCATCGGGATCGCTCGCTGACGCACCGCGGAGGCGGTGGTGGCCCAGTATGCGATGTGGATCCCGAAGATCGCCAGGATGCCCATCGCCACCGCTGGGCTCGTGGTGAGCGCGAGCCCGAGGTGGGTGAGGGTCTCGACCACCAGGCCGTAGCGCATGATGTCGGCAATGGAGAACCGGCGGCTGAGCCATCCGTAGGTGACCGTGCCGAGCAGACTGCCCAGCGCTGTCGCCGTGGCCATCGCCCCGAAGCCGACCTCGTCGAGGCCGAGCCGCTGCGCGGCATACAACACCAGCACGCCCCACGACGCGCCGTAGGTGAGGTTGAACAGGAAGATCTGCAGGATGAGGGCCCGCATTGCCCGGTGGGTCCAGGCCCAGCGCAGCCCTGCACCGATCTCGTGGACGACGTGCCGACGCGGGCCGCGCACCACCCCGGGCAGCCGGATCCGGGCCAACAGCAAGGCGCCCAGCGCCATCAGCACGGTCTGCGCGGCGAAGGGCCAGGCCGGCCCGATGACGAACAGCGCCGCCCCGAACGGCGCGCCGAGCAGTTGGTTGAGCCCCACCCAACCGAAGGTGAAACGCGCTCCGGCGATCGCGAGGTCGGACTTGGGAACGATCATCGGCAGCACCGTCCGCGAGGCCGCGTCGACGAAGGTCTCGATGACGGCCACGACGAAGAGCACCAGCAGGATGAGCTCGATCGTCGCCCGGCCGCTCGCGACGAGCGCGGTGAGCGCGCTGAGCACGAGCACTCGCGCGACATTGCCCCAGATGATGATCGACCGCCGGTCATAGCGGTCGGCGAGCGCACCGGCATACAGGGCGAGGACCGCGCCGGGCACCCACTGGACGGCTGCGGCAAGCGCCACCAGCCGGGCGTCGCTCGTGAGCGAGGCGACGAGCAACGGACCGGCCGCGACCGACAGACCGTCGCCGAGATTGCTCGCCCACGACGAGCCGAGCAGCCAGCGGAAGTCTGGCCCGAGGCGCCGGGGCGCGACCCGGTCGACGAGGCTGCTCACCGCGTCACCCTAACCGGACCCCCCGGGGCGGACCGACGCAATTCGCCGAGGCCGACGTGCGGATGCACAGCGGCGACACGGCGGACGAATAGGGAGACGGGTGGATCACGGCATACCCTCGTATGCCGTGAAGCCCTCTCTCGGACCGGACTGGATGCAGCCTGAGTGGCTGCTGTCGACCTTCGGCAGCGCCATGTTCTGGGTGTCCTGCGCGATCATCTTCGTCGAGTGCGGGCTCTTCTTCCCGATCCTGCCCGGCGACTCGTTGCTCTTCGCCATCGGCATGTTCATCAAGATGCATGCCAACGGGCAGGCCGGCATCCCGATGAACATCGCCCTGGCCTGCCTCGTCCTGTCGACGGTCGCCTTCGCCGGCAACGTCGTCGGCTACGAGATCGGGCGCGCGATGGGCCCGGCGCTCTACCGGCGCAACGGCCGCTTCACCAAGAAGGAGTACTTCGACAAGACCCACGAGTTCTTCGACAAGCACGGTAACAAGGCGCTCGTGCTCGGGCGCTTTGTGCCGATCGTGCGGACCTACATCACGATCGTCGCGGGGGTCGGCGGGATGGAGCGCCGCCGCTTCTTCACCTGGTCGGCGGTCGGGGCCCTTCTGTGGGCGACCGGCCTCACCCTGCTCGGCTACTTCCTCGGCGGGATCGCCTTCCTGCAGAAGAACATCGAGTATGCCGTCGTGCTCATCGTCGCGATCTCTGTGCTCCCCATGGTGTTCGAGTGGTGGCGGCACCGCAGCGCCTCCCGCCGGGAGGCTGCCGGTCGCTAACATGCCCCATCCGGGAAGAGCGACGGAGGTGCCCGTGCGGATCGCAGTGGTGGGCGGCAGTGGCCGCATCGGCAAACGCGTGGCCTCGTATGCCGTCGAGCGAGGACACGAGGTCCGCACCTTCAACCGCCGTCCCGAACGGGTACCGGTCGAGGGGGTCACCCGGGTTCAGGGAGACGTCGCCGATCGTGAGGCCCTCACGCGGTTCTTCGCGGGCGCCGACGCCATCGTCTATGCGGCCACCGTCTTCCGGGTCGACCCGGCGTCCTATGTGCCAGGAGTGCGCAACGCCCTGGCCGCGGCCCGGGACGCAGGGGTCGCGAGGGTGGTGTTCCCGCACCACTACAGCACACTGCGGATCGACGGCGAACCGGTGACGAGGCTGTTCTCCGCGCCACCGGCATACGACGTCGTCATCCCCGAGTTCAAGGCTTCGCTGCGGGTCATCCGCGAGGAGGCCGAGCTGGACTGGCTGGTCGTCACGGCTCCGGTGGCGGTCCCGCCGTATCACGAGGTAACCGGGGACTACCTCGTGTCCGAGGGCGACGACCTCCTCGTCCCGGACCCGACGATCGGGGTGAAGTCGGCGGTGCTCTCGATGGAGGACTTCGCGAGCTTCAGCCTCGACCAGGCGGTCGCCCCGACCTATCACCGCACGCGGGTGACCCTGTGCAACCCCTACTCCAGGTGGCAGAAGTTGAAGGACGAGGGGGTGATCCGGGCATGGATCTGACCTTCACGGTGATCGGCCTGGGACGCATCGGCGCGATCGTCGCCCGGGAACTCGTCGAGCGAGGGCATCGGGTCGTCGGGATCGGCAAGTCGGCCGACGAGTCGACCTCGATCCCCGGGCGTTACGACGTCCATCGCTGCGACATCGACGACGAGGCGCGGATGATCGCGCTCATGGCCGGCAGCGACGCCGTCTTCAACGCGATCTCGCCCAACCTCGCCAGTCCAGGCACCTACGGGAGCCAGATCGAGGCGGTCATCCGTGAGACGAAGGCGGCAGGTGTGCCCCGGCTGCTCAGCATCATCGGCAGCTCGTCGGTCCTCGTGAACACGGGCGTGAAGCTCGCCGAGACCGACTACTTCGACGAGACCAACCGGGTCTTCTACCTCAACATCTGCGCCTCGGAGGAGATCTACTTCCAGGAGCGGGAGCTCGACTGGGCGTGCATCACTCCGCCGGCCTTCATGGAGGACTTCGAGCCGGTGCTGCGCACCTACCGCAAGCGCTACGACGGACACCTGCTGGCCATCGACGACGAGAGCCCGCGCTACTTCGAGGTGAGCTGGATCTCGCTCACGGACTTCGCCTACGCCTGCGCCGACGAACTCGAGACGCCCACGGCCCATCACCAGCGCGTGTCGATCGGCTACTGACGCCCAGGCACCGGGAAGTCGGGGCCGGCTGGCTCCCCCGAGCAGCAGGCGGTCAGGCCGAGGGGGGTGCGGGGGGCTGCTGCGGCCAGGGCGACGGACCGGTCGCACCGGCTCCTGGCGCGGGCGCGTCCTGGATCGGCGGCGGGGTGGCCGCGGCGGGCGGCAATTGCGGCTGGGCGGGAGCCGGGTCGAAGGACACCTTGGGTGCCTCCCGCTCGACCGCACTCTCTAGCTCGAAGTACTCGGCCTTGGTCACGCTCGCGATGCCGGCGACGAAGTTCGTCGGGATCGACTCGACCTTGGTGTTGAGCTCGCGGACGTTGGCGTTGTAGTAGCGCCGGGCGCTGGCGATCCGGTCCTCGGTCGCGCCGAGCTCGGCCTGCAGCGCCGAGAAGTTCTGGTTGGCCTTGAGATCGGGGTAGGCCTCGGAGACGGCGTTGAGTCGGACCAGGGCCTGGGTGAGGGCCGCCTCCGCCCTCGCCGCCTGGGCCGGCGACTGGCCCGGCGCCATCGCCGCGGCCCGCGCCTGGGTCACCGCCTCGAGCGTCCCCCGCTCGTGCGCGGCATAGCCCTTGACCGTCTCGACGAGGTTGCCGATGAGGTCGTGCCGCCGCTTGAGCTCGACGTCGATCTGCGCCCATGCCTCCTGCACGAGATTGCGCAGCTTGATGAGGCCGTTGTAGGCCCCGAAGAACCACAGGACCAGCACGGCGACGACGACGAGCAGGATGATGACGGCGATCATGGGGACTCCCAGACTCGGTGGTTGCTCGATCCTAGGAGAGCCTAGGCCAGACCCAGCTCGCCCAGCCCGTAGACGTAGCGATAGGGCAACCCCTGCGCCTCGACCCGCTCGCGGGCGCCCGTGGCACGATCGGCAATGACCGCCACCGCCACGACCTCGGCCCCCGCCTCGCGGCAAGCGTCGACCGCTTCGAGCGCCGAACCACCGGTGGTGGACGTGTCCTCGACGACCAGCACCCGGCGTCCCGTGATCGAGGGGCCCTCGATGCGTTGCTGCAGACCGTGGGCCTTGCCTGCCTTGCGCACGACGAAGGCGTCGAGCCCGGCCCGCGACCCCGTGTATGCCGCGGCGTGGAGCATCGCGGTCGCCACCGGATCGGCGCCCATGGTGAGTCCGCCGACGGCCTCGAAGTCCAGGTCGGCGACCAGTTCGAGCATCACCCGGCCGACAAGGGGCGCGGCTTGTGCGTCGAGGGTGATCCGGCGCAGGTCGACGTAGTAGTCGGCCTCCTTGCCCGAGGACAGGACCACCCGTCCGTGGACGATGGCCTTGCCGGTGACGAGGTCGAGCAGCCTGGAGCGGTCGGTGGCCGGGTTGGGGACGATCACGCCCCCAACCCTAGCCGTGGTCCCTCAGGCCTAGAACCGGTCCCAGGAGCGCAGGTAGTACTCGCGGCTGGACGCGAGCGACACTGCCAACTCGATGTCACCCGAACGCGCGATGACATCCGCCCAATAGGGCCACCCCGTCGGATCCGGATCCCGGCCCAACAACGCCTGGTAGAGATTGCGCACCCTGGTCAACCGCGACTCCAACGACTGATAGAACTGCTCAGCCACCCACGGCTTGCCATACCCAGGCTGAGACGCCCAGGACACCCACGCAGCGAGCCCGGCCGCATCGGGCGCCCGGCCCAACAACTTCGCATAGAGCGCCGTCACCCACGACGACAACGTCCCACCGCCCAGACCGAGGTAGAACTCGTCACTCGAGTAGAACAAAGCCGCCGCCTGCGCCACCGTGAACCGACCCGAACGGATCCAGGAAACCCACGTCGACAGTCCGGCCGCATCCGGTGCCCGACCCAGCGTGTCCTGGTACATCTTCGTCACGATCGCCGACAACCACTCGTCCGAATTCGCCAACGACCGCAGGAAGCCCTCACGGTCGACGAGGCCGTTCCACAGCGCCATCGACTGGAACTCCAGCTCCGACTGCGCGGGCGCACGCCCGAGGAAGTCGAGATATGCCGCCTTGACCAGGGGGCTGTCGAAGGTGAGGTCCTGGAAGGTCGAGGTCCAGGAGACGTCTGGAGTCGCGACACCGTTGAGCAGCAGGCCGCTCACCGTCACGGTCCAGCTCTCGCCCGCGGTGGGCAGGCGAGTGGGCGTCCAGGCGACGACCCCGCCCAGGTCGGAGGAGGTCCTCGTCACGTCCGTGGCGACCGGAGCACCCCCCGCGCTGCTGGTGATCGAGACCGCAGCCCCAGAGACCCCATACTGCGGGTCGAAGATCACGCTCCCCCGATCGAGCAGGCCCCAGGGCTCGGACAACGGGATCGGCACGAGCCCGGAATTGGGCCACGGCACGAAGCTGCCGTTGCGCGACGCGGTCCAGGTCGGTGCCACCGCCGGATCGCGCAGGTAGGTCGCGTTGTAGCCGTCCTGATAGCCGCCGGACCATGGCGGGACGTCACCAAAGCCCACGGTCTGGACGCCGGGATGGAGCATGAGTTGCCGTCGCGTCGCCCATTGGAAGTCGACGCCGTATTCCTCGGCCTCCCAGATGATCGCCGCCGGACCCAGCCACCATTCCTTGACCGATCCCAGGAAGGCCCCAAGGGCGCCGCTCTGTCCGCAGGGATCGACGCCCGGAGGAGAGAGGAGCGCATTCGTCCGGGCCATGAGCAGTGCTGCCCTTTGGGCGAGCACGTCGCTCGCCGGTTGTTCGGCGACCGGACCGACACCGGCGAGGTCCCGCAACCCGTTGAGGGTGTCGAGCTCCGCCGACCGCCAGTCGGCTGAGGTCGTCCCCTCGTTGCAGGCGGCGACGTCGCCGGTGAAGCCCATGTCCGGCGGATCCACACCCCACCACACGTCATTCCACGCCAGCAGTACCTGCTTGGCGACGGCCGGATCGAGGCTACCGGCAGCGCCGAGGGCGGAAAGCTTCCGGCCCTGGACCGATCGCGGGCCAAGCCGCGCCGGGTCGACGTTCGGGCGTTTGCCGCCGGATCCATCCGAGCCGACCACCCCGGTCGCCACCGCACTCGCCGCCGCCGCTCCACTCGTCGCCGCCACCGGCGGCGCCGCGTATGCCGTGTCGGCCAGGACCGCGGCCACGCTCGCGACGAGGGCGACCCCTGCGACCAGGCGCGCCCCCCATATCTTCCTGCCCATTCGTTCCACCTTCCCCTGTGCGAGCCCTTGACTGCTCGCGTGAGCACCTGGACCGAACCCCCCGAGATTCACGCGGTGAGCCCGGACGTGTTCGTCGCGTTCGTCAGCGCCGGAGCCATCTGCCGCCACCATCGCCGATCGCCGGGCCCTAACCGGCGAAACCCACGAGGTCGAACAGCCCGGCGGCGGCGACTCGAACGCGCCCTCGGATGCGTGCCATTTCGAACCCCCTGTGATTCGCCTCGTGGGTCGTCCCACGCGCGGTCGACGCCCCCATCCTCGCGCCCGCCGGGCCCAGGGGAAGTGTGATGCGCGTCACGCGACGATGGCCGGAGACGCCCGTCGCTCGGGCAGTCCCCCAGGCGCGGCCCTCCGTCACTTGTCCGGAATCAGGGTGAAGGCGGGGTCGTCACTGATGCGCCGCCTCGAGGAGAGGGCACACCATAGACCATGGCCCGCACGATCGACACGACCCACGAGACCCATCTGGCCCGCACCGGAACAAACCCACAGCGGAGGTGGGTGGTCGGGGTGATGGTTGTGCTCGTGCTCACCCTCGCATCCTGCGCAGCAGGCCCCAACCCGCTCACCACCTCCGGCCCGCGCGCCGACACCGTGGGCTTCTGGATGGGCCTCTGGCACGGCTTCATCTCGCCGTGGACCTTCCTCGTGTCGCTGTTCAACGACAACGTGACGATCTACGAGGTCCGTAACAACGGCGGTTGGTACAACTTCGGCTTCCTCCTCGGCGTCTCCGCGTTCTTCTCCGGCAGCGGCGGTGGTAACGCTCACCGTCGCCGCAGGCGTCGTCGGCTCAACCAGCCCCAGGACGCCTGACCCGCGGCGCTGAGCGACCAGGTCAGGCGGGCGGACGGCGGCGGGAGGCGAGGCCCCCGCTCGACCGGCGGACGAGCGGGCGCGGCAACACCGAGAGCGCGCCGACGAGCACCTTGTATGCCGCCCCCGGCACCGACACCACGCGCCCGCGGTCGAGGTCGGCGAGGGCTGTCCGGACGACGTCGTCGGCGTCGAGCCACAACGGCTCGGGCAAGCGGGACATGTCCATGGATGCCCGGGCATGGAATTCGGTGTGGGTGAAACCGGGGCAGAGGGCCAGCACGCGGACGCCGGTGCCGGCGAGCTCGTTGGCCAGCCCCTCGGAGAAGACGGTCACCCAGGCCTTGGCCGCCGAATATGAGCCCATCGCAACGAAACTCGCAACCGAGGATACGTTGACGATCGATCCGCTCCCCCGCTCGCGCATGGCTCGGGCAGCCGCGTGGGAGAGCACGAGCACGGCCCGGCACAGGACGTCGAAGGCCTGCTCCTCCACCTCGACCTCGTTGGCGAGGAAGCCCGCCTTCAACCCGTAGCCGGCATTGTTCACGAGCACGTCGACCGGCCGGGCGGGGTCGGCGAGCCGATCGGCCACCGTCTGCACCTGGTCACGCTGGGACAGATCGGCGCGCAGGACCTCTGCGCGCACGGCATACGTCGCGGTGAGTTCGGCCGCGACGGCGGACAGGCGCTCATCGTCGCGAGCCACGAGCACGAGGTCGTGCCCGCGCTCGGCGAGCCGGTGGGCGAAACGCAGGCCGATGCCGGCTGTGGCGCCGGTGACGAGTGCGGTGGGCATGTCGGTCAGCCTAGGGTCGGGTGCTCGACACCTCAGGCGGCTCTCTTGATCCCCGCCACACGTTTCTCGGTACGACCTCGCCGGGTGGCGGCGGCTCCGAGCCGGGAAGACCGTTCGGAGCCACCGCCACCGAGATCGGCGTCAGGCCGCGTGCCGGGGCCGCGGACGACGCGTGAGAACCAGCAACCCACCACCGAGGATGAGCATGGCCAGCCCCGCGAGAACAGTGACAACGACGTCTGTGCCTGTCCGCGGCAGAGACGGCGAGGTCACCTCCAGCTCGGCCTGAGAGTCGTTGTCCGTCGGCGTCTCGCCTGTGTCGACGCTCGTCGACTGAGGCACTGCGAGAAGGTTCGTCTCCGGAGTGTCGCCCTCGACGGGGGTCACGTAGGCGACATTCCGCATGCTCCCACCGCCCGCGGCGGTGATCTTCGCCGTCACCAGGATCGGGTTCCCGTCCGCTCCGGCAACCAGAGGGACCGAAGACACACAGGTCGCAGTGTCCACCGAGCAGGTGTAGCCGGTGCCTGACATGTCGATCAGCAGGAGCTGAGTCGGCAGCAGATCGGTCACCGACCACCCTGTGAGGGCGTCGACCGGACCGTCGTTGTGCGGGGTGAGGGTGAAGGTCACCGAGTCGCCCAAGGCGAAGGGACCCGAGCTGGTGAGCTTCTTGGCCAGGGTGAGGTTGATCTTGACCAAGCCCGCGTCGATCGACGGGTTGTCCGGCGCCCTGCCGGAGTTACTTCCCGAAGCCGGGGCAGTGAAGCTCACCTTGCCGGTGGTCACATCGGCGTCCGAGTCGATCCCATCGGACGTCTCGCCATCGCCCGCATCCGTCGTGGTGAAGGACGCGTCTGCCGGCCGGACGAACTCGAGCACGTATTCCCTTTCCGGCGTGAGGTTGCGGAACGAGTAGAACCCCTTCTCGTCCGTCACGACCGTCCCGATAAGGGTGCCCTCGGCGTCGTAGAGGTTGACAGTCACGCCCGACACCGGGGCCTCACCGGCGGACTGCAGCCCGTCGCGGTTGGTGTCCCCCTGTGCGTCAGGCTTGGGTGAGACAGGTCGGGTGATGTCCTTCCCGTGCACGGGGCGGTGATTGGTGGAGCGACGATGACGATGACGACGGCGGAT
>JAKPEG010000102.1 GCA_029552065.1 Actinomycetes bacterium
GGGCCCCGACGCCGAACTGGCCGCGCTCGCAGAGGAATTGGCGTCGAACGAGGCCGTCGACGGCGCCTACGTGAAGCCAGGTGGCGAACCCCCGGTCATGCTCGACCGGGATCTTGCGCCGGCACCGGGCGACACCCCGCCGGCGACCCCGGACTTCACCCCGCGCCAGGGCTACCTCGATCCGGCTCCTGGTGGGATCGACGCCCGCTATGCGTGGACCTTCGCCGGCGGCGGGGGAGCAGGCGTCAACGTCATCGACTGCGAGTGGGGCTGGCGCTTCGACCACGAGGATCTCGGGATCAACCAGGGCGGGGTCGTCGTCGGCACCGCCGGCACCGACACCAACCACGGCACTGCGGTCATCGGCGAGATCAGCGGCGACCGCAACGCCATCGGCGTCACCGGCATCGCCCCCGACGCCTTCATCCGGGCGGCCGCCTTCTCCGGCCCGACGGCCGCGACGATCACCTCGGCGGCCAACCTGCTGAGCGCGGGCGACGTCCTGCTCCTCGAGATCCACCGGGCCGGGCCCCGCTTCAACTTCGCCGCCCGCGCCGACCAGCAGGGTTACATCGCGATCGAGTGGTGGCCGGACGACTTCGCGGCCATCCAGTTCGCCTTCTCCCGCGGCGTCATCGTCGTCGAGGCGGCCGGCAACGGACGGCAGAACCTCGACGACGCGATCTACTCCGTGCGTCCGGCGGGCTTCCCGGCGTCGTGGACCAACCCGTTCAACCGGGCCAACCGCGACTCCGGCGCCATCGTCGTCGGTGCCGGGGCACCGCCCTCGGGCAACTTCGGTGCCGACCGGTCGCGGCTGGACTTCTCCAACTACGGCGCGCTCATCGACGCCCAGGGGTGGGGCCGCGAGGTCGTGTCGACCGGCTACGGCGACCTCCAAGGGGGTCCGGACCCGCGCTTCCACTACACCGCGACCTTCGCCGGCACCTCGAGTGCCTCGCCGATCGTCGTCGGAGCCGTGACGGCCCTGCAGGGTGCCCTCGGGGGTGCGGGCAAGCCCCGGATGACCCCGACCCAGGCGCGCGCCTGGCTGCGGGCGACCGGGTCGCCGCAGCAGGACGGCCCCAACGGACCCGTCTCGCAGCGGATCGGCAACCGTCCCGACCTGCGCGCGCTCGTCAACGCGCACGTCAAGGGCCTGGTGCTCGAGAAGTTCAAGGACGTGAAGGACGTCAAGGTCGAGAAGATCGAGGCCAAGGAGAAGAAGGAGAACTTCAAGGAGCGCAAGGACGTCCTCAAGGACGGCGCCAAGGAGAAGATCGAGGCCAAGGAGAAGATCGAGGCCAAGGAGAAGGTCGAGATCAAGGAGAAGGTGGAGAAGAACGTCGTCTCCGACGGCAAGTTCATCGAGCACAAGCAGGTCGAGGGCAAGCTCGCCGACAAGGTCGCCGACGGAGGATTCGACGGTGGTCGACTCGGTGGTGGCGTCCTCGGTGGCGGCGGCGTGGGCCCGGCTGCCGGGCTGGAGAGCCGGCTGACCGGTCTGGAGAACGCCGTCGCCGCCCTCGCCCACTTCATCGGTGCCGATCTTCGCCCCGACCTGAGCGGCGGCGCCCTGTTGCGTGAGGAGGACCTCGCCGCTCAGGCGACCCAGGCCAAGGCGGTCAAGGACGCCAAGGACGCCGAGAACCTCGGCACCTGGTGACCCTGGCGTGACCACCGCTGCACTGCGGTATGCCGTCCTGTGCCTCCTCGGCGACCCGTCCGGCCCCTGGCTGGCCGGCGGGCTCGCCGAGCGGGGCCTGGACGGCATCCGTTGCGTGAGCGCCCACGAGTTGGCTTTCAGCACCTCGATCAGTCACGAGGTGACCTCCGTCGGCACCCGCACGTCGATCCGGCTGGCCGACGGGAGTCTGTTCGGTCCCGACCTCGTCGGCACCGTCAACCGGGTGACGACGCTGCCGGACGACCATCTCGCCGGAGCCCAGCAGGCCGACCGTGACTATGCCGCAGCCGAGTTGCACGCCCTGTTCACCTCGATCCTCGCGAGCCTGCCCGGGCGGGTGCTCGGCGTCGCGGGTCCGCGTGGCCTGTGCGGACCATGGCTGTCGCCGGCCGAGTGGACGCTGCACGCGGCCTGCGCCGGCCTGCCCGTGCTCGGCTTCCGCTCCGGCCAGCCGACCCCACCGCCCGCCGAGCTGCAGCTGCTCGTCGTGCCCGGAGCCGTGCGACCGGCATACCCGTATGCCGGTCAGCCGCTACCGCCCGACCTCGCGGCGGGCGCGGCCCGGCTCGCCGAGGCGGTGGGTGCCCAGACGCTCGGGGTCGACCTCGTCCGCGCCGACGGCCGTTGGGTGTTCGCCGGCGCGACCCCGCTGCCGGACCTGCGGGCGGGCGGTCCGCCGGTCCTCGACGCCCTCGCGCAGGTGTTGCGGTGATCCTCGTCGCCGGGATCCGGTCCGAGTCGCCGGTGGAGCTCGTCCTTGGCGAGATCGCCCGGACCGGACACGAGGTGCTCGTCTTCGGCCAGCGGGATGTCGCCGCGTGGGACCTCGCCTACGGCGTCGACGAATCCGGAGGGGTCACCGGGCTGGTGCGGACCGGGCGACGGCATGTGCCCCTCGACCAGATCACGGGGGTCTACCTGCGGGTGATGCCCGACACCCTGCTGCCTGAGATAGCCCGGCTGGCGCCCGACGACCCGGCCCGGCTGCACAGCGCACAGGTCCATGCCGACCTGGTCGGCTGGAGCGACGTGGCCACCGCCCGCGTCGTGAACCGGCCGCGGGCGCAGGCCTCCAACGGCTCCAAGGCATTCCAGGCCCAGCTCATCGCCCGGCACGGTTTCGGCGTGCCGACCTCGCTGGTCACCAACGATCCCGACCTCGTCCGCGATTTCCTCGCCACCCACGAGCGGGTCGTCTACAAGTCGGTGAGCGGGGTCCGCTCGATCGTCACGACGGTCGGCCCGGACGACCTCGCTCGGCTCGAGCGGGTGCGGGCCTGTCCGGTCCAGTTCCAGGCCTACGTGCCCGGTGTCGACGTGCGGGTCCACGTCGTCGGCGACCGCGTCTTCGCCACCCGGGTGGACAGCGTCGCCACCGACTACCGGTATGCCGCGCAGCAGGTCGACGTGCCCGCGCAGCTGTCCGAGACGACCCTGCCCGACGACCTGGCCGCCCGGTGCGTCGCCCTCGCCGCCGACCTCGAGCTCGGCTTCGCCGGGATCGACCTCAAGCTCGACGGCGACGACGTGTCGTGCTTCGAGGTGAACCCGAGCCCGGGCTTCTCCTACTTCGAGGCGCACACTGGCCAGCCGATCGCCGCGGCGGTCGCGGCATACCTCGCGGGGGAGTGAGTCGGGACGCAGCCGCCGGCACCTCAGCGGGCCGGAGGCGCGCTCGGGGAATCGCCACTCTGTGGCTCCTGAGGGGCGTGTGACGCGTGAGTCTGGAGTGAGAGTCGCGTACCCTCGCGGCATGGCGACACGACCGTCGGGGGCCCCCGCACGCCCCCAGACCTCGACCCGTGCGAGCGGCTCGGCCCGGCCGGGCAGCACCCGTGCGCGGGCAAGCTCCGGCTCGCGGGGCCGCACGCGAGCGGCCTCCCGATCCGGCGCGCGGGGCGGCGGGCTTCCGCTGCCCGTGCGAGCACTGCGCAATGCCTGGCTGGGGGTCTCGCACGTCGCCGGGGGAGCCGTGCGCCGGGTCGGCCAGTCGGCCGCCGAACTCGAGCCCGAACACCGCCGCGACGGTGTGGGCTTCGCGCTCATCGGGCTGGCGGTCGTCGTCGCCGCCCGCGAGTGGTGGGGTTTCCACGGGGTCGTGGGGGATGCCGTCCACGCGATCGTCGGGGGCACCTTCGGCCGGATCGGCTATGCCGTGCCGCTCGTCCTGCTCGCCTTCGGGATCCGGCTGCTGCGTGCGCCGCAGGACACCGCCGCCACCAATCGCCTGGTCGTGGGCACCCTCGCCCTCACCTTCTCCGCCTGCGGGATCGCCCATCTCGCCGACGGCATCCCCACGCCACCGCAGGGCCCCGAGGCGATGCGGGCCGCCGGCGGCATCCTCGGCTTCCTCGCGAGCTCGCCGATCGCCTCGGCCGTCTCCGCGGCCGGGGCTCTCGTCCTGCTCCTGCTACTCGGCTGCTTCGGCGTGCTTGTCGTCACCGCGACCCCCGTGCGGATGGTGCCCAGCCGGCTGCGAGCCCTGCGCGACCGGATCCTGGGCCACCGCGCCGAGCCGACCACGGCCGAGGGCGAGATCCCGCGGCCGCGCGGCATACCGGGTCCGCGTCGTGGCGCGGACGCCGTGCCCGGCCAGCGGGACGGCGACCTCGCCTTCGAGCAGGCCGCCGAGGTGGCCAAGGCCGGACGCAGGGGCCTGCGACCGGGGGAGCGTCGTCCTGCGCCGTCGGCCGACCCGACAGCCGCGGCGGGGCAGGACACGACCCCCGCCCCCGCGACGGCGGCCCCGGCCGGCGCCGCTCCCGACGGTGGCGCGACCCAGGCCAAACCCGGCACTGGCAAGGGCGAGCTCGTCGCCCCGCCGACGCACACCCTGCCGCTGCGCGCCGAGCAGCTCGCGCTCGCCGGTGACGTCGCCTACGTGCTGCCCGACCAGGGTCTGCTCGCCCCCGGGGCCCCGCACAAACTGCGTTCGGCGGCCAACGACCGGGTGGTCGAGTCGCTCACCCAGGTATTCGAGCAGTTCGAGATCGACGCACAGGTCACCGGCTTCACCCGGGGACCCACCGTCACGCGCTACGAGGTCGAACTCGGCCTCGCGACGAAGGTCGAACGGGTCACCGCGCTGTCCAAGAACATCGCCTATGCCGTCGCCTCGGCCGACGTCCGCATCCTCTCCCCGATCCCGGGCAAGTCGGCGATCGGCATCGAGATCCCCAACACCGACCGCGAGACAGTGTCGCTCGGCGACGTCCTGCGCAGCCAGACCGCCCGGTCCAACGAGCACCCCATGGTCATGGGCGTCGGCAAGGACGTCGAGGGCGGCTATGTCATCGCCAACCTCGCGAAGATGCCCCACCTGCTCGTCGCCGGGGCGACCGGTGCGGGCAAGAGCAGCTTCGTCAACTCGATGATCTCCTCGATCCTCATGCGGGCCACGCCCGAGGAGGTCCGGATGATCCTCGTGGACCCCAAGCGGGTCGAACTCACGGCCTACGACGGCATTCCCCACCTCGTCACGCCGATCATCACGAACCCGAAGAAGGCCGCCGAGGCGCTCCAGTGGGTCGTGCGCGAGATGGACCAGCGCTACGACGACCTCGCCGGCTTCGGCTTCAAACACATCGACGACTTCAACAAGGCGGTGCGGGCCGGCAAGGTCACCCCGCTGCCCGGCTCGCAGCGGGTGATCACGACCTACCCCTACCTGCTCGTCATCGTCGACGAGCTCGCCGACCTCATGATGGTCGCCCCCCGCGACGTCGAGGAGTCGATCGTCCGGATCACCCAGCTCGCCCGGGCGGCCGGCATCCACCTCGTCCTGGCCACCCAGCGGCCCTCGGTCGACGTCGTCACCGGGCTGATCAAGGCCAACGTGCCCTCGCGAATGGCCTTCGCCACCTCGTCGCTCGCCGACAGTCGGGTCGTCCTCGACCAACCTGGCGCGGAGAAGCTCGTCGGCCAGGGCGACGCCCTCTTCCTACCGATGGGCGCGAGCAAGCCGATGCGCGTCCAGGGCGCCTGGGTGACCGAATCGGAGATCCACGCCGTCGTCAAGGCGGTGACCGCCCAGCTGCCCACCCAGTACCGCGAGGACGTCATCGCCCCCGCCGCGGCCTCGAAGGTCGTCGACGACGACATCGGCGACGACCTCGAGGTGCTCTGCCAGGCCGCCGAACTCGTCGTCACCACCCAGTTCGGGTCCACGTCCATGCTCCAGCGCAAGCTGCGGGTCGGCTTCGCCAAGGCGGGGCGGCTCATGGACCTGCTCGAATCCCGCGGCATCGTCGGCCCGTCCGAGGGGTCCAAGGCACGCGACGTCCTCGTCAAGCCCGACGATTTGCCGACGACCATCGCTCTCCTGCGCGGCGAGGAACCGCCGGACGAGCTGCCCGGGCTCGCCGCCGGCGCTGCCGGCGACGGCGACGGCGACGACACGGCATACGTGCTCGACGGCGACGCGCGGGCGCGCGCGGCCCTGCGCTCCGGTGACGACCGGTATGCCGTCGACCCGCTCGACGCCGCGCCGACCGGGCCCATCCCCACACCGGGCGACTGGGACGACGAGGGCGGCGAGGACGCCTGGGAGCTCACCGGCCGGCGCTGACCTGGAGCGCACCCCGCCCGAGGACCGGCCCGAGCTGGCTCGAGGGCCGGCTCGACAGCGAGGCAGGGCCCCGGCTGATCGCCGGGGCCCTGCGTTCGTCCGAGCCGTATGCGGTCGGCCCTGCGGGCTTGCGTTCTACTGGTTGACGGTCACCTGCATGAAGCCACCCTGGGCGCTCACGCTCACGACCCGGATGGTCGTGCCGGTGTGCGGCACCGGGACGCTCGACCAGCCGTTGTTGCCGATGGCCGCGTTCGGCGCCACCCAGTAGGACTTGGCGTCGTCGAAGACCGGCACGGCCGGAAGGCCGCCGTAGCTGCCGGCGACGCTGTCGGCGTGCAAGGTGATCCGGTCGGTCGGCTCGAGTCCGAAGGTCGAGTCGTAGCTCTGGATCCGCGGACGCCACACCTGGCCGTTGTCCGGCCGCAGCAACATCGCGGGGTGAGCGTCGACCGGGAGCACGAGGCCACCGCAGCGGCCACCGGCGCAGTTGTCACCGACGTTGTTGTCGGGGAAGGACGTGTCGTAGTACCAGACCAGCAGGCCGTCCTGGTAGGGGAAGTGCTCGACCCAGTTGCCCAACCCGGGGTCGTCGAGGAAGCCGAAGTTGTAGGGGCCGGTTCGCAGCCCGTCGTCGTAGCCCCGGTAGGCCCGGTATTCCGCGAAGTAGGCGTTGAAGTGTGAGGTCGTCACCCTGCCGGTGGTGCTGGCGAAGCCCTGGTAGGCCCAGCCCGGGTCGGTCTCGGCGCCGTCCGTGGGCAGACCGGTGATGGCGATGTCATCGACCCCGAATCCGGCTTCGGCCACCGCCCCGTCCGTCCAGTACCGCCACCCGAGGGTGACCGTCTGGCCGGCGAAGGCGGACAGGTCGGCCGTGAGGTTCACCCAGGCACCGCCGCTCGAACCGGTGATCCCGTTGCCGAAGTTCTGCCCGTTGGGGTCGGTCGTCGTGGACAGGCTCGTCGCCACCGGGCTGCCGTTGACCGTGAGGTAGGCGTAGTCCCAGTCCTGCTCGATGTCGTAGCGCGCCTTGGCCGCGAGCGTGACCGGGCCGGCCGGCAGGGTCACCGACCGGGTCATCCCGTTGTCCAGGTCGTTCCCGGAGCCGGAGTGGTAGAAGCGCTCACCGGCATAGGGCGCCCCGATGTCGGTCGTCACCTGCTTGTCCGGCAGGAGCGCGACGAGTGTCTGAGCCTGCTTGGTGTTGGCCACCGCGGGGGTGAGTTTCACCGCTGCCGACTTGCCGTGGGGGACCACCTGGTAGTCGGACCAGCCGAGGAAGATCTTCTCGTAGGCGCTCATCGGGATCGGCTTGGAACCGATGCCGTCGACCGGCTGACCGGTGGAGCCGTAGGACCCGGAGGAGTAGAGCGTCCAGAAGCCCGTGGAGTTCTCGGCACCGCCGGTGTTGCCGGAGGTGTCGTAGAGGTCGGGCAGACCCAGGTCGTGACCGTATTCGTGCGCGAAGACCCCGACGCCGCCGTTCTCCGGCTCGACGGTGTAGTCGCCGATCCAGAGGTCGAGGCCGCCGGCGCCGCCGATCTGCACCCCGCCGAGCTTGTTGAAGGTCGGCCCGGTGGCGCCGATGTTGTTGTAGTACGCGTACCAGCGGTGGCTCCAGATGGCGTCGGTGCCCTGGGCGCCGCCGCCGGTCTCCTCGCCCTCACCGGCGTGCACGGCCTGGAAGTGGTCGATGTAGCCGTCGGGCTCGTTGAAGTTGCCGTCGTGGTCGTAGTCGTAGCGGTCCCACACGTCGAACCGGGCGAGGTATGCCGCGATCTGCGCCTTCGTCTTGCCCGCGGCGACCTGGGCGTCATACCAGGCGTTGACCGAGTCGCGGACGAACAGCCAGGTGCGTGCGCAGGTGATGCCGCCGCAGTAGTTGGCGCCGTAGTTGGCCGCGTTGAAGGGGACGGTCACCCAGTCCTCGACCGCGCCGTTGACGGTGTAGCGGTTGCTCGACTGTTCGACGTAGAAGTTGCGCATCGACACGTCGCCGGGCGCGTCGGAGAAGAGCAGGTCCTGGTAGTAGGACTGGCTGAAGTCCGAGTTCCAGATCGTCGTGTTGTCGACCGCGCGATCGGGCTCGACAATCTCGTTGCGCAGGGGCCCGGCGCTGCCACCGAAGGTCGCGTTGACCTGGGTGCCGAACTGGCCGAGGACGGTCCAGATCGAGTCCTCGCTCTGGCGGGCGAGTTCGACGTACTGACCCTTGGCTACCTCGACGACCTTGTTGGCCCCCTTGGGGGTCGCCTTGCCGTTGAAGACCTTCTCCAGGGCGGTCTTCTTGTTGGCCGTCTGTCGCTCGGCCAGGGGATTCTTCAGGACGTCGGAGCGGCTCGCGCGCTCCGCGTCCTTGACGGGTGCCGCAGTCGAGGCGGCGACCGAAGGGGCCGCGGCTATCGCGAGGGCGAGGACCGCCGTCGCCGCGATCGCCGCGCGTTGCATCGGTGACATACCTTGGCTCCTTGTGAGAGGAACCCCCGAGTAGACCGGCCGAACGGCCACGTCCGATGTGACAGGAGCATCGAACGCCGAGTGCACGGCGACTGTCAAGGATTTCCGGGCACGCCGTCCAATTCGGCGAAGTTCGCTTGCGAGGGCTCCCGCTCGCGTCGGAGCCGGTCGGCCGTCGACGCCCCCTGTCGCATCACTCGCAGGACGTTGCCGCCGGCGAGGGCGGCGAGTTCCCCGTCACTCCAACCCCGCTCTGCCAGGGCGGCGAGCAGCGCCGGATAGCCGGCGACATCGGTGAGCCCCACGGGATAGCTGTCGGTGCCGTCGAAGTCGCCGCCGAGCCCGACGTGGGCCAGGCCGGCGACCTCGCGGACGTGCTCGACGTGGTCGGCCACGTCGGCCAGGGTGGCCTCGGGCTTGCGCTCGCGCTCGGCGCGCTCACGGAGGTATGCCGTGAAGGCGGCGTAGTCGAGCCGGTCGATCCCGGCGTCCGCGGCCTCGATCGCCACGGCGTCGGTCCACTCGCGCACGGAGTCGTTGACGAACTCCGGCACGAAGGTCACCATGCACACCCCGCCGTTTCCGGGCAGGGTGGCCAGCACGTCGTCGGGGACGTTGCGGTCGTGCCGCGTGAGCGCGCGGGCGCTCGAGTGGGAGAAGAGCACGGGAGCCTCGGTGACGGCGAGAGCGTCGCGCATCGTGCCGGGGGAGACGTGCGAGAGGTCGACGAGCACGCCGAGTCGGTTGCACTCGCGCACGACCTCGCGGCCGAAGGCCGACAGACCACCCAGCCGCGGGGGCTGCGTCGCGGCGTCGGCCCACGGCACGTGCTGGTTGTGGGTGAGGGTGAGATAGCCGACGCCGAGCCGGGCGAGCAGGCGCAGCGTGTCGAGGGAGCGGCCGATCGACTGGCCGCCCTCGGCACCCATGAGCGAGGCGACCCGCCCCTCGGCGTGGGCGCGCTCGACCTCCTCGGCGGTGCGCGCGAGGGTGAGCCGCCCGGCATACCGGCGGGTCATCTCGCGGACGAATTCGACCTGCTCGAGGGTGCCGGCCACCGCCTGCTCGTCGCTCCACGTGCCGGGCACGAAGACCGACCAGAACTGTCCGCCGACCCCGCCGGCACGCAGCCGGGGCAGGTCGGTGCAGGTCGTGGCCACCGGCGCGGCGAGGTCGAGGACGTCGAGGTCGTATGCCGCCTGCGTCCGCGCCTCCCAGGGCAGGTCGTTGTGCCCGTCGACGAGCGGGTGCCTGCGCAGCAGCCGGGCGATCCGGTCCTGGGTGGACGGCTCGCCGTGAGGGGGGTGCGACGCGGAGGTGCCCATCGGGCCAGTCGACCACAGCCGTCTAGAGTGGCGCCATGACCGAGCCGCCCGCGAGTCGTCGCGTCGCGCTGGTCACGCTCGGCTGCGCCCGCAACGAGGTCGACTCCGAGGAGCTCGCCGGGCGCCTGGCCGCCGACGGCTGGACCCTCGTCGCCGACCCCGGCGAGGCGGACGTCGCCCTGGTCAACACGTGCGGCTTCGTCGAGTCGGCCAAGAAGGACTCGATCGACGCCCTCCTCGAAGCGGCCGACCTCAAGGACGGCCGGCACCGAACGAGCCGGGTCGTCGCCGTCGGCTGTCTCGCCGAACGTTACGGCCAGACCCTCGCCGCCGACCTGCCCGAGGCCGACGCCGTTCTCGGCTTCGACGCCTACGCGGGGCTCTCGGCGCACCTGGACACGCTGCTCGCGGGCGAGCCGGTGCCCTCGCACGCCCCGGCCGACCGTCGTGCCCTCCTGCCCCTCACCCCGGTGTCCCGGCCCGCGGCGGCGAGCGCCGACGCGACACCCGGGCACACGGCATACCGGCGGCTGCTCGAGGACCGTCCCTGGGCACCGCTGAAGATCGCGAGCGGATGCGACCGGCGTTGCGCCTTCTGCGCGATCCCGGCCTTCCGCGGGGCGTTCGTCTCGCGGTCGCCGCAGGACGTGCTCGCCGAGGCGCGCTGGCTCGCCGGGCAGGGGGTGCGGGAGCTGCTGCTCGTGAGTGAGAACTCCACGTCCTATGGCAAGGACCTCGGCGACCTCGCGGCCCTGGAGAAGCTGCTGCCCCCACTCGCCGCGGTCGAGGGCATCGCCCGGGTCCGGGTGTCCTATCTGCAGCCGGCCGAGATCCGGCCGGGGCTGCTCGACACGATGGCGAGCACTCCGGGGATCGCCCCCTACTACGACCTGTCCTTCCAACACGCGGCTCCCGGCCTGCTGCGGCGGATGCGCCGCTTCGGAGGCACCGAGGACTTCCTCGACCTGCTCGCCCGGATCCGCGCCGCCACCCCGCACGCGGGGATCCGCTCCAACGTCATCGTCGGCTTCCCCGGGGAGACCGAGGGCGAGCTCGGCGAGCTCGAACTGTTCCTCGCCATGGCCAGGCTCGACGTCGTCGGGGTCTTCGGCTATTCCGACGAGGAGGGGACCGAGGCGGCGGGCCTGCCCGGCAAGCTGCCCGAGGAGGTCGTCGCCGCACGGGTGCGGCGGGTCGGCGACCTCGTCGAGGCGCTCACGACCCAGCGGGCCGAGGAGCGGATCGGCGAGGCGGTCACCGTGCTCGTCGAGGAGGTCGAGCCGGGCGCCGACCCGGTCGGGCGCACCGAGACCCAGGGACCGGAGGTCGACGGGGTCACCGTGCTCGTCGCCGGACCACCCGGCGCGCCCGCTCCGCGGCCCGGCGACCTCGTGCCGGCGCTCGTCGTCGGCTCCGAAGGAGTGGACCTGCACGCCGAGGCGAGGGCGCCCCGGTGAACCCACCCGCCCGCCCCCGGCCGCCGGACCCGATGGCCGCACCGAGCCACGACGCGAGCCCCTGGAACCTGCCCAACGCCCTCACCACCGTGCGGATCCTCCTCGTGCCGGTCTTCGGGGCCCTGCTGCTGCGGGACGAGGGGCGCTCGACGACGTTGCGGTGGTGGGCGCTGGTCGTCTTCCTCGTCGCGATCCTCACCGACCGGGTCGACGGCGAATTGGCCCGCCGCCGGGGCCAGATCACCGACGTCGGCAAGATCCTCGACCCCATCGCCGACAAGGCCCTGCTCGGCATGTCCTTCGTCGGTCTGTCCCTCCTGGGCTCGGTTCCCTGGTGGGTGACCCTGCTCGTGCTCGCCCGCGAGCTCGGCGTTACCGTCGTGCGCTTCGTCGTCATCCGCCACGGGGTGATCTCGGCCGGTCGGGGCGGCAAGGTGAAGACCTTCCTCCAGGCGGTCGCGGTGTCGATGTTGATCCTGCCCGCCTCGGTGTGGCCCGACCCGCACGGCTGGACCGTCGCGGCATACGTCGTGCTCGCGGTCGCCGTGCTCGTCACGGTCGTCACCGGCCTGGACTACCTGCTCGCCGCGCACCGGCTGCGCCGCACGAGCCCGCGCGCGCAGGCCAAGCGCGCGGCGCGGGCCGCCCGTGCGGCTGCGGGTCGCAGATGAACCTCGAGCCGGCCCGCGACCGGGACGTCGCGGCGGGCCTGCTCGAGGTCCTCGCCGCCCGCGGGGAGACCCTCGGCTGCGCGGAGTCGCTCACCGGGGGCCTGCTCACCGCTCGTCTCGTCGACGTCCCCGGGGCCTCGCGGGTTCTGCGCGGTGGAATCGTCTGCTACGCCACCGACCTCAAGGCCTCCGTGCTCGGGGTGCCCGCCGACCTGCTCGCCGAGCGCGGGGCCGTCGACCCCGACGTCGCCGCCGCGATGGCCCAGGGCGTATGCCGCGTGCTCGCCGTCGACTGGGGCCTGGCCACGACGGGGGTGGCCGGCCCCGACCCCGCCGACGGGAAGCCCGTGGGCCTGGCATACGTTGCCGTCATGGCACGGGCAGGGGCGCCCGTCGTGCGCGAGCTGGCCCTCGACGGCGACCGCACGGCGATCCGGGCCGGTGTCGTCGCGGCCTGTCTCGACCTGGCGGCGGACGCGCTGGCGCGGCATACCCGTGTGGTCGGGGGTCCCGTCGCGTATCGTGGGTGACTCGGACAGCGATCCGGACGGGATCCGGACATCGATCCGGCAAGGAGAGGAGGGGGCGAGATGGTGCTCATCCGTCGTGAACTCGGCGACGTACTGCGGGAGCGGCGTCGCGAACAGCAGCGCAGCCTGCGCGACCTGTCGGCCGCGTCGGCGGTCTCGCTCGGCTACCTCAGCGAGATCGAGCGGGGCGAGAAGGAGGCCTCCTCCGAGTTGCTCGGGTCGATCTGCGACGCCCTCGGGTTGCCGCTGTCGACCGTGCTGCACGAAGTCGCCGACCGGGTCGCCCGCGCCGAGGGCCTGGCCACGCCGGTGACCCTGCCGGTTCCCGCGCGCGCCGAGGTGTCGGCTTCCGCCGCCTGACCGGCGTCCCATCCCGCGTCTCGTGGCGCTGGTCGCCGCCGTGCCCACGGGCGGATAGTTGGTGCGCCCGGGGCCGCTGTCAGCGACGCAGCCGCAGGCCGCGCGGCGTCGCGTGGAATCCGGCCTGGGACAGCGCCGCCCCGAGCGGGTGGTCCGAGCGCAGCACCGAGGTGCCGTCGGTGCGTTCGACGGTGAGCCTGCCGAGCGAGCCCTCGCGGACGGCGAGGGCAAGCGCGTCGGCCGCGGCCTGGAGCGCGACCGGCTCCTCGCTCCAGGTGAGCAACGAGCGCCCGCCGCGCTCGACGTAGAGGACGAGGTCACCGTCGACGAGCACGACGAGGGCACCGGCCTTGCGACCGGGCTGGTGCCCGCGACCCTCGGCGCTCGCCGCCGGCTCGCGGGAGGGCCAGGGCAGCGCCGCGCCGAAGGGGTTGGCCGGGTCGCAGGCGGCGAGCACGAGCGCGGGGGCGGGTGCCCGCGTGGCCAGGTCGCCGATCGGCCTGCTGCCGGCGCGCAGCCGGTCGACCGCTCCGGTGGAGCCGAACTGGGCGGCGCCCAGCCCCTCGACGAAGTAGCCCCGGCGCACCCGCCCGGCCTCCTCGGCCGCGGCGAGCACCCGGTAGACCCCCGCGAACCCGCCGGGCACCTCCTCCGCGGCGACGCTGCCGCGGGTGAGGACGCCGTAGCGGTCGAGGAGCACCTCCGCCCGCGCGTATGCCGTGGCCGTCGCCTCGGTCTCGCGGTCCGGCAACAGCGCCCACCGACCGACGACATCGGTCGGCCCGGACCTCGCGGCAGCTCCGCGGCGGACCGGCCCACGTGCCCGAGCGGTGACCCCACCGAGGGGGCGAGCGCCGCCGAACGGTGAGCGGGCGGCATACCGGGAGCGGGCGGGCGCGCTCGGGCGCCGGTGCGCGGTGCGTCCGCCGGCGAGCATCGCGCGGACGGGGGCGAAGGTGTCGCCGGTGACCCGGCCGGCCCAAACCAGCTCCCACAGGGCGGCCCGCAGCGGCTCGTCCTCCTCGGCCGCGACCGTCTGGGCGAGGGTGCGGAAGAAGTAGGCGCCGCCGCCGGCGAGCGCTTCGAGGACGGCTTCGTGCAGGGGGCCGAGCTCGAGGGCACCGGGAGCGGCGAGGGTGAGCGGGGCGAGCTCGGCCAGGTGGAGGGAGACCCAGCCGTCGTCGCCGGGAAGGGGGCCGTGACCGGCCCAGACGACCTCGCCGGAGGCGAGGAGTTCGTCGAGCAGGGCAGGGGTGTATGCCGCGACCCGGCTGGGTAGGACGAGGCCTTCGACCGCGCTCGCGGGCAGCACCGCCCCGGCGAGCTGCTCGACCGCCCGCAGGAGCCCGTCGTGGCCGCGGGCGGTGCCCGAGACGCCCTGCCAGGCGGGCAGGAAGCGGGCGTAGTCGAGCGAGGTCACCGGCTCGACCTCGGCCCGGAGGGCGGCGAGGGATCGACGGCGCAGCGTGCGCAGCACCCGGGCGTCGCAGAAGTCGAGGCCGCCGGCCTCCCTGCTGCCGTCGGGTCGCAGCTCGCCCTCGACGAGGCGACCCGTGCTCACCAGTCGGCGCAGGGCGTCGCGGACGACCGCCGGCCCCAGGCCCAGCCAGGCCGCGACCTCGGCGACGGTGAACGGTCCCCGGGCGCGGGCAAAGCGGGCGACGAGGTCGCCGAGGGGGTCGGGTTCGGGGGCGAGGAAGGCCTGGGGGAGCCCCACGGGCAGCGAGACCCCGAGGGCATCGCGCAGCCGCCCGGCGTCCTCGACGGCCGCCCAGCGCTCGTCACCGGCGATTCGCACCCGCAGGATCCGCCGGGCCGACTCGAGGTCGACGAGCCAGCCGGCCAGGTCGGCCCGCAGGTCCTCGCGCGTGCGGGCCCGCAACGCCTCGAGGTCGAGCGGCCCGAGCACCCGGACGAGGTCGGCGACGTCTTCGGCGTCGCGGGCCCTGCGCGTGGGCAGCAGGTGCTGCAACTCGGCTTCCGTCGCCGCGACGGCCTCGGCGTCGAGCAGGTCGCGCAGCGAGAGCCCCTCGCCGGTGCCGAGCAATTCGGCGAGCAGGGTCGGGTCGAGGGTGAGTGCGGCGGCCCGGCGTTCGGCGAGCGGGCTGTCGCCCTCGTAGAGGTATTGGGCGACATAGCCGAACAGCAGCGACCGCGCGAAGGGCGAGGGTTGGGGGGTCTGGACCGACACGACGGCGATCTCGCGGGAGCGGACCGCGCGCAGCAGCTCGACGAGCCCAGGGAGGTCGAAGACGTCCTGGACGCACTCGCGGACGGCTTCGAGGACGATCGGGAAGGACGGGAACCGGCTGGCCACGTCGAGCAGCTGGGCGGCCCGCTGACGTTGCTGCCACAGGGCTTGTCGGCGGTCGGGTCGGCGTCGGGGCAGGAGCAGCGCGCGGGCGGCGCACTCGCGGAAGCGGGCGGCGAACAGCGCCGAGCCGCCCACTTCGGCGGTGACGAGGGCGGCGATCTCGTCGGGATCGGGCAGGACGCAGTCGAGCAGGTCCGCGTCGAGGGCGTCGCCGCTCTCGCCGCCTCCGCCACTTCCGTCGGGCTCCAGGTCGGGGACCCGCAGGACGATTCCGTCGTCGCCGTGCATGGCCTGGACGTCGACCCCGAACCGCTCGCGCATCCGGGCGGCGATCGCGAGCGCCCACGGGGCGTGCACGGGGCCGCCGAACGGGGAGTGGACGACGACCCGCCAGTCGCCGAGCTCGTCCCGGAAACGTTCGACGAGGAGCGTCCGGTCGGTCGGCAGATGGCCGGTCGCCTCGCGTTGCTCGGCGAGATAGCCGAGAAGGTTGTCGGTGGCCCAGTCGTCGAGGCCGGCAGCGCTCACTCGCGTGCGGGCGGCCTTCCCGGACTTGTCGCCCAGCTCGCGGACGAAGGCCCCGACGGCCGCGCCGAGCTCGGCCGGGCGCCCGAGGGTGTCGCCCTTCCAGAACGGCAGTCGACCCGGCTGGCCGGGTGCCGGCGTGACGAGGACCCGGTCGTGGGTGATGTCTTCGATCCGCCACGTGGAGGTGCCGAGGGTGAAGGTGTCGCCGACTCGCGACTCGTAGACCATCTCCTCGTCGAGCTCGCCCACCCGGCGGCCCGGACCGTCGCCTCCGGCGAGCATGACGGCGTAGAGGCCACGGTCGGGGATGGTGCCGCCCGAGGTGACGGCGAGGCGTTGCGCTCCCCGCCGTCCGCTCACCGTGCCGGCGATCCGGTCCCAGACGATCCGAGGTCGTAGTTCGGCGAACTCGTCGGAGGGATAGCGCCCGGAGAGCATGTCGAGCACCGACTCGAGGACCAGGCGCCCGAGGGCGGCGAACGGGGCGGCGCGGCGGACGAGTGCCTCGAGGTCCTCGACCGCCCAGTCGTCGAGGGCGCACATGGCCACGATCTGCTGGGCGAGCACGTCGAGCGGATTGGCCGGGATGCGCAGCGACTCGATCGCGCCCGCGCGCATCCGTTCGACGACCACGGCGGTCTGGACGAGGTCGCCGCGGAACTTGGGGAAGAGCACGCCGCGCGAGACGGCACCGACCTGGTGGCCGGCTCGGCCGACCCGTTGCAGCCCGCTCGCCACCGACGGGGGTGACTCGACCTGGACGACGAGGTCGACCGCACCCATGTCGATGCCGAGCTCGAGGCTGCTGGTCGCGACGACCGCGGGCAGCCGGCCGGCCTTGAGATCTTCCTCGATGACCGCGCGGGCCTCTTTGCTCACCGAGCCGTGGTGTGCCCGGGCGAGCAGTGCTGGGGCGCCGCGGGAGGCCCCCGCCTGGGCCATCACCTGCGCGGGCATGCCACCTGCGGTCCCACCTGAGGTCCTACCTGAGGTCCCACCGGACGTCTCGTCCTCGATCCGGTCGGACCAGATCTCGTTGAGCCGGGTGGTGAGCCGCTCGGCCAACCGCCGCGAGTTGGCGAAGACGAGGGTGGAGCGGTGGGTCGCCACGAGGTCGACGATCCGCTCCTCGACGTGCGGCCAGATCGAGGCCCGGGCCGGCTCGCCCGCGGCCGGCCCGGAGAGGTCGCCCGTGGGCGAGCCGAGCTCGGCGAGGTCGGGGACGGGCACGACCACCTGCAGGTCCCATTGCTTGTCCGACGGCGGGGCGACCACCTCGACCGGGCGCCCGCCCGCGAGGAAGCGCGCGACCTCGTCGACCGGGCGCACGGTGGCCGACAGGCCGATCCGCTGGGCCGGTCGGGGCAGCAGGGCGTCGAGTCGTTCGAGGGTGAGCGCCAGGTGGGCGCCGCGTTTGGTCGCGGCGACGGCGTGGACCTCGTCGAGGACGACGGTCTCCACCCCGGCGAGGGACTCGCGCGCCGCCGAGGTGAGCAGGAGGAAGAGCGACTCGGGCGTCGTGATGAGGATGTCGGGCGGGGCCGTGACGAAGGCACGCCGCTCGGCCGCGGGCGTGTCACCCGAGCGCACGGCCACCCGCACCGAGGGCGCCGGCAGCCCCAGCCGGGTGGCGGCGTGGCCGATGCCCACGAGGGGTGAGCGCAGGTTGCGCTCGACGTCGACGGCGAGCGCCTTGAGCGGGGAGACGTAGAGCACCCGGCAGCGTCGGGTGCGTTCGACCGGCGGGGTTGTCGTCGCCAGCCGGTCGAGGGCCCAGAGGAAGGCCGACAGGGTCTTGCCCGAGCCGGTCGGCGCGACGACGAGGGTATGCCGCCCGGACGAGATCGCCTCCCAGGCTCCCTCCTGCGCGGGGGTGGGCGCGGCGAATGCTCCGCGGAACCAGTCGCGGGTCGCGGGGGAGAAGCGCTCGAAGACGTCCATGCCGCCCCCACTGTGTCACGGCCTACCGACATCGCATCGGCTTCCTCGGCGAGCGCGCCCGTCCGCTGATCGGGTCAGCGCGGATCGGCCGCAAGTGGCACACTCCAGCGGTGCGGCACAGCGACTTCGAGACCCTCATGCGCGAGGAGTTCGGCCCGGCGCAGGCGGCGATGATCGCGCGCGACCACGCCCTCACGGTCCTGGACAGCCGCACCCCCGCGGAGGCGCTCGCGGCCGGCATACCGCCGCGGCGGGTGTGGCTGGCCGTGTGCGAGGAGTATGCCGTGCCGCCGGAGCGCCGCTTCGGCCGCGACCGGCCGCCCGAGGGGACCCGGCCGGGCTGAGCCGACCCGGCGGGTCCGACAGCCCGACAGGGGCTCAGTGCACGAGGTTGCCGGCCTCGTCGTAGCGCCGCTGCTCACGGGGCAGCCAGTGCTCGCCGGTCTGACCCACGTAGACCTGCCGCGGCCGGTAGATCCGGCCCTTGGGGTCGTCGTGGATCTCCTTCCAGTTGGCGATCCAGCCGGGCATCCGCCCGATCGCGAACATCACCGTGAACATGTTGAGCGGGATGCCGATGGCGCGCAGGATGATGCCGGAGTAGAAGTCGACGTTGGGATAGAGCTTGCGCTCGACGAAGTAGTCGTCGGACAGGGCCGCGTCCGCGAGCTCCTGGGCCAGGTCGAGCAGCGGGTCGTGGATCTTCATCGAGGCGAGCAGGTCGTCGGCCGCCTTCTTGAGGATCTTCGAGCGCGGGTCGAAGTTGCGGTAGACCCGGTGCCCGAAGCCCATGAGCTTGACCCCGGAGTCCTTGTCCTTCACCCTCGCGACGTATTCGCTCACCGGCATACCGCTCGCGCGGATCTCCTCGAGCATCTCGATGACCGCGACGTTGGCACCGCCGTGCAGCGGACCCCAGAGGGCGCACACGCCGGCCGAGCAGGAGGCGAACATGTTGGCCTGGCTGGAGGCGACCATCCGGACCGTCGAGGTCGAGCAGTTCTGCTCGTGGTCGGCGTGCAGGGCGAGGAAGAGGTTGAGCGCCTCGGACACCTCGGGCGTCGGCTCGTAGTCCCGGTAGGGGACGGAGAACATCATGTGCAGGAAGTTCTCGACGTATTTGAGGTCGTAGCGCGGGTACATGATCGGCTCGCCGACGCTCGCCTTGTATGCCGCGGCGGCGATCGTGCGGACCTTGGACATGAGCCGCGCCGCCGAGACCTCGAGCTCCAGGTCGTCGCGGATGATCGACGGCTCGTGGGTCGACAGGGCGTTGATCATCGCCGAGAGGATCGCCATCGGGTGGCCGTTGGGCGGGAAGCCGTCGAAGTGGTTGCGCATCGACTCGTCGAGCCGGCTGTTCTCCCCGAGTAGGGCCGAGAAGCGCTCGCGGTCCTCGATCGTGGGCAGGTGTCCGAAGATCACCAGCCACGCGGTCTCGACGAAGGAGGACCTGCCGGCGATCTCCTCGATCGGGATGCCCCGGTAGCGCAGGATCCCCTTGTCGCCGTCGATAAAGGTGATCGCCGAGGAGCAGGACCCCGTGTTGCCGTAGCCGTCGTCGAGGGTGATGTAGCCCGTCTTGGCCCGCAGGGCGCTGATGTCGATCGCCAGCTCACCCTCCGTTCCCTCGACGACCGGCAGTTCGTAGGTCCTGCCGTCGAGCTCGATCTTGGCAGTGCGCGACATCGGGTCGTCCCTCCACACATCGTCGGAAACCGGGCTTGTTTGCATCGTAGCCACCACCGGGACGGCGTCCGGCGGGTGTCTCGCCCCGGCACACGGGGTGTCCGTCACTTTTCGCACGGAGGTATCGCAGGTGATCGCAGGGCGTATGCCGCCGGTCTGCGCCCCACGGGTTGCGTCGGCGTGGCAGGGCGGCGTGTCGCGCTGGGATCGAACAACTGTCCACTAGGGTCGTCCCCAGGTGCCCCCGGCGCCGTCCCGTCGTCCACAGCCCGCGAGGGCGCGGCGAGGGGCTGTCGGTGGGGTCGCCTAACGTCCGACTCGACACACACGGGGTATGCCGTCCCTGCGGCAGGTTCGTCCCCGTCGCGCGGGTCGCCTATGGACGGTGGACTCTCGAGCGCCCCGCGTGGGCGGAAGGAACGGTGGACGACATGGCCACGGCACAGGACAAGGACAAGGACAAGGACAAGGCCCTCGCCTCGGTGATGGGTCAGATCGAGAAGCAGCACGGCAAGGGCGCCGTCATGCGTCTGGGCGACGACGTGCGCCCGCCGATCGAGGTGATCCCCACGGGGTCCATCGCCCTCGACGTCGCGCTCGGGATCGGCGGCCTGCCGCGCGGGCGGGTCGTGGAGATCTACGGGCCGGAGAGCAGCGGCAAGACGACGGTGGCCCTGCACGCGGTCGCCAACGCCCAGCGGGGCGGCGGCATCGCCGCCTTCATCGACGCCGAGCACGCCCTCGACCCGGAATACGCCAAGAGCCTCGGCGTCGACATCGACAACCTGCTCGTGAGCCAGCCCGACACGGGGGAGCAGGCGCTCGAGATCGCCGACATGCTCATCCGCTCGGGCGCGCTCGACATCATCGTCATCGACTCGGTGGCTGCGCTCGTGCCGCGCGCCGAGATCGAGGGCGAGATGGGCGACTCCCACGTCGGTCTGCAGGCCCGGCTCATGTCCCAGGCGCTGCGCAAGATCACCGGGGCGCTCAACACCACCGGCACGACCGCGATCTTCATCAACCAGCTCCGGGAGAAGATCGGGGTGATGTTCGGCTCGCCCGAGACGACCACGGGCGGCAAGGCGCTGAAGTTCTATGCCTCGGTGCGCCTGGACGTGCGTCGGATCGAGACCCTCAAGGACGGCTCCGAGGCGGTCGGCAACCGCACCCGGGTCAAGGTCGTCAAGAACAAGGTGAGCCCGCCCTTCAAGCAGGCCGAGTTCGACATCATCTATGGACACGGCATCTCCCGTGAGGGCGGCCTCATCGACATGGGGGTCGACCAGGGCTTCGTCCGCAAGGCTGGCGCCTGGTACACCTACGACGGCGACCAGCTCGGCCAGGGCAAGGAAAACGCCCGCCAGTTCCTCAGGGACAACCCCGACCTCGCCGACGAGCTCGAGAAGCGGATCAAGGAGAAGCTCGGGGTCGGTCCCCGGGTCGACCAGCCGGCCGTCGCCGACGTCCCGGTCGACTTCTGACCGGGCGTGGCCCGATCCGCGCACACCACCGCTGAGACCGATCGATGACCGACGAGCCGCGCCGCGCGGCCGCCCTTGCCGCGCTCCGCGCGGCGGAGGCGGCCGCGGGGCTCGCTCCCCAGCGGGACCCCGGGTCGGCGGGCGACGATGCCGTGGACCCGCCGCCTCATCGGGTGTCCGGCCTGCCGGCGGATCTACCACCCCCATCCCCGCCCCCGCCGCCCGACCCGGCCGGGCAGGACGGCGAGCCTGATCCGCACGCGGTCGCCCACACCATCGTGATGCGGCAGTTGGCCATGGCGCCGCGCAGCCGGGCCCAGCTCGAACGCAAGCTCGCCCAACGGGGCTGCGATCCCGCGGTGGCTGCGGCGGTGCTCGACCGGCTCGCCTCGGCGGGTCTGGTCGACGATGCCGCCTTCGCGCAGACCCTCGTGCAGTCCCGCCGGCGCACCAAGGGCCTGGCCGGCGCGGCCCTGCTCGCCGAACTGCGGGAGAAAGGTGTCGACCCCGAACTCTCCCGGGCGGCCGTCGGCGGTCTGGACGAGCAGGCCGAGCGGGCCGAGCGGGCCCGCGCCGAGGAGCTGGTGGCCCGCAGGCTGCGCACGATGGCCGGCCTCGAGCCTCAGGTCCAGGCCCGTCGGCTGGCGGCGATGCTCACGCGCAAGGGCTACGGCCCTGGGGTGGCCTATGCGGTCGTCCGCGAGGCGATCAACTCCGCTCCCGAGCATCAGCGCGACTGACGAACCGGCCCGCCCCGGTCGCCGCAGGTCGACGTCTGGGCACGCGCGCGGGGCGGAGCGATAGCCTCACTCGTCGTGGACTATCGCGACTACGACACCCGGCTCGCGGCATACGCCGCCATCGTCGAGCAGCGGCAGGGGCGCGAGCACGTCCTGCTCGCGCTGTGGAACGAGGGCGAGGTCCCCATGTGGACGATGCCCGGCGGCGGGGTCGAGCTCGACGAGTCGGTCGAGCAGGCTGCGGTCCGCGAGGTGCTCGAGGAGACCGGCTTTGCCGTGGAGCTCACCGGCCTGCTCGGGGTGGACAGCTTCGTGCTGCCGGCCGGGGTGCGGGTCAACACAAGCGACCGGCCGCTCAAGTCCGTGCGGGTCGTCTTCTCGGCCCGGATCGTCGGCGGCGAACTCACCCACGAGCAGGACGGCACGACCGACGAGGCACGCTGGATCCCGGTCGAGGAGGTCGCCGACCTGGTGCGGGTCTCGCTCGTCGACGCCGCCCTGTCGATGGACCGGGGATCGCGTGGGACTGCCGAGGCGGCGACCGCGCTGGTGGGGCGTCCCGGCAGGTGACCCACCCACCCGAGCCAGTCGAGAGTTGATATACCCTCGGGGGTATTGCAGGAGAGACGCGGAGGCCGACCGGGCACGGCGTCGAGAGCGAAGAGGTGACCGCACGCATGTGCTCACGGGTGAAGTGCCGCCGTTGTGGCAAGACGACCTGGTCCGGGTGCGGCCAGCACGTCCAGCAGGTCATGGCCGGCGTGCCCAAGGCACAGCGGTGCGAGTGCCCGCCGCCCGAGCCGGGTGGCCTGTTCAAGAAGCTCTTCGGTCGCTGAGCCCACGGCTTCGGTCGCGGCAGGGTGCAAGGCGCGTGACCGTCATGAGGACCGTGGCCGTCACGAAGCCGTTTCGGCGAGGATGCGCTCGAGCGTCGCAAGGCTCCGGCGCGCGAATTGCGGTGCGGTGCGCTCGTAGTAGACCAGCCCGCTGATCGCGGGCACGAGTGCCCAGCCCCGTCCGCGCAGCCAGGCCGCGTGGTCGAGTCCCATCGCCGCCCGGAAGGTCCCCGCCGCCTGCGGTGGGAGGAAGCCCCACGCGGCGTTGAGTTCGACCGCCGGATCGCCCGCGCCCAGGCTGCCCCAGTCGATGACGGCGCTCACCCGACCGGCGCGGACGAGCACATTGCCCTCGTGGACGTCGCCGTGGACCCATGCGGGAGGCCCGGAAGGCCCGGGCGCGGAGAGCGACTCCTCCCAGGCGTCCAGCACCGCAGCCCCGTTGACGCGCTCGCCGGCCCGGGTCGTCCACTCCCGGACCCATTCGTCGCAGCTGCCCAGGCTGGATCCGCGGGCACCATCCGGCCGGACCGGTGCCTTCGACGCGTCGATCGTACGGAGGCGGACGAGGAAGGCGGCGAGCTCGTGGGCGAGCGGCTCCCAGGCGACGTTGTCGTCCGCCCCGCCGAGGTGGCGTGCGGTCACCGGTTCCCCCTCGAACCACGGGACGACCGTCCACTCGAAGGGGTAGTCGAGGTCGGGTCGGCCGAGGGCCACCGGGGCAGGCACCGGCAGCGGAAGCTGGGGCGCGAGCCAGGGGAGCCACGCATACTCGCGCGCCGGCGCCTGGGCCGCCCAGTCGATGCGCGGCAGGCGGACGAGCAGCTCCTCGCCCAAGCGGACCAGCTGGTTGTCGGTCCCGAGCGGTGGCAACCGGCGCAGCGGCAGGCCACGCCACTGCGGGAACTGCCGATCCACGAGTCGCCGGACGAGGTGGTCGTCGACGGTGAGCTCGCCCTCGTGCATGCCGCTGGACATGCGGCGCACGCTAGTGGGGCCTCGCTCGACGGGCCAACGAATTCTCCGCCGGCCGGGCAGCGCTTACCCTTGTCGATGCCATGAGCCCCACCCAGCCCGCCGCGCCCGTCGCCTCCGCCCCACAGCAGGGCACGCCTGTCCCGACTCGCCCACCGCGGGCCGTTCGCACCTACGACGTGCGCACCCACGGCTGCCAGATGAACGTCCACGACTCCGAGCGCCTCGCCGGCCTGCTCGAGACGGCCGGCCTGGTCGACCTCGCGAGCCTGCCCGCCGACGTCCGCCCGGCCGCCGCTGACGTCGTCGTCTTCAACACCTGTGCGGTGCGGGAGAACGCGAGCAACAAGCTCTACGGCAACCTCGGCCAGCTGCGTCCGGCCAAGCTGGCCAATCCCGACATGCAGATCGCCGTCGGCGGCTGCCTCGCCCAGAACGACCGCGACCAGATCGTGGCGCGCGCCCCGTGGGTCGACGTCGTCTTCGGCACCCACAACATCGGCAGCCTTCCCGCGCTGCTCGACCGCGCCCGGCACAACAAGCGGGCCGAGGTCGAGATCCTCGAGAGCCTCTCGACCTTCCCCTCGACCCTGCCGACCCGTCGTGACAGCGCCTATGCCGCGTGGGTCTCGATCTCGGTCGGCTGCAACAACACGTGCACCTTCTGCATCGTGCCGAGCCTGCGCGGCCGCGAGCAGGACCGGGCGCCGGAGCAGATCCTCGCCGAGATCCGCGCGCTCGTCGCGCAGGGCGTCGTCGAGATCACCTTGCTCGGGCAGAACGTCAATACCTACGGCGTCGAGTTCGGCGACCGGCTCGCCTTCGGCAAGCTGTTGCGTGCCTGCGGCCGGGTCGAGGGCCTCGAACGGGTGCGGTTCACCAGTCCCCACCCGGCGGCCTTCACCACGGACGTCATCGAGGCGATGGCCCAGACCCCCAACGTCATGCCGAGCCTGCACATGCCCCTGCAGTCCGGATCCGACCCGATCCTGCGGGCGATGCGTCGGTCCTATCGCAGCGAACGCTTCCTCGGGATCCTCGACGAGGTCCGCGCCCACATCCCCGACGCGGCGATCACCACCGACCTCATCGTCGGCTTCCCCGGCGAGAGCGAGGCCGACTTCCAGGCCACCCTCGACGTGGTCGCGGCGGCCCGCTTCTCCAGCGCCTTCACCTTCCAGTACTCGATCCGTCCCGGCACTCCGGCCGCGACGATGCCCGACCAGGTGCCCAAGGCGGTCGTCCAGGAACGCTTCGACCGGCTCATCGCCCTGCAGGAGGAGATCTCCTGGGCCGGCAATCGGGCCTGGGAGGGCCGCGAGGTCGAGGTACTCGTCGCGCCCGGTGAGGGCCGCAAGGACGTCGAGACCCAGCGGATGAGTGGCCGCGCGCGCGACAACCGGCTTGTCCACTTCGCCGTGCCGGACGGCATACCGGCGGGTCGGCGGCCCCGACCGGGCGACCTGGTCACCGTCGGGGTCACCTATGGTGCGCCGCATCACCTCGTCGCCGACTCCGCCCGCGATGCCGGCACGTATGCCGTGCGCCGCACCGCCGGGGGCGACGCCTGGGAAGCCTTGCAGGACAACGCCACCGGGCAAGCGCGTCGACCGGCGGTCGCCCTCGGCCTGCCGACCGTCGGGACACCCGCACCGACCCTGGCCGCGCCCGGCTGCCGCTGAGCGACATGGTTGACTGAGCCTCATGTCCGTGCGCCCCGTGGTCATCACCGGCGAGCCCGTCCTGCACCGGGTGGCCGCCCGGGTCGAGCATTTCGACGACGAGCTCGCCGCGCTCGTGGCGGACATGTTCGACACGATGGACGCCGCCCACGGGGTCGGCCTGGCCGCCCCCCAGATCGGGGTGGGCCTGCGGATCTTCGTCTACGAGATGCCCAACGACGACGGGGTCCCGGCCCGCGGAGTCGTCGTCAACCCGATGCTCGCGCTGTCCAAGGTGCCCGAGGGCCGGCCCGACCCGGACACCGAGTCCGAGGGCTGCCTGTCCGTGCCGGGAGAGCACTTCCCGTTGCGCCGGGCGGAGACCGCGATCGTCCACGGGCAGGACCTCGCCGGCGAGCCGGTCGAGTTCACTGCGACCGGGTGGTTCGCGCGGTGCATGCAGCACGAATTCGATCACCTCAACGGCAAGCTCTATGTCGACCGGCTCGACGACAAGCAGGCCCGCAAGGCCCGCAAGGCGGTGAAGGCCGCCGGCTGGGGCACCCCGGGGCACTCCTGGCTGCCCGGGGTCGACCCCGACCCGTTCGGGCACGACGAGCCCGACGATGAGCACGACGAGCTCTGAGCCGACTCCCGGGCGGCGGGTCCTCGCGATCGTCGGCGCGACGGCGACCGGCAAGTCGGCCCTCGCCGTCACGCTCGCCCTGCGCCTGGGCGGCGAGGTCGTCAACGCCGACGCGATGGCTCTCTACCGGGGGATGGACATCGGCACCGCCACCCCCACCCTCGCCGAACGACGGGGCGTCCCGCACCACCAGCTCGACGTCCTCGAGGTGACGCAGGAGGCGAGCGTCGCGGCATACCAGCGGGAGGCTCGCGCCGACCTCGCGGGCGTGGCCGCCCGCGGTCGGGTGCCCATCCTCGCCGGTGGGTCGGGGCTCTACGTCCGGGCCGCCCTCGACCGGCTCGACATCCCGCCGACGGACCCGGCCGTCCGCGCCCGGCTCGAGGAGGAGCTCGCCGAGCGTGGCATCGAGGTACTCCGTGCCCGCCTCGTCACCTCCGATCCCGTTGCCGCACAACGTATCGAGCCCAACAATGCCCGCAGGATCGTCCGTGCCCTCGAGGTGATCGCGCTCACCGGGCGACCGTTCAGCGCTAGCCTGCCGACCCGCGAGCACGTGCGCCCGACGACGATGATCGGCCTGAGCCTCGACCGGGCGACCCTCGACCGCCGGATCGACGAGCGGGCCACCCGGATGTGGTCCGACGGCCTGCCCGCCGAGGTCGAGCGCCTGCTGCCGGCCGGGCTCGAGCAGGGCCGTACCGCCCGCACGGCCCTCGGCTACGCCCAGGCGATCGCCCAGCTGCGCGGCGAACTCACCGAGGCCGAGGCGATCGCGGCGACGGCCCAGGCGACCCGCCGGTTCGCCCGGCGGCAGGAGGCGTGGTTCCGCCCCGACCCCCGCGTGCACTGGCTGCCGGCCGACGCACCCGACCTGCTGGATCGGGCGCTCGCCCTCGCGGGGCGTGCCAAAGAGGGGGCAGGCGAGCAGGGAGAATGGTCGGCATGACGGCAGCGACCGCCCTACGTTTCACCAAGGGGCACGGCACCGAGAACGACTTCGTCCTCGTGCCCGACCCCGAGGGCGAGCTCGTCCTCGACCCCGCACGGGTGCGCGCCCTCACCGACCGTCGCGCGGGGATCGGCGCCGACGGGGTCATCCGGGTCGTGCCGACGAGCCTCGCCGCCGAGCCCGAGGTGCGTGCCCAGGCGGGCGAGGCTGCGTGGTTCATGGACTATCGCAACGCCGACGGGTCGATCGCCCAGATGTGCGGCAACGGCACCCGGGTGTTCGCGGCATACCTGCGTCGGGAGGGCCTCGAGAGCGCCGACAGCTTCGCCATCGCGACCCGGGCCGGCGTGCGTCAGGTGAACGCCACTCCCCAGGGCTATGCCGTCGACCTGGGCCGGGCCCGGGTCGACGAGTCGGACGACGCCCGGCGGACGGGCTTCAACGCCGTCGTCCACAGCCACGGCGGCCCCGAGCTGCCGGGACTCCGGGTCGACGTGGGCAATCCGCACACCGTCGTGGTCCTGCCGCCCGGCACGGCGCTGGACACCCTCGACCTCGGCGTCGTCCCGCATGTCGCACCGACCCCGTCGGAGGGCACAAACGTCGAGTTCGTCCACCTCGTGGGGCCCGGGCACATCGCCATGCGGGTCTACGAACGCGGCGTGGGGGAGACCCGCTCGTGCGGCACCGGGGCCGTGGCCGCCGCCCTCGCGACCCGGTGGTGGGAGGGCCCCGACGAGGGCAACCGCCGGTGGATCGTCGACGTCCCGGGCGGGCGGCTCACCGTCACCCACACCCTCGAGGGCACCGCCGTGCTCGCCGGCCCGGCCGTCCTCGTCGCCGACGGGGTCTGCGAGCTCTGACCTGCACCTCGGCGAGGCGCGCGTCTCGGCGCGGCGTGGCGCGAGCGGCTTCAGCCGCGGACCGCGAGCACCCGGAAGCCCTTGTCGGTCGTGACCCGCTCACCCGGCATACCGAGCTCGCTGGTGATCCACCGCGCGAGCGAGTCGGCACCGAGCGCCTTGGCGACCACGAGGTATGCCGTGCCGCCCGCCTCCAGCCGTGGCAGCCAGGTCCGCAGGAGCTCGTGGAGTGCGGGCTTACCCACCCGGATGGGCGGATTGGACCAGATCGTCGCGAACCGCATCCCCGCGGGGATCTCGGCCGCGGTCACCGCCCGGATCCGGTCGAGGCCGAGCGACCCCGCATTCGCGCGGGTGAGCTCGAGGGCTCGTTCGTTGACGTCGAGCGCCCACACGTCGGCCCGCGGCGCACGCAGCGCGAGGGTGAGCGCGATCGGCCCCCAGCCGCAGCCGAGATCGAGCAGGTGGCCCGCGGCCGGAGGCTCGGGAACCGCGTGCAGGAGGACGGCGGTGCCGGTGTCGAGGTGGTCGGGGGAGAACACCCCGCTCGCCGTGTGCAGCGGCACGACCCGCCCGGCGAGTTCGACGTGCACGAGCCTGCGCTCGTCCGCGCTCGCGGGGTGGGCGCTGAAGTAGTGGTCGGTGCCTGGCATCACCGGCCAGGCTAAGCCACTCCCGCACGGCGCGCGGACCGGGAAGACACGATGGCAACGCAGGGGCGTGCCGGTGCGGCTGGCCGCCGCCTCGAGCTGCCCGGAAGCATCGTCGTGGGCGTGAGCCCCACTCACCTGGACTCGACCGTGCTCGATTGGTCGGCCGAGACGGCCGTGACCGACGTGTTCGCGGCGCCCCCGGGTGCGAGACCGTTCTTGCGTCGGGGATACCGCGCGGCCGGGCGAGGTGTCGGCATAAACCTGTCGGCAGCACCGTTGCCCGCATGACAGGCTGGGAGGGCCATGACACGACGACACCATCTGCTCACCGACCGCGCCGCCGCCCTCGCCGAGGAGGAGTGGTCGGCCGCGGCATACCTCGACGACGGCGAGGGGACCCACGACGGGGACCAGCTCGACCGCGAGGAACGAGCCGCCCTGCGGCGCGTCGCCGGGCTGTCCACCGAACTCGAGGACGTCACCGAGGTCGAATACCGCCAGCTGCGGCTCGAACGGGTGGTCCTGGCCGGGGTGTGGACCGAGGGCACCGTCGGCGATGCGGAGAACTCCATCCGCGAGCTCGCCGCGCTCGCCGAGACCGCCGGCTCGACCGTGCTCGACGGGGTGCTCCAGCGGCGCTCGCGGCCGGATCCGGCGACCTTCCTCGGCAAGGGCAAGGCCCACGAGCTGCGCGACATCGTCGCCGCCGAGGGCGCGGACACGGTGATCTGCGACGGCGAGCTCGCCCCGGGTCAGCGGCGGGCACTCGAGGACGTCGTCAAGGTCAAGGTCATCGACCGGACGGCGCTCATCCTCGACATCTTCGCCCAGCACGCCAAGAGCCGCGAAGGCAAGGCGCAGGTCGAGTTGGCCCAGCTGCAGTACCTCCTCCCACGCCTGCGGGGCTGGGGCGAGTCGATGTCCCGACAGGCCGGTGGTCGGGTCGCCGGCGGCGAGGGGATCGGTTCGCGCGGGCCCGGCGAGACGAAGATCGAGCTCGACCGTCGCCGGATCAACACTCGGATCGCCAAGCTGCGTCGGGACATCGCGGCGATGAAGACCGGCCGCGACACCAAGCGGGCCGCGCGGCATACCCACCACGTGCCGAGCGTCGCGATCGCGGGCTACACCAACGCGGGCAAGTCCTCGATCCTCAACCGGATCACCGGGGCCGGCGTGCTCGTGCAGAACCAGCTCTTCGCCACCCTCGACCCGACCGTCCGCCGGGCCGAGACCCCCGAAGGTCGCGACTACACGCTCGTCGACACGGTCGGCTTCGTCCGCTCGCTGCCCCACCAGCTCGTCGAGGCGTTCCGCTCGACGCTCGAGGAGGTCGGCGACTGCGACCTGCTCCTGCACGTCGTCGACGGTTCGCACGCCGATCCCGAGGGGCAGATCGCCGCCGTTCGCGAGGTGCTCGCCCAGGTCGAGGGCGCGGCCGATCTCAAGGAGATCGTCGTGGTCAACAAGGCCGACGTCGCCGACCCCGAGGTCGTCGACCGGCTCACCCGCACCCACCGACACTCGGTCGTCGTCTCGGCCCGCACCGGTGCGGGCATCGACGATCTCGTGCGCCTGGTCGCCGACGAGTTGCCGCAGCCCGACGTCGAGGTCGACCTCCTGCTGCCCTATGGCCGGGGCGACCTGCTCGCCCGGCTGCACACGCACGGCGAGGTCCTGCACACCGAGCACACCGGCGAAGGGACCCGGGTGCACGCGCGGGTGCACCCCTACGCCGTCGGCGAGCTCGCGGCATACCGGGTCTGATCGGGCGGACAGGGCGAGGCGAGGCGAGCAGAGTATCGCCGAAGTCGCCCGGCGCGATTGGCCGGCTACTCGGGGCCTGGCCGCCAGGGAGTGGCCAACGAACAAGGATCTGGCTCAAGGGGCTCGGCCACGACCCGAGCGACCGAGGGCCGAAATCCTTCGGCGTGTCGTGCGAGGCCAATGAGGTTGTTGAGGCCTATGGTGCAATTGGTGAGATCTCGCTACCGTGGGACGTCGTCCGACGGTAGGAGGTGTCATGCGCGTGCGTGTCCGCACGAGCGAGTGGTGGGTGGATGCGGGGGGACCGCATGCATCGAGCCCGCGCGGCGCAGCGATCCCCGCACGTGGACTCTCGGTCGCCCTCTCGGGTGTGCTCGCCGGGGCACTCCTGCTCGCGGGGCCGGCCGCTGTGCGTGCGGACACCCTGCCTCCGGGCACGCCCAGCCAGGCACAGGTCGACGCAGCCGTTTCGGCCGTCGCGGACCAACAGGGACAGGTTTCGGTGATCGAGGCGAGCTACGCCGCCGCGAACGCCAGACTCGGGCAGGTCCAGCGCGCGGTCAGCGAGGCGGCCGGCGAGTATGCCGCCGCGCAGCGCGCCGAAGAGGCCGCCCAGGCAGCCGCCGCCGCAGCTGCCCAGCTTGCCGACGAGACGCAGGCGCAGGCCCAGGCTGCCTCGGACTCGATCAGCCGCGCCGCCGCGGCGGCCTTCGAAGGCGGTAGCACGCAGGGGGAACTGCTGCTCGGACTCATCGGCGAGGGACCCCAGCGTGCCCTCGACCTCGCGCAGTACCTCGATGATGCCTCGGGTGCGCTCGACCAGGACCTGCAGAGCGCGTCGCTGCTCGCCGGGGCGGCAGCCTCGGCCCGCGGGGTGGCGGCCGAGCGCGCCCAGGTGCTCGGGGAGGCAACCCGGGCGAGCGCGCAGGCCCTCGCCCGGATGCAGGAGGTGCTCGCCGCCTCTCACACCCAGGTCGCCCAGGTGGCTGCCGAGCAGACGGCGTTGGTCGCCCGGCTGGCCGACCTCCAGCACACCTCTGCGGACCTGCAACAGCAACGCCTCGACGGTCTCGCCGCGGCAGCGGCCGCCGCCGCGAGGGCCGCTGCCGAGAAGGCTGCTGCCGAGAAGGCTGCTGCGGAGAAGGCCGCTGCCGACAAGGCTGCTGCCGACCGGGCCGCGGCGCAGGCCGCCGCCCGTTCCGCGGCGCGCACGACCACCTCGACCTCGACGTCCACCTCGACGTCGACGAGCGGACCCGCGACCACGACCGGCGGAAGCAGCTCGAACACTGGGACCCTCGCCTGGGCCCAGGCCCATCCGCGCGCCGTCGCCCAGCAACTCATGCCGAGATTCGGCTTCGGCACCGACCAGTGGTCCTGCCTCGACGCGCTGTGGCAGCACGAGAGCAACTGGAACTGGGCCGCGGCCAACCCCTATTCGGCCGCCTATGGCATCCCCCAGTCGTTGCCGGGCACCAAGATGGCCTCGGCCGGTTCGGACTGGCTGGTCAACCCGGCGACCCAGATCACCTGGGGTCTGGGTTACATCAAGGGCCGCTACGGGTCGCCCTGCGTGGCGTGGGCCAGGTGGCAGGCGAACAGCCCGCACTGGTACTGACGCGCGCCGAGCCCTCAGGCGTGCCGCGGCGCGGCCGACCGGAGTCCCGGCCGGCCGCGCCCGGGTGGGTGCCGACGCATGCGCGAACGGACCTCGGTCAGGAGGCGCGTGTCCCCGAGATCGGAGGCTCGCCGGGCTGGACGGCGTCGACGATCGCCGGGTCGCCCCCGCCGAGCGAGGCGAACGCCACCGGCTGGCAGCCGCCCACCGGTCCGTCGACGACCGCGAGCGAGCCGGCCGAGTCGGACAGGTCGCCGCTCGTGGACAACAGCAGCGTCCACTCCGGCCGCCAACCGGCCGTCGACAGGGTGAGCGAGGCGCCGCCCGCGCCGAACTGGAACTCACTCACCCCGTTCGGACCGACCACCTCGTGGCCGCGGCCGGGTGCGCACACCATCCCCTGGGGCAGGTAGTCCACTTCGGCGCGGATCCCGTGTGCGGCCAGGGCAGCCTCGAGTCCGGCCGCATCCTCGAGCCGGGTGACCGACACGGTGATCCGCCCGGGCGAGTCGGTCCCGAGCGCATAGGCCGGCGTGCCCGTCGTGAGGGTGAGCCCACCTGCGAGCCCCGCGACGGCGAGGGCCGAGGCCGCGACCGAGAGGGCCCGCCGACGCGGCCTTGCGGGCCGAACTGGCCGAGCTGGCCAAGCTGGCCGAGCGGGCCCGGCGAACCCGGCTCGGTCGGCGACGTGCAGCACCCGGCCGGTCGGCCGGAGGTATGCCGCGTGCCCGCGGTCGTGGACCTGCTCGCGCAGGCGTCCGAGCAGCTCGGTCTCGAAGGAGTCGAGCGGCTCACGCACACTCCCGGGCGCCGCCCCGGCCTGGCCGGGGTCAAGGGGTGGCAGCGAGGGGCGGGGATGGGACGTGGTCATGGGAGAACCTCCTCGGGAACGGACACGGCTGCGGCGACGGTCGGCGGCAGAGCAGCTGCCACCGCCGGCTGCGCGCCGGCCAGATGGGTGTGCAGGGTGTGCCGGGCCCGGTGCAGCCGGACCCGCGCGGTGACCGGCTTCACCCCCAGGGCTGCTGCGGCGTCGACGAGGGAGAGCCCGTCGAGGGCGACGAGTTCGAGGATCGCCCGCTGTGACTCGGGCAGGTGGGCGAGGGCGGCATACAGCCGGCGGCTCTCGCGTTCGGCGTCGATGCGTTCGCGGGCCCGGGCGAGCGCGTCGGCCTGGAGGGGACGGCGGCCGGCGAGTCGTCCGACCGCGCGCCGTTCCCGCGCCCGTCGGCGCAGGTCGTCGGCGACGACGTTGCGGGCGATCCCGAACAGCCAGGCGACGGGCGCGCCCCGGGACGGCTCGAAGGTGGGGGCGCCGTCGATCGCGGCGAGGAAGACGTCGGCGGTGAGGTCGGCCGCGTGCTCGGGATCGGCCACCCGCCGGGCGACGAACCGCTGCACCGCTCGGACGTGCTCGCGGTAGAACTCCTCGAGCACGTCCGGGTCGGTGCCGATCCGTCGCGGATCCGGATGCTGGGTCATGCCACCTCTTCGCCGTTGCCGGTCCCGGTGTTACCGCAGCAGTCTCGCGCGCCCGGTGATGCCGGTCCGGTAAGCCGACCCGGCGCATCCGGGGTCGGCTCGGATCCATCTGGGGTCGGCGGCATACAGTGCTCGGGTGTCCACCCTCGATCGCCTCCTGCGTGCTGCGGTCGAGGCGATCGAGGGCACCGAGCGACCCGGCCAGGTCGCCATGGCCCAGGCCGTCGAGCGCGCGCTCGACACGGATCGACACCTGCTCGTCCAGGCGGGGACCGGCACCGGGAAGTCCCTCGCCTACCTCGTCCCCGCGATCCGGCATGCCTTCGACACCGGCACCCCCGCCGTCGTGGCGACGGCCACGCTCGCCCTGCAGGCGCAGATCGTGGACCGGGACTTGCCGCGGCTGGCACAGGCGGTGGCGCCCGTGCTCGGTCGGACGCCGACCTTCGCCATGGTCAAAGGACGGCGCAACTACCTGTGCGTGCACAAGCTCGAAGGCGGCTTCCCCGACGAGGAGGATTCGCTGCTCGCCGTCGGCGAGGTCGACCGGGCCGCGGGCCGGCTGGGTCAGGAGGTGATCCGGTTGCGGGCCTGGGCCGAGACGACCGAATCCGGCGACCGCGACGAACTCGTGCCCGGGGTGTCCGACCGGGCCTGGCGGCAGGTCTCCGTCGACGCCCACGAATGCCTCGGTGGGAAGTGCCCCCAGGTGGCGGAATGCTTCGTCGAGCGTTCGCGGGCCGCCGCCGCCGACGTCGACGTCGTCGTCACCAACCACTCGTTCATGGCGATCGACTCCTTCGAGGGTCGCCAGATGCTCCCCGCCCACGACCTGCTCGTCGTCGACGAGGCGCACGAGCTGGTCGACCGGGTGACCTCGACGATCACCGACGAGATCACCTCCGGCCTCGTCGGTGCGGCGGCCCGGCGGGTCGGCAAGCGCAGCGAGCGGACGTCGGAGTTGGAGGACGTGGGCGTCCTGCTCGGATCGGTTCTCGACGGTATGCCGCAGGGTCGCCTCCTCGCGCTGCCCGACGCGCTCTCGCTCGCCCTCAGTCGGGTGCGCGACGTGGCCCGGGCCATCCAGAGCGACCTCAAGCCCGAGGCGGGGGCCGAGCCCGACGGGGCGCTGCAGGTGGCCCGGGCGGCGGTCGACGAGACCTTCGACGTGGCCGCCCGCATCCTCGAGGAGCGTGAGCTCGACGTCGTGTGGTGCAGCCACGAGCCGCGGCGCGGATCCGTGCTGCGCGTCGCACCGATGAGCGTCGCCATGCTCGTGCGCGACAGGGTTCTCACGGGCCGGACGGTCGTGCTCACCTCGGCCACCCTCGAGCTCGGTGGCAGCTTCGACGCCGTCGCCGGCACGATGGGCCTGCGGGGCGAGGGAGCGCCGGAGTGGGAGGGCGTCGACGTGGGGTCGCCCTTCGACTACCCGCGCCAGGCCGTCGCCTACGTCGCCGCGCACCTGCCGCCGCCGGGGCGCGACGGCGCCGGTCCGGAGTCCCTCGACGAACTCGAAGCCCTCGTGCGGGCCGCCGGCGGACGGACCCTCGGGCTGTTCTCCTCGATGCGTGCCGCGCAGGCCGCCACCGAGGCCCTGCGGGAACGGTTCGCCGCGGATGGCGCCGAGATCGCGATCCTCTGCCAGGGCGAGGACCAGATCGCCACTCTGGTAAGGCAATTCGCCCGTGAGTCCACGACCTGCCTGTTCGGCACGCTCAGTCTGTGGCAGGGGGTCGACGTTCCCGGCTCCTCCTGTCAGCTCGTCGTCATCGACCGGATCCCCTTCCCACGCCCGGACGACCCGCTCGCCTCCGCCCGCACGCAGGCGATCGCCCGGATGGGCGGCAACGGCTTCATGGCGGTCTCGGCCACGCACGCGGCCCTGCGGCTCGCCCAAGGGGCGGGACGACTCGTCCGCCGATCGGACGACCGGGGCGTCGTCGCCTTCCTCGACTCCCGGATGGTCACCGCGCGGTATGCCGGCTTCCTCCAACGCTCGCTGCCCCCGTTCTGGCCGACCACCGACCGGGCGACCGTGCTCGCGGCCCTGCGGCGGCTCGACGAGGTCGCGCCGCGGCCGCTGCCGGTCGCCGAACCGACGGCCCGCGGGCTCGGTGGTGCGCCCGCGGCATACCGCGGGGGGTCTGCGGCCGGATCTGGGCCCGGGGCTCCCACTGGGCCGGACGCCGACCCACGCCCGGTGGCTCCGGACCCGCCGGTGGCCCTGTCCGCGCGGACGGCCGTCACCGCCGGGGTGGGCTGGACCGCGACGCAGGACGACGAGCTGCGCGATGCCGCGCAGGCGGGGATCGAGCTCGAGGAGCTCGTCGAGCACTTCGAGCGTCCCGCCGAGGTGATCGGGGCCAGGCTCGAGCAGCTCGGCCTCACGATCGGCGACCCGACCTTCGGCTTCGACTGAGGGTCAGCGGGGGAGCGTGGCCAGCGCCTGGGCGAAGACCTCGTGGTGGCGTTGCACGTCAGCGACGCTCGTCGTGGGACACATGAGCGCCATGTTGTGGAAGGGCGTGAGCAGGATGCCGCGATTGGCGAGGTAGAGGTGCAGGTAGTCCTCGAGCTCGCCGTCGGCGCTGGCCGCGGCCTCGGTCCCGTTGCGCGGGTAGGGGGTTGCGAACCGGTACTCCGCTCGCGCGCCCAATTGGTTGATCGCCCAAGGCAATTCATGCTCGGCGATGAGTCTCTCGACTCCGTCGGCGAAGACGGTGGCCGTGTCGATCATCCCGGTGAAGGCCTCGTCGGTGAGGACGTGTTCGAGGGTCGCGCGCGCCGCGGCGATCGAGAGCGGGTTGCCCGCGAGCGTGCCGCCGACCCCGCCCATGTCGACGAGGTCGAGGTCCGTGCGGGCGAGCACCCGGGCGGCGAGGTCGCCGGAGAGCCCGTAGGCCCCGATCGGTATGCCGCCCGCGATCGCCTTCCCGATGACCAGGACGTCCGGGTCGAGACGGTCGCGGCGGGTCATCCCGCCCGGACCGGCCGAGAAGGTGTGGGTCTCGTCGACGATGAGCAGGCTGCCGTGGCGCCGGGTCGCCTCGCGGACGGCCTGCAGGTAGCCCGGGTCGGGCAGCACGATCCCGATGTTCGTCATCGCCGGCTCCATGAGCACCGCGGCGACGTCGCCGTGGGCGAGCTGCCGTTCCAGGCGCTCCACGTCGTTGAACTCCGCGACCCGACTCGTGTGGGTGACGTCGACGGGCGAGCCGACATTGCCGGGTCGGCTCGTGCCCTCCCCGTCAGGCCCGACGACGATGAGCGACTCGTCGACCGAGCCGTGGTAGCAGTAGCTGTGGACGAGGATCTTCGGCCGCCCGGTTATCGCGCGGACGAGCCGGATCGCCCAGCGGTTGGCGTCGGTCGCGGTGAGCGAGAAGCTCCACACGTCCATCCCGAAGCGGCGGGTGAGTTCGGCGCCCACCCATTCGGCGTCCTCGGTCGGCAGCATCGTCGTGAGTCCGCCCAGCTCCTCCACCCGCCGGCGGATCGCCGCGACGACCGGCTCGGGGGAGTGCCCGGCCATCGCCCCGGTGTCCCCGAGCGCGAAGTCGACGTAGTCGTGCCCGTCGATGTCACGCACCCGGTTGCCGCGGGCGCTCTCGAGGTAGATCGGGAAGCCCCCCGCCTTCTTGTTCATCCACGTCATCGGGACCCGCCCGAACAGGTGCTCGGCCCGGCCGTATGCCGCCGCCGAGCGCGGGTGCGCGGCCGCGAAACGGTCCTGCTCGGCGGACATGAGGGCGGCCAGGCGGGCGCGATCGATCATGGGAGCACATCCTGCCCTGTCCGACGCACGTGGCAGTCTTGGCCCGTGACCGTGCCGCCGTTCGTCCTCGTGAGCGGGCCCGAGGAGCTGCTCGCCGAGCGAGCGCGATCCTCGGTGCTCGCGCAGTTGCGTGCGCTCGACCCCGAGCTCGAGACGATCACGGTGCGGGGGGCGGCATACGAGCCGGGCGAATTGGGCCTGCACGCGAGCCCGTCCCTCTTCGGCGGTGCGAAGGCGCTGGTCGTCGAGGATGCCGACGAGGGTTCCGACGAGCTCTATGCCGAGGTGCTCGCGCTCGTCGCCTCCCCGGCGCAGGACGTCACCCTCGTCGTCGTCCACAAGGGGGGCCAGCGGGGCAAGCGGATGCTCGAGGCCCTCCGGTCGGCCGGCGCGCGCGTGATCGAGTGCCCGGCGATCAAGAGCGACCGCGACAAGGGTGACTTCGTCGCCCACGAGTTCCGCCGGGCGGGGCGCCGGGCGACACCCGAGGCGGTGGGGGCGCTCGTCGAGGCGATCGGCAAGGACCTGCGCGAGCTCGCCGCGGCCTGCGCCCAGCTCGTCGCGGACACCGAGGGGACCATCGACGACCGGGTCGTCGAGCTCTACCACGGGGGCAAGGTCGAGGCGACCGGCTTCCGGGTCGCCGACGCGACCATCGCCGGCCAGCCGGGGGAGGCGCTGCGGCTGCTGCGCCACGCGATCGCTACCGGGGTCGACCCGGTGCCCATCGTCGCCGTGCTCGCTTCCCAGCTGCGCACGCTCGTGCGGGTCGGCTCCGCCGGACGGGGGTCCTCGCCCGCGGTAGCCAAGGCTCTCGGGCTGGCCCCATGGCAGGTCGACAAGGCTCGTCGCTCGCTCGGCCATTGGGACGGGCCGGGGCTCGGTGTCGCCATCCAGGCGGTCGCGGCGGCCGACGTCGAGGTCAAGGGTGGCGGCCGCGACCCGGTCTATGCCGTCGAACGGGCCATCCTCGCCATCGCCGACGCCCGTGCCCAGCGCCGCTGAGCCTGCTCGGCGGAGCCCGGGCCGGCATTGCGGCGACGCGACCGACCCGCGGTTTGGGCGGCATACCCGCTCGCTGGTAGATTGATCCTTCGCGTGCGCGCCTGGTCGTGCGCGCACGAGCATCACCCAGCGCGGCTCAACCACGGGTGCCCCACGCCCGGTCCCGAGCCGCGTCTGCCGCCCTCTACGGCATACCCGACCGACCGAAAGACAGATCACCAGTGGCGAACATCAAGTCCCAGCTCAAGCGGATCAAGACCAACCGCGCTCGCACCGAGCGCAACAAGGCCGTGAAGAGCGAACTGCGCACGTGGGTCCGCAAGTTCCGCGAGGCCGCTGCCTCCGGCGACGCGGACAAGGCGCAGGAAGCCCTGCGCGCGGCGAGCGCCAAGCTCGACAAGGCCGTGAGCAAGGGCGTCATCCACGCCAACCAGGCCGCCAACAAGAAGTCGGCCATGGCGAAGAAGGCCGCCTCGCTCTGAGGCGACCGGCAGTCGCTGCGCACGGCATACGCAAGGGGCCGGCTCCCGCTGGGGAGTCCGGCCCTTTCGTATGCCGTCGGGTCCGGCCGAGGAGCGAGGCCGGCCGGGGCCGTCCTTGAGGGCCTGTGAGCGTTGGGCGAATCTGACGCGCAACTCACTCCAGGGACGTGCCCTCTGTCACGCGCCCGCGGATCGCGGCGGCGACCTGCGCGAAGGTATGCCGGCCGAGCACCGCTCCCTCGCGTCGCACCGCCGTCGGGTCGACCCGGACGATCCGGTCGACCCGGGCCTCGCTCGGGCGCCCTGCGGTGTCCCAGCCACCGGATCCGACGTCGACCCATTCTCGGCCCGCGGTGTGCTCCTGGGCGGCGTCGCGGTCGTGGTCCTTGGAGGTGAGCGGCACAGCCAACAGCCACGGACCGTCGCGCCCGACGAGCAGCACCGGCCGGTCCTTGCCGCGGGTGTGGTCCTCCTCGAAAGGCACCCAGGTCCAGACGATCTCGCCCGGATCGGGACGCCCGTCCGGCCGCGGGGCATAGTCGAGCGACGGCATACCGAGGAAGTCGCCCGGGTAGGCGCTGCGAGGGCCGCTGGCTTGCTGCTCCTGGTGGGTACGTGAGGTCGCGCCGGGATGACGGTCCTGCCGCCGCGCGCCCGGGGCCGCGCCGGGCAGCGGAGCTGCAGGCTCCTGCGCCCGCGTCCGGCGGGCGCAGAAGTCGGCGAAATCCGGGGTGCCCACGGCCGCCTCACCAGGGGCGAGGTGTCCCCCCGCGGCATAGGCGGCGAAGATCCGTCCGGGCAGCCGGGTCTGCACGATGCGGCGACCCGGCCGACCGGTGGCGGCGAGGAAGTCGTGGGCGAGGTCGAGGAGGCGTTGCACCCGGGGGCCGCCGAGGTCGGCGACTCGCCCGGCAGGCGGCTCGGCCGCCAGCTGCACCAGCCGAGCCGCGACGACCGAGGTGTCGACCGGTTGGATCGGGATGTCCGGGACGAACAACCACGGGGAGCGACGTTGGGCCGCGAAGATCTGCCAGACGAGGTCGTGGAACTGCGTCGCCCGCAGGACCGTCCACGGGAGCCCGGCAGACTGAAGTTGACGCTCGCATTCGAGTTTGGCCCGGTAGTAGGGCAGCGGCACGGCGTCCACTCCGACGATCGACAGGTAGATCAGGTGCCGGACCCCGGCAGCTGAGGCTGCCGACGTGAGGTTGGCCATGGCGCGGATGTCGCGGGCATTGCCGGTGGTGGCCAGGTGCACGACGGTGTGGACTCCACGCAGTGCGGCCGGTAGTCCTGCGCGAGCCACGAGATCGCCCGTGACGATCCCCGAGCCGGATCTTCGGTGGCTGAGCACCCGCACGTCGGCCCCCGTGTCACGCAGCTCCGGTACCACCACCCGGCCGAGCGTCCCGGTACCGCCGGTCACGAGGATGCTCACCTCGTCACCCTAGCCGGGATGCGCGATCCGCCGGCTCTCGGCGTTGCAGCGTCGTCGCGCCCGCGTCACACCGGGGTCATGGTCGGCAGGCCGCCGGCGCGACCGACACCACCAGCTCTGGGGAGAACATGATGAAGCGACAGGTAGCCCGCCTCGGTGCCATCGGAGTCCTCGCCGCCGCCGCCATGCTGGGGGCCAGCCCCAACGCCCACGCCTCCGACTGCTCGGTCTGGAAGAGCGGGTCGAACACGTGGAGCGCCAAATGCTCGAGCCTGCCCGGCGTCACACCGGGGCCGCTCTGGGCTTGACACTCGCGGTCGGAGTGCGCGGCATACCGCGTGGTTCGTGGGAGACTGGGGCGCTCACCCGCCCGACGTCTCAGCGAGGTCCTGCACCGCCGTGTCCCCGATGGCCCGCACCGCGCTGCCTCCGCACGCAACCCCGCCGGAGCGGATCCGGAATTTCTGCATCATCGCCCACATCGACCACGGCAAGTCGACGCTGGCCGACCGGATGCTCCAGCTCACCGGCATCGTCGACAGCCGGGCCATGCGGGCCCAGTACCTCGACCGGATGGACATCGAGCGCGAGCGCGGCATCACCATCAAGAGCCAGGCGGTGCGGATGCCGTGGGAGTCCGCCGGGGTCACCTACGCCATCAACATGATCGACACGCCGGGACACGTCGACTTCACCTACGAGGTGAGCCGGTCGCTCGCCGCCTGCGAGGGAGCCGTGCTTCTCGTCGACGCGGCTCAGGGGATCGAGGCGCAGACCCTCGCCAATCTCTACCTCGCCATGGAGAACGACCTGGCGATCATCCCCGTCCTCAACAAGATCGACCTGCCGGCCGCACAGCCGGAGAAGTATGCCGCCGAGCTCGCCGGGCTCATCGGCTGCGAGCCGGAGGACTGCCTGCGGGTGTCGGGAAAGACCGGCGCCGGTGTCGAGGCGCTGCTCGACGAGATCGTCCGTCAGGTGCCGCAGCCGGTGGGCGACCCGGCCGCGCCCGCACGGGCGATGATCTTCGACTCGGTCTACGACACCTACCGCGGGGTCGTCACCTATGTGCGGGTCGTCGACGGCGACCTCAACCCCCGTGAGCGCATCCTCATGATGTCGACGAAGGCCACCCACGAGTTGCTCGAGATCGGGGTCTCCTCGCCGGAGCCGGAGCCCTCCAAGGGGCTGGGCGTGGGTGAGGTCGGCTACCTCATCACCGGCGTGAAGGACGTGCGCCAGAGCCGGGTCGGCGACACGGTGACGAATGCGTCCAAGCCGGCAGCCGCGTCGCTCGGCGGCTACCGCGACCCCAAGCCGATGGTCTTCTCCGGGCTCTACCCGATCGACGGGTCAGACTACCCCGACTTGCGCGACGCATTGGACAAGCTCAAACTCAACGACGCGGCCCTCGTCTACGAGCCGGAGACCTCGGCGGCGCTCGGCTTCGGCTTCCGGTGCGGCTTCCTCGGGCTGCTCCACCTGGAGATCGTGCGCGAGCGACTCGAGCGCGAGTTCGGGCTCGACCTCATCTCGACCCAACCGAACGTCGTCTACGAGGTCACCCTCGAGGACCGACGGGTGCTCACCGTGACCAACCCGAGCGAGTACCCGGACGGGAAGATCGCCGAGGTTCGCGAGCCGGTCGTGCGCGCGACGATCCTCGCGCCGAGCGAGTTCATCGGCGCGATCATGGAGCTCTGCCAGAGCAAGCGGGGGTCGTTGCGGGGGATGGACTACCTGTCCGAGGACCGCGTCGAGATGCGCTACACGCTCCCGCTCGCCGAGATCGTCTTCGACTTCTTCGACCAGCTGAAGTCGCGTACCCGCGGCTATGCCTCGCTCGACTACGAGGCCGACGGCGACCAGGCGGCCGACCTCGTCAAGGTCGACATCCTGCTGCAGGGCGAGCAGGTCGACGCCTTCTCGGCCATCGTCCACAAGGACCGGGCCTACTCCTACGGCGTCGAGATGGCCGGCAAGTTGCGCAAGCTCATCCCTCGCCAACAGTTCGAGGTGCCCATCCAGGCGGCCATCGGCTCGCGGATCATCGCCCGGGAGACCATCCGTGCCATTCGCAAGGACGTGCTCGCCAAGTGTTACGGCGGTGACATCACCCGCAAGCGCAAGCTGCTCGAGAAGCAGAAGGAGGGCAAGAAGCGAATGAAGATGGTCGGCCGCGTCGAAGTCCCCCAGGAGGCCTTCATCGCCGCGCTGTCCAGCGAGCCCGTGGACCCCAAGAAGAAATAGCCCGCCGACCGTTTCGGTCGCCTCGAACCACACCCGCCTCGCGCTGTGTCGCCGTCTCACGCGCCTCGCCGTCCCACTCACGCCCCTGACAGGCATCCACACCCCTGACAGGCATCCACACCCCAGCTGCGCGTGAGTCACCCGCGTCACACGAGCCTCAGGCGTCACCGCGATCGCCCGACACAAGGGGTCCGTAGAACGTGAGGGTGTGCACCGCCAGGTGGTGCACACTCTCACGTTCTCGCACCCCCTGATCGCACTGGCCGGTTATCCACAGATCCCCCGGGCGGCCGTCGGGATCGCGGCGAGGGGAGTGACAATCGGTCGCACGATGACCCACCATCCCCAGCGCCCTTCCTCTCACCAGGGTGTCGAGCCCCGCACGTCGACCGGGCATGGCGGTGCGCCGGACGCGGGTGTGCCGGACGTGGGTGTGCCGGACGTGGGTGTGCCGTGGGCCGAGGCACCCAGCTTCGACGTCGTGGGGCACCTGCGTCGGTTGCGCCGAGTGCTCGACCTCAGTCAGCGGGAGCTGGCGGCGCGACTGGGCATCTCCCGCGGAAGGGTCGGGGACGCCGAGTCCGGCCGCGGCGAAGGGCTGGCACTGGCGGTCGAGGCGCTCGGCCTGGCGGGCTGGCGCCTCGTGGTCGTCGACGAGGAGGGTTCGGTGGTGGCGCCGATGGCGGACGACGGCCTTCGTTCGGCGACGGGCAACCGGTATGCCGCCCACCTGGACGTCGACGTGCTGCCCGGCCGGACCTGGCCGATCCACTGGGGTGCCGCCCCCCGCAGCGGACAGGAGCCTCCCGTGCTCGTGAGCTGGCAGCGGGCGAGGCGAGACGAGCAGCGGGCACGTGACGGCATACCGGCTGATCATCCCGGTCGCGCACAGGTGCAGGCGGCCGAAGCCGAGACGCGGCGACGGCGCCGCACGCGTCGTGTGCCCGGGCCGCCTCGGGTCGCGTGGACGACGCGGCCGGAGGACGACGAACGGTTCGCCCATCTGGTGTGTCCGCACGGGGTGGAGACCGCGGCCGACGGATGGTACGAGGACTACCCGTGCGCATGCGAGCTGGCGGACGAGCGGCCGGACTTCGACCCGTGGTCTGACGAACGGGAGTGATGATCGGGAGGAGTGGCGGGCCGGAAAGGGCTCAACCCTCCCGCAGCTTGGCGCGCAACAGCACGGTGTCCTCGTCCTGCCAGCCGTGTTCGTGCAACCACCCGAGCGCGCCGCCGTGGTCGCGGTCGAGGGTGTCCAGCAGGCGCCCCATGGTCTCGGCGCGGGGTGACTGCTCGGCCTTGGTCTTGCCGCGGAGGTTCTCCGCGTATGCCGGTCGGCGGGCCAGCCGCTCGAGGATGCGGTCGATGCGATCGGCGGTCGCGGCATAGTCGGCCATCACCGCCTCGCGCTGCGCCCCGGCGACGACGAGGGCCAACCCGGTGATCGTGCCGGTGCGGTCCTTGCCGGCGGCGCAGTGGACGAGGGCGGCCCCCCGCGCATGGGCGATCGCCCGAACCGCGGCGACGACCGAATCGGGCCGTTCCTGGAGATAGCCCAGGTAGTGCCGGCTCCAGAAGGCGTCGTGTCCGGTGCCGGTCGGGACGATCCGGGGACGATCGGTCGGCTGCTGCCGCAGGCGCCGGGCCTGGACCACCCAGGGCAGCTCGTGTTCCTCGGCGGGCAGGCCACCCTCGGCGGCGTCGTCCGCATAGAGAGTGAGCTCGTGGACCTGGACCCCGGATCGACCGAGGACGGGGCTGGCTCCTTCGCGCGCGCGCTCGACGTGGCTACGCAGGTCGATGACGTCGGTGACGCCCAGTTCGCCGGTGAGCCGATCGAGGGAGTCCGGGGTGAGTTCCTGGAGGTTGTCCGAACGCAGCAGCCGACCGGCGACGATGACGCCACCGTCGACGGTCGGCATCCCGCCGACGTCGCGCAGGTTGACGAGGCCGTCGAGGTCGATCCAGCGAATGTCATACACGCCTGCGACCCTACGCCGACTCACGGCGGGCGGTTCACGAGCCGCTGGTGACCGTCTGCGCCACGCCGGTACCGGTGTGCGATCAGGTCACAGACGGGCGAAGGGCCCCGGTGAGTATGAGTCTCCGGGGCCCTTCGGCGAGCAGCCGGAGCCGCCCGCGCGTCCGCGGCCCGAAGGCCTCGGACTGCCACAGGCGCGAGGCCTGGGCGTGGCCGGACCGAAGTCCGAGCCGTTCGCGATCAGCCCCGAATCCGCTTCCCCCGAAAGGGAATTGGCCGTTGGTGGGCCTTTCGCTGGCTGCCGGCGAGCCGGCTGCGTAGGACATTTGTAGTCCGCGCATCGCCCCCGCGCAAGGCCCTGTGGAGACCATTTCCCGCGGCTCGTTCCGGCGGACGGCGTGTCGCGTCGACACGCCGTCCGCCGGCCCGGCCCATCCCGACGGACAAGACGCCGGGCTCACCAGACGGACGGTTCGAGGCGGCCCGAACGGCTCCGCGCGGCCGTCCACCGGCCGGGGTCGTCGGCCCGTGTCCTCGTCTGCTGGCAGGATCCTCGGTATGCCGTCCGCTCTGCCCGAGGGCGACCCCGCCCCCGCGGACGGTCGCCTCCCCGCCGCGGCGCTGGCCGGTCTCGGCAGGCACCCGTGGGGGGTCTACGTCCACGTCCCCTACTGCCGGGTGCGGTGCGGCTACTGCGACTTCAACACCTACGCGCTCGCCGAACTCGGGACGGGGCAGGCCGCGGCGGACGCAGCTGGAGCGGGCGGCCCCGCAGACTACGTCGTCGCGGTCCTGGCCGAGCTCGACCTCGCCCGTGCGGCACTGGGCCCGGGCGCCCCTGCGGTCGACACCGTCTTCCTCGGCGGGGGCACGCCCACGCTCCTGCCGGCGGCCGACCTCGGGCGGGTGCTGGACGGCATACGCGAGCGGTGGGGTGTGGCTGCCGGTGCGGAGGTGACCTGTGAGGCGAACCCGGACACCCTCACACCGTCGCTTGCCCAAGAGCTCGCGGCCGCCGGCTACACGCGGGTGTCTCTCGGTATGCAGTCGGCCGTTCCACACGTGCTGGCCACCCTCGAACGCACCCACGATCCGGCCGGAGTCGCCGCCGCCGTCGGCGCCGCACGGACGGCCGGGCTCGCGGTGAGCCTCGACCTCATCTACGGCACGCCGGGGGAGTCGATCGACGACTGGCGGCGTTCGCTCGCCGCGGCGATCGACCTGGGGCCTGACCACGTGTCGGCCTACGCCCTTGTCGTCGAGGACGGCACCCGGTTGGCGGTGCAGGTGCGCCGGGGCGAGGTGGCCCCGACCGACGACGACGACGAGGCGGCCAAGTACGAGGTGGCCGACGCCGAGCTCGCCGCGGCGGGCTATGAGTGGTACGAGGTGAGCAGTTGGGCCCGGACCGAGTCCGACCGGTGCCGACACAACCTCGGCTACTGGGGCGACGGCGACTGGTGGGGGGCCGGGCCGGGTGCCCACAGCCACGTCGGTGGGGTGCGGTGGTGGAACGTCAAGCACCCAGCGGCATACCGCGATCGGGTGCTGGACGGGCGCTCGCCGGCGGCCGCGCGCGAGACGCTCACCGCCGACCAGCGATCCGACGAGCGGGTGCTCCTCGGGATACGGCTGGCCGAGGGGCTGCCGCTGGGGGCATTGACCGCCCACGGGCGGCGCGCGGTTGCCGAGCTCGTGGCCGAGGGTCTGCTCGACGGCCAGACGGCCGTGCGGGACGCGCGGGCACGGCTCACCCTGCGGGGTCGCCTGCTCGCCGACACGGTCGTGCGCCGCCTGGTCAGCTGACCGTCAACTGACCAGGCGCAGGCACACGGGGTAGCGGTAGGGCTGTCCGTTGTTCGCCGCGAGTCCGGCCATGATCGACAGGACCAGCCCGCCGATCCATACGACGGGGAAGAGCAACAGCCCGATCCCGACGGCCGACAGGAGGATCGCGGCGACCCACCCGATCATGAGGGTGATCTGGAAGTTGAGGGCCTCGGTCGACTGGTCCTTGGTGAAGCCGTCGCGCGGTCCGAAGACGAGCATGACGACGAGCGGGCCGAGGAAGCCGAAGAGGATCCCGCTCAGGTGGGCGAGCATGCTCCACTGCCGGGCCTCGGCCGGGCTGAGCGGCGCGACTGCGGCCGGCGGCGGGTAGAGCGGCTGCTGCGGAGGGAACGGCTGCTGCTGCTGAAACGGCTGTTGCGGCGCCTGGTAGGGCTGCTGCGGCTGGAACGGCGGTTGGTCGGACATGGGGCGGACCTCCGGGTCGGCGCCGGTCAGGCGCTTGGGGGCGGGGCGACGAAGTCGATGAGTGCCTCGACGGAGGCCAGGAGCGTCGGCTCGAGATCGGAATACGTCCGGACTCTACCGAGGATCCGCTTCCAGGCGTGGGCGATCTCGGCCTGGCTGCCACACGGCCAGCCCAGAGCCTCGCAGATGCCCTCCTTCCACGGACGTCCACGGGGGATCTGCGGCCAGCGCTCCCATCCCAGCCGGTCGGGCTTCACCGACTGCCAGACGTCGACATAGGGATGGCCGAGCACGAGCACGTGCTCGCGGTATGCCGGCAACGCCCGGACGGCCTCGACGATCGCCGTCTCCTTGGTTCCCGGGACGAGATGGTCGACGAGGATCCCCAGCCGGCGGCCCGGTCCGGGCGCGAAGGCCCGAACCTCGGACACGAGGTCGTCCACTCCGTCGAGCTGCTCGACGACGACCCCTTCGACCCGCAGGTCGGCGCCCCACACGTGCTCGACGAGTTCGGCGTCGTGGCGCCCCTCGACCCAGATCCGCGAGCCGGCCGCGACCCGGGCCCGCGCGCCCTGGACGGCCACCGACCCGCTCGCCGTCCGGGCCTGGGCCGCCCGCGCGGCGCCGAGCGCGGCGCGGTCGGCGGCCTGCGGCGCCGTGAGCACGACCGGGCGCCCTTCGAGGAGGAAGCCGGGGCCGAGCGGGAAGCCGCGCCGGCGGCCGTTCCGGTCCTCGAGGTGAACCACGTGCATCCCGCCGGCCTTCTCCACGTGCACGATCGCGCCGCACCAGCCGGTCGCGACCTCCTCGACGACCAACCCCGGCTCGGCCGGCGTCGGCCGTGCGCGCTCGCGCCCCCGCGCGCGCCAGTCTCCGGCGAGGACGTCGGTCCGGTAGCGATCCACCCGGCGAGGGTATGCCGCCCGCCCGGCCGGGCCGCGTGGACGCGCCGGGCGAGTCTGTGCCCCCGGTGTCGCCCGCCCGGCGGGTCGGCGCGGACGCGCCGGGCGCGGGGCCAGCCGTCCGACGTAGACTTGGCACTCGGCATACGAGAGTGCCAATGACGGAACGGGCGTCGGGAGGAGGCCGGGGTTGAGCGAGGAGCGGCGGTTGGCCGTCCTGCGGGCGATCGTCCAGGACTACGTGCGCACGTCCGAGCCGGTCGGCTCCAAGAATCTCGTCGAGCGACACCACTTCGGGGTGTCCGCCGCGACGGTCCGCAACGACATGGCCGCGCTCGAGGAGGAGGGGCTCATCCACGCCCCCCACACGTCGGCGGGACGGGTGCCCACCGACGCCGGCTATCGTCTCTTCGTCGACCGACTCAGCACGGTGAAGCCGATGTCCCCGGCCGAGCGGGCCGCGATCGGGCGCTTCCTGCACGGTGCCGTCGATCTCGACGACGTCGTCGACCGCACCGTGCGGCTGCTCGCCTCGCTCACCCACCAGGTGGCCGTCGTGCAGTACCCCTCGCTCACCCGGTCGGCCGTGCGGCACATCGAACTCGTGCCGATGGGCCGCGACCGGCTCATGGTCATCCTCATCGCCAATACCGGGCGGGTCGAGCAGCGGATGCTCGAGACCGGCACGGTCCTCGACGACGCCGACGGGGCGGCGCTCGCGGCCCGGGTCCGTTCCGAGGTGCTCACCGAGGCCGCGGGGCGCAGCTTCCCCGAGGCTGCCGCCCGGCTGCACTCGCTGCCCGACCGGTTCGAGCCTGCCGACCGCGACCTCGTCCGGGCCGTCGTCGGCTGCCTGGACGACGCTCTGGGGGAGGAACGCGAGGAACGGGTCGTGCTCGCCGGGACCTCCAACCTCGCCCGCTTCGGGGCGGACTTCCCGCGGACCATCGCACCGGTGCTCGAAGCACTCGAGGAGCATGTCGTGCTGCTCAAGCTCTTCGGGCAACTCGGCCACACGGGCGCGGGCGCGGTCGCCGTGCGGATCGGGCACGAGAACCAGCACGAGGGGCTGGCGAGCACGTCGGTCGTGAGCACGGCATACGGCTCGGGCCACGAGCTCGTCGGCGGGATGGGCGTGCTCGGGCCCACCCGGATGGACTACCCGAGCGCGATGACGACAGTGCGCGCGGTCGCCGCCTACGTCTCGCAGTTGCTCGAGCCGTGAACCGGCTCGCGGGGAACCGCCGAGGGACGCACAGCGCTCAGCGGCAGAGATCAACGGATAGATCGCAGGGGACGGACCGGAACCGGATGGGAACACGGTGAACGACTACTACCAGGACCTCGGTGTGCCGCGGGACGCGAGCGTCGAGGAGATCAAGCGCGCCTACCGGCGGCTGGCCCGCAAGCTGCACCCCGACGTCAACCCGGGCGCCGAGGCCGAGGAGCAGTTCAAGACCGTGTCCCGGGCCTACGAGGTGCTCTCCGACCCGGACAAGCGCCGCTCCTACGACATGGGGGTCGACCCCTTCGCCACCGCGGGGGGCGGGGGCGGCTTCGGCGGGCAGGGCTTCTCGTTCAGCGACGTGATGGACGCCTTCTTCGGCGGGGCGGCGACCCAGCGCGGCCCGCGGTCGCGCAGCCACCGGGGCCAGGACGCGCTCGTGCGGATGGAGATCGAGCTGCACGACGCGGTCTTCGGGTCGCAAGAGGAGCTCACCATCGACACGGCCGTGCGCTGCGGCACCTGCCACGGCGACGGCTGCCAGCCCGGCACCGGACTCACCACGTGCGCCCTCTGCGGCGGGCGGGGTGAGGTCCAGACGGTCCAACGCTCCTTCCTCGGCCAGGTGATGACCTCCCGGCCGTGTCAGAACTGCCATGGCTACGGTTCGACCATCGCGCGTCCGTGTTTCGAATGTTCGGGAGAGGGCCGGGTCCGCACCCGACGCACCCTCACCCTGCGAGTCCCCGCCGGTGTCGACTCGGGCACCCGGATCCAGCTCGCCGGCGAGGGCGAGGTCGGTGCGGGCGGCGGCCCCGCCGGTGACCTCTACGTCGAGGTCTCGGTCATCCCGCACCCGCTCTACACCCGCCGGGGCGACGACCTGCACTGCCGGGTCGAGTTGCCGATGACCGCAGCGGCCCTCGGCACGACGATCGACCTGGAGACCTTCGACGGCCAGCGTCCGCTCGACGTGAGGTCCGGCACCCAGGCCGGTGACACCGTCACCCTCCGCGGCCTGGGCGTCACCCACCTGCGGGGCACCGGCCGCGGCGACCTCATCGTCCACGCCGACGTCCAGACCCCGACCCGGCTCACCGACGCCCAGGCCGATCTGCTGCGGCAGTTGGCCATGCTCCGGGGCGAGGAGCGGCCGGTCGCCCGGATGGCGCCCTCCGACAAGGGCTTCCTCGGCAAGTTGCGCGATGCCTTCAAGGGAGCTTGACCCGGGCGCCGCCCGGACAGCACGCCTCATCCGTCCGTCGCCCACGTCGAGGGGTATGCCGTGACCTCACCGCTGTTCCTGCTCCCACCCGGGTCGCTCGACGACTCCGGGCCGGGGTCGGTGGTCGCGGTCCTGGGGGCCGAAGCGCACCATGCCGCCGCTGCCCTGCGGATCCGGGTCGGCGACGAGGTCCTCGTCGGCGACGGCGCCGGTCGGCGCGCGGTCGCCCGGGTCGAGTCCGCCGACCCGAAGCGGGTCGACGTGCGCGTGGAGACGATCGTCTGGCAGCCCGCCGCAGATCCCTCGTTCGTCCTCGTCCAGGCCCTGGCCAAGAACGACCGGGACGAGCAGGCGGTCGAGGCCGCCACCGAGCTCGGGGTCGATGCGGTCGTCCCCTGGCAGGCCGCCCGCAGCGTCGTCCAGTGGCGGGCGGACCGGGTGGCGCGCGGCATACGCTCGTGGGAGGCGCTCGCCCGGGCGGCGACCAAGCAGTCGCGCGGTTTCCGGGTGCCGCTCGTGCACCCGCTCGCGCGGACCGCGCAGGTCGCCGAATTGCTCGCCGGGGCGGCGCTCGGCCTCGTCCTGCACGAGGAGGCGAGCACGCCGCTCACCCGCGTGGAGCTACCGCCGACGGGCTCGGTCGTCGTGGTCGTCGGGCCGGAGGGCGGGATCGCGCCGGAGGAACTGGAGGCATTCGCGACGGCGGGTGCGCAACAGGTGCGGCTGGGGACTCAGGTCCTGCGGGCCTCGAGTGCCGGACCGGCCGCGCTCGCGGTCCTCAACGCCCGATCCCGCTGGGGCTGAGGCGGCAATCCCGGCGCGCCCAGGCGGGTCACCGGACGGTGAACGGCATGACCTCCTCGGTGAAGACGCTGCCGTCCTTCATCGACACTTCCCAGACCCGGATCGTGTAGTCGTCGGCGGGCAGGACGCCGAGCGGGATGCTGAAGTCGCCCCGGACCGGGCAGCCGCTCGAGGCGGTGCCATGCCCACTTCGCACGACCCCGCCGCTGTTGCGCAGCTCCCACGAGAAGGCGGCTTCGAAGGTGCACGCCTGACCGGTCACCGTCACCGGTTGTGCGGCGTTGACCGGCGTCCAGCGCAGCGGCGAGAGCACCCAGATGGGGGCCAGGTCGGCCGTCGTGTCGGCCGGACGCTGGTAGACCCCCGCCGGCATCGTCTCGAAGATCTGCGCCCCGTCGGCCACGGAGATCCGCACGGGCAGGTTCGCCTGCGCCGCCGCCGTGGCCGTCCACACGAGCGACTGGACGAGGATGCGTTGCTGGGCCGCGGTGAGCCCGGAGTGCCCCGGTTTGGTGAGCACGAGGCGGATCTCGCTCGCGACGAGGGTTGCGGTCGCCGTCGCGTCGGCGTCCCACCCCACGAGCAGCCCCGGGTATGCCGGCAGCGCCCGGCCCGTCCGGTCGCGCCCCGACATGCTCACGGTCACCGCCGCCGCCGCCAGCCCCGTGGGGCTCTGGTCGGCCACCGGCTGGGGGAGGAAGTCACGGTGCAGGAGGAAGGGATTCACCGTCGTGCCGGCCCCCACGTAGTAGACCGGCAGCTGGACGGTCGTGGAGGACGTGCTCGCCGACGCCGACGTGCTCGGCGAGGCGGTGCTCGATGGCCCGGGTGAGGAGTCGGGGACGCTGGGGGCGGCGGAGGTCGTGCCGGGCAGGATCGGCGTGGGGGTGGAAGCCGGCCGCAGGGTGAGCCAGGCGCCCAGGCCCACGAGCACGGCGAGGATGGACGCGGCGACCGGCAGCATCCACACGGGCAAGCCGTGCCGGGCGCCGGAGGTGCTCTGCTGCCGGATCTGGTGCAATCGGTCCTCGGGCATGATGCGGCCGGCCTCCTGTGCGAGTAGGGCCCGCAGCGACGCCTCGACGTCGCGCAGGCGTGGATCCCTTGGATCCGCGGGATTGAGGGGATGGGTCATCGGGAGTCCTCCACCTGCGAGCGCAGGGCGACCAGGCCCCGGTGGGCGTGCGCCTTCACCGACCCCGGCGCGATCTGCAGGACGTCGGCGATCTGCGCCTCGGACAGGTCGGCGAAGTAGCGCAGGACGAGCACCTCCCGCTGCCGAGGGGCAAGCGCGTGCAGTGCGGTGAGCATGCCGGCATCGCCGAGTTCGGCGAGCGCGGCGGCCTCGGCGCTCGCCGAGACGTCGCGTCCGGGCGCGTCCGCACGGCCCGCGGCCGCGGACAGTTCGCGCCGCACGACGAGCTGGTGCCGGCCGAGCGAGCGGCAGCCGTTGACGACGCACCGGCGCAGGTATGCCGTGGCAGCCGCCTGATCGCGAAGCAGGTCCCAGTGCCGGTGGGTGGCGACGAATGCGTCCTGGACGACGTCCTCGGCGTCGCCCTGGTCGTGCACGAGCAGCCAGGCGAGGCGCACGAGCGGGCGCCAGTGCGCGGCATACAGGCCCTCGATGGCGGTGTCGGCCGTGATCGCCGTTCCGCCCGAAGACTCGTGCAACTGCAAGGTCGGCACACCTCCTGGACGCACGGGGCCCGCGCCTGGTTGACCGCTCGGCTGACCCGGCAACCGGTCCGCCAACAGGTTACTGTCGGGTCATGCGCGCGCCGATGTGCTCCTTCTGCAGGATCGTCGAGGGCATCCTGCCGGCCGCTCGCGTGGGCGAGACCGCCCATTCGCTCGCGATCCGCGACATCGACCCGCACGCCCCCACGCACGTGCTCGTCCTGCCCAAACGCCATCTCCAGCACATCGCGGAGCTCGTCGAGGAGCCCGAGGAACTCGCCGACCTGTTCCGGCTGGCCGCCGACGTCGCCGCGGACGAGGGGCTGGAGCGGGGCTATCGGATCGTCACGAACACCGGCTCCGAGGGCGGGCAGACGGTCTACCACGCACACCTGCACCTCTTCGGCGGCCGGCGGATGGTGTGGCCTCCCGGCTGACCGCCGGCTCGTTGTCGCGCTGACCTGCCGCCTTTCTCCGTCGTCGCGGGGGCCGTGCGACTCGTAGACTGGTCCGCGCCATGACCGAGCTCTCTGCACGGGACGCGCAGTCCCCTTCTTCGCGCCTGCCCACCCACTCGATCACCATCCCGCCCAGCGTGCCGATGGTGGCGCTGCTCGGTCCCGGCGACCAGTTGCTCGTGACCATCGAGCGGGAATTCCCGGCGGTCGACGTGCACGTGCGCGGCAACGAGCTCACCTTGCGCGGACGCAGCGCCGACGTCGCCACGGTGGAGCGGCTCGTCGACGAACTGCTCGAGATGCTCGATGCGGGTCAGCTGCTCACCAAGGATGCGGTCGAGCGGTCGATCGCCATGTTGCGCGCGCGCACCGCCGAACGACCGGCCGACGTCCTCACGCTCAACATCGTGAGCAACCGCGGGCGCACCATCCGACCCAAGACGGTCGGCCAGAAGCGCTACGTCGAGGCGATCGACCTGCACACCGTCGTCTTCGGGATCGGCCCGGCCGGCACCGGAAAAACCTACCTCGCGATGGCCAAGGCCGTCGCCGCGCTGCAGAGCAAGCGGGTCAACCGGATCATCCTCACCCGGCCCGCCGTCGAAGCCGGCGAGCGGCTCGGCTTCCTGCCCGGCACCTTGAGCGACAAGATCGACCCCTATCTGCGGCCGCTCTACGACGCCCTGCACGACATGGTCGACCCCGACTCGATCCCGCGGCTCATCGCCTCGGGGACGATCGAGGTCGCCCCGCTTGCCTACATGCGCGGCCGCTCGCTCAACGACGCGTTCATCATCCTCGACGAGGCGCAGAACACCTCGGCCGAGCAGATGAAGATGTTCCTCACCCGGCTCGGCTTCGGCTCGAAGATGGTCGTCACCGGCGACGTCACCCAGGTCGACCTGCCCTCGGGCACCCGCTCGGGGCTGCGGCACGTGCGCGAGATCCTCGGGGACCTCGAGGACATCCACTTCGCCGAGCTCACCTCCCAGGACGTCGTGCGGCACAAGCTCGTGAGTGCGATCGTCGACGCCTACGCGCGTGCCGACGCACGCGAGGCCGGTGCGCGAGCCGACGAGGAGGCGCGCGGACGGCATACGCCTCGGCACGCGGCGCGCGGCGCCAATCCCCGATGAACCTCGTGAGCAGCCTCCCGGTGCGCTCCGGCAGGGGGCGGGTGTCGCCGTGAGCATCGACGTCCTCAACGAATCCGGCTATGCCGTCGACGAACTCGAGCTCGTCGCGTGCGCGCGGCACGTGCTCGACCGGATGCGCGTGCATTCGGAGGCGGACCTCGTGCTCACCCTCGTCGACGAGGCCGCAATGGAGGCCCTGCACCGGCAGTGGATGGACCTGCCCGGCCCGACCGACGTGATGAGCTTCCCGATGGACGAGCTGCGCCCGGGGAGTCCGGGCATCGACCCGCAGGAGGGGATCCTCGGCGACGTCGTCCTCTGCCCGTCGGTGGCCGAGCGCCAGGCCCAGGAGGCCGGGCATGCTGCCATCGAGGAGTTGCTCCTGCTCACCACCCACGGGATCCTCCACCTGCTCGGCTTCGACCACGCGCAGGAGGAGGAGAAGGCGGAGATGTTCGAGCTGCAACGCCAGCTCCTGCTCACCTTCCTCGCCGGCCGCGGTCGCGGCTGACGGTCGGTTCGCCGGTGATCACTCAGGCGGTCCTCGTCGCGCTCGTGTCGGCGGTCGTGGCCTTCGTCCTGGCCGCCGCCGAGGCCGCACTCCACCGGATGTCGCGGGTGCGGGCCGAGGAGCTCTACGACGAAGGCCGGGTCGGGTCGGCCGCACTGCGCGCGGTGATGGGCGAGCCCACGGCATACCTCGCGGTGCTCGCCTTCCTGCGGGTGGCTGCGGAGATGACGACGGCGGTGCTCGTCACCCTCGCTGTGGCCGAGCTGGTCCCGTCGACCGGGTGGGTGCTCGCGGCGTCGATCGGGATCACCCTGCTGATGGCCTTCGTCGTCGTCGGGGTGAGCCCGCGCACGCTCGGGCGCGCGAACTACGACCGGGTCGCTCTCGTCGCCGCTCCGCTCACCCGCGGGCTCACCCGGCTGCTCGGGCCGCTCGCCTCGGGGCTGGTCGCGCTCGGGCGTGCCGTCACCCCCGGTGAGGGGTATGCCGGTGCCTTCCGCACCGAGTCCGAGCTGCGCGACCTGCTCGAGCAGGCCTCGCACACCGACGTGCTCGAGGACGAGGAGGCCGAGATGCTCGACTCGGTCTTCGAGCTGGGCGACACCCTCGCCCGCGAGGTGATGGTGCCCCGGCCGGACATGGAGACGGTCCCCGCGACCCTCTCGTTGCGCGGGGCCCTCACCCGTTTCGTGCGGACCGGCCACTCCCGGCTGCCGGTCGTCGGTGAGGACAGTGACGACGTCCGCGGGTTGCTGCACTTCAAGGACGTCGTGCAACGGGTCGTCGCGGACCCGAGTCTGCTCGACGGCGACCAGTCGCACGGGGCTCGCGTGCGCGTCACCGACGTCATGCGCCCGATGACCTTCGTGCCCGATTCCAAGCCGATCGACGACCTGCTGCGCGAGATGCAGCGCGACCACAGCCATTTCGCGCTGGTCGTCGACGAATACGGCGGCACGGCTGGGCTGGTCACCATCGAGGACATCCTCGAGGAGATCGTCGGCGAGATCGCCGACGAGCACGACCGGGCCGAGCCGGGCGTGCAGGAGCTCGGGCCGGGGGTCTACCGGGTGCCGGCGGGCATGCACATCGACGATGTCGGCGAGCTGTTCGACCTGGAGATCGACGAGGACGAGGTCGACTCGGTCGGGGGATTGCTCATCAAGGCCCTCGGCCGGATCCCGTTCGCGGGCGCCCGGGTTCAGGTCGCCGGGCTCGAGATCGAGGCCGAACGGATGGCCCACCGGCACCGGATCGCGTCGGTCCTCGTCCGGCGCTCCGCAGACGAAGGCGACAAAGGCAGGGACGATGACTGATCCTGACCCGATCCCGACGGCCAAGGGCACGAGCGGGGGCGCAACCGAGGGCACCGCGCAGGAGGCGGCAGCGGGAACTGCGGGCGCGGCATACCGGGCGGGATTCGCCTGCTTGGTCGGGCGACCGAATGCCGGCAAGTCGACTCTCACGAATGCCCTCGTCGGCCACAAGGTCGCGATCACCTCGGCGAAGCCGCAGACGACCCGGCATGCGGTCCGGGGGATCTCCACGACCGCCGAGAGCCAGCTGGTCCTCGTCGACACTCCGGGTCTGCACCGGCCGCGCACCCTGCTCGGCGAGCGGCTCAACGATCTGGTCCGCGAGACCCTGCTCGGCGTCGATGTCGTCGGCTTCTGCCTGCCGGCCGACCAGCGGGTGGGGCCCGGCGACCAGTTCATCGCAGCCGAGTTGGCCGAGCTGCAGCGAGCCCGGCGCACGCCGGTCGTCGCGATCGTCACCAAGACCGACCTCGTCCCTCGTGATCGGCTGGTCGCCCAGCTCGTCGCCGTCGACGCGCTGGGGGACTGGACTGCCGTGGTGCCGTGCTCGGCGACCGGCGGCAGCCAGGTCGACGACGTGCGCGCGGTGCTCGCGGGGCTCTTGCCGCTCTCGCCGCCGCTCTATCCCGAGCAGACGCACACGGACGAACCCGACGAGGTGATGGTCGCCGAGCTCGTGCGCGAGGCGGCGCTCGACGGGGTGCGCGACGAGCTGCCCCATTCGCTCGCCGTCGTCGTCGAGGAGATCGTCCCGCGGGAAGGTCGGCGCGAGGGCGCCGCACCGATGCTCGACGTGCGGGTGTCGATCTACGTCGAGCGGGACAGCCAGAAGGCCATCGTCATCGGCAAGGGCGGGGCGCGGCTGCGCGCAGTGGGCGCCACCGCGCGGACGGGCATCGAGGCGCTGCTCGGCGTGAAGGTCTTCCTCGACCTGCATGTGAAGGTCGCCAAGGACTGGCAGCGCGATCCCAAGGCGCTCACCCGACTCGGCTTCTGACCCCGGCGCCTCGCGCGCGTGCGGGGGAGACTCGCAGGTGAGGCAGGATGACGCCCATGGCCACCCTCGTCTTCGTCCACGCCCATCCCGACGACGAGGCCTCGCAGACCGCGGGCGCGATGTGCCGGGCCGTTGCGGAGGGTCACCGGGTGGTGCTGGTCGTGGCGACGGGTGGCGAGCATGGTGAGGCGCCGGCGGATCTCGCGCCCGGCGAATCGGTAGCCGATCGTCGCCGTCGCGAGCTGAACGGGTCGGCGCGGGTCCTCGGGATCCATCGGGTCGAGTCGCTCGGCTATGTCGACTCCGGGATGACCGGCTGGGACCAGAACGACCACGACCACGCCTTCGCGCAGGCGCCGGTCGACCAGGCCGCGGGGCGGTTGGTGGCACTGCTCGACGAAGAGGAGGCCGACCTGCTCGTCGGCTATGACTGGCACGGCGGTTACGGGCACCCCGACCACATCCAGGTCCACCGAGTCGTGCACCGTGCCGCCGAGCTCGCCGCCCGTCGGCCGCGGCTCCTCGAAGCGACGATGAATCGTGACCTCATGCGCGCGATGGCCGCACAGGCCGCGGCCGCGGGGATGGCGGACGGCTTCGACCCGGACGGCCCGATGGACGACGGCAACCCCATGGGCACACCGGAGGCCGAGATCCACTGGCAGGTGGACTGCACGGCATACCTCGCCCAGCGCCGAGCCGCGCTCGAGTGCCACGCCTCCCAGACCTCCGACGTGGGCATGATGCTTGGGATGCCGCCCGAGGTCTTCGCCGCCTTCTTCGGCCGCGAGCACTACATCGAGCCCGGCCGTCCTGGGGGCATGGTGGGTGGCTGGTTCCTCGGGTGAGCGGGTTCGCGGCTGTGTTCCGGGGTCATTCGCGTGGGGGGTGTAGGTGGAAGTGGACGGTTTTGATTCCT
>JAKPEG010000117.1 GCA_029552065.1 Actinomycetes bacterium
GTTGATCTCATCGGCGAGGACGAGTCCGGCGAACACGGGGCCTCGTCGAAACGCGAACTCACGCTCGCGCTGATCGAAGTAGACCGCCCCCGTGACATCACTGGGCAGCATGTCCGGCGTGAATTGGATCCGCGCAAAGGACAGACCAAGGCGAGCGGCAATGGCCTTTGCTGCGAGGGTCTTGCCCACGCCAGGCACATCTTCGATCAGGACATGTCCGCCGGCGAGAATGGCCGCGAGGACGACCTGCAGCTCCGGGCCCTTGCCGACTACCACTCGATCCAAGTGCTCGACGAGCTCGGCCAGCCCGGACGCTTGCGACTGCTCAATGGTCATGGCCCAGGGCCTCCCTGATCTGGACGGCGAGGTCATCGACGGAAGCCGGCCCACGCATCGGCACTTGTGAAGCCAAAGCCGACAGACGGTCAGGGTCAGCGACCGCCCACGGCGGCAATAGCCGCGCCATGGCTACCACACGGCTCAGCCGCAGCTGCCGCATGCTGTCGTCAGGCGGGGCCAAGACCTCCGGCACCGCGGCGGGTGGCGACGGCACGCCGACTCCGTCGTGCCCGCACGCTCTGACGACCAGGTAGGCCGCAAGGACCACACCTCCGAGCGTCACCACAGGCAGGAGAACGCCGGTCACCTGCAGTGCACCCGCCGTCACCAGTAGTGCGGCTGCTCGCGTTGTGCCCCTCATTCGGGGAGTCACCGCCCCATCACCGCACAAATCTGTTCGGACAGGGCCGCGGCTCGTGCGCGGTCGGCATCGGCGGTCGCCAAGCCCGAATAGCGACATTGGTCGTAGATGTCGGCAAGCTCGAGAACTACCCCTCGGGAAGCTCCAGCTTCTACGGCCGCGCGCAGCACCGACCGAGAGGTCCGCGACGCCTCAAGTGGGTGTCTCGCCTCCTCCAGTGCCACCTCGACTGCACGCCACGCGCGCACAATCTCCTCACCGTTGGGGACGGCTTCGACACCGGGTGACGCCGCTGAGTGGTCGTCGGGAGCTGGGGCCGCGTCGTCGGGGTCCTGACGAACTTCGTTGCCCTCGTTGCGACCGCGCGGCCATCGAGTGATCACGACCGTCACCCCGAGGACGATCACGAGACCAAGCCCCACCATGAGCACGACGATTACCCAGGCCGGCAACAGACCTCCGGGAGCGTTGTCGGCGACCACACCCGCATATCGCGGGTAGCTTCCGACGCCACCGATGCCGAGGCCCCTGCTCTGCGGGAACAGGACGTAGTCAGTCCTCGTCAGCCAGACCCCGAGCGCAACGGCGGCAACGGCCCACAGCTCAGGGAAGCCGGGGCGCGCGCGTCGTCGCATGCCAGAACTGTAGGCCGCCGACCGGCGCGAAGCTGGGTCACGAGCAGGCACCCGCCCTCGGGCCTCGTTTGGTGAACGGGAGGCGCGCTGACGGCATACGGGAGTGACGTCTGTCCCATGCCCGCGGTGGTGAGGCGCGACTACGCTGGAACGCATGGCTGACGCGCGCACTGAGTCCGACCTCCCCCTCAAGCCCCTGTATGCCGCGAACGACCTCGACGGGTTCGACGCGCCGACCAAGCTGGGCGACCCTGGGAAGTATCCGTTCACCCGCGGCGTCTACCCGACGATGTACACCGGCAAGCCGTGGACGATGCGCCAATACGCCGGGTTCGGGACGGCGAAGGAGTCCAACGAGCGCTACCACCAGCTCGTCGCGGCCGGCACTGGCGGGCTCTCGGTCGCCTTCGACCTGCCCACCCAGATGGGCTACGACTCGGACGAGCCGATCGCCTCTGGCGAGGTCGGCAAGGTGGGCGTGGCCATCGACTCGATCGACGACATGCGGGTGCTCTTCCAGGGTCTGCCGCTGGACAAGATCTCCACGTCGATGACGATCAACGCCCCGGGGTCGACGCTGCTGCTGCTCTACCAGCTCGTCGCCGAGGAGCAGGGCGTGTCCGGAGACCAGCTCACCGGCACGATCCAGAACGACGTGCTCAAGGAATACATCGCCCGCGGGACCTACATCTACCCGCCGAAGGAGTCGCTGCGCCTGGTCGCCGACGTCTTTGCCTACTGCAAGGACGAGATGCCCAAGTGGAACACCATCTCGATCTCGGGCTATCACATGGCCGAGGCCGGGGCGACGCCGGCGCAGGAGATCGCCTTCACCCTCGCCAACGCCAAGGAATACGTCCGGGCCGCCCAGCGCGCGGGCCTCGACGTCGACGACTTCGCGCCGCGGCTGTCCTTCTTCTTCGTCGCCCGCACGACGCTGCTCGAGGAGATCGCGAAATTCCGTGCGGCGCGCCGGATCTGGGCCCGGGTCATGCGTGACGAGTTCGGTGCGAAGAATCCCAAGAGCCAGATGCTGCGCTTCCACACCCAGACCGCGGGCGTCCAGCTCACCGCCCAGCAGCCCGAGGTCAACCTCATCCGCGTGGCCCTGCAGGGGCTCGGTGCGGTCCTCGGTGGCACCCAGTCGCTGCACACGAACTCCTACGACGAGGCGATCGCCCTGCCGACCCAGAAGGCGGCCCGGCTCGCGCTGCGCACCCAGCAGGTCATCGCCTACGAAACCGACGTGTGCAAGACGGTCGACCCGTTCGCCGGTTCCTACGCGATCGAGGCGATGACCGACGAGCTCGAGGCGGCGATCGTCGAGCTCATGCAAAAGGTCGAGGACCGCGGCGGCGCGGTGAAGGCCATCGAGGTCGGCTTCCAGAAGAACGAGATCGAGCGTTCGGCCTACCAGGTCGCCCTCGAGATCGACAACAACGAGCGCACCGTCATCGGGGTCAACCGCTTCACGATCGACGTCGAGGACGAATACGACCCGTTGCGGGTCGACCCGTCGATCGAGGTCGAGCAGCGCGAGCGGCTGGCCGCCCTGCGGGCCGACCGCGACGAGGCCGCCGTCAAGGCCGCCCTCGCCAAGCTGCAGGAGGCCGCGCGCGGGACCGACAACGTCCTCTACCCGATGAAGGAGGCGCTCAAGCTGCGCGCGACCGGCGGCGAGATCGCCCACGCGCTGCGCGAGGTCTGGGGGGTCTACACGCCGACCGAGTACTTCTGATCTGTCCAGAGGTGCTCACTGATCCGTAGGCGGCAAACACCCAACTGCTGCGCGAGAGCGTGCCCCGACGAGGCTGGCGGCCGCAGCGCCGGCTGGCCACCCGCGATCACGAGGAGATGTGATGAACGCCTTTGCCGTCATCGACCCGACGACGGGTGAGTCAGGCCCCAGCTACCCAACTGCCACCGACGCGCAGCTCGCCGACGCCGTGGCACGCACGGCTGCCGCGTATGCCGGTTGGTCGGCGCGGTCGGTGGGCGAGCGCGCCGCCGTCGTGCGCCGGGTGGCCGCGCTGCATGTCGAACGGGCCGAGGCGCTCGCCGAGATCATCCACCGCGAGATGGGCAAGCCGGTGGGCGACGCCGTCGGCGAGGTGCGTTTCAGCGCCGCCATCTACCGCTACTACGCCGACCACGCCGAGCAGCTGCTCGCCGACCGTCCCATCACCCTGCTGCGCGGCGGTGGCTCGGCCTTCATCCGCCCATCGTCGGTGGGGGTGATCCTCGGGATCATGCCGTGGAACTACCCCTCCTACCAGGTGGCGCGGTTCGCCGGCCCGAACCTCGTGGCGGGCAACACGGTGCTGCTCAAACCCGCGCCGCAGTGCCCCGAATCGGCGCTCGCGATGGCGGCCGTCTTCGAGGAAGCGGGGGCGGGGGCGGCATACACGAACGTCTTCGCCGACGTCGACCAGATCGAGCCGATCATCGCCGACCCCCGGGTGCGTGGCGTCTCGCTGACCGGGTCCGAGCGGGCCGGCGCCGCGGTGGCGCAGCTGGCGGGCAAGCACCTCAAGAAGGTCGTGCTCGAGCTGGGCGGCTCGGACCCGTTCATCGTCATGAGCACCGACGACATGGACTCCCTCGTCGACCTGGCCGTCGCCGGTCGGCTGGAGAACACCGGCCAGGCGTGCAACGCGGCCAAGCGCTTCGTCGTCGTCGACGGCCTCTTCGACGAGTTCTCCAGCCGGTTGCTCACCGCCATGGTGGGGGCCTCGTCCGGCGCACCGCTGTCGTCGCAGCGTGCGGCCGAGGTACTCGACGACCAGGTGCAACGCGCGGTCGCCGGTGGAGCCGAGCTCGCCTCGGCGGGCGAGCGGCACGGTGCCTTCTTCCCGCCCGGTGTGCTGACCGGGGTCACACCGGACAACCCGGTCTATCGCGAGGAACTGTTCGGACCCGTCGCCCAGGTCTATCGCGTGAAGGACGAGGCGGAGGCCATCGCGGTGGCGAATGACACGCCCTATGGCCTCGGCTCGTACGTCTTCACGACCGATCCCGCTCAGGCGCTGCGCCTGGCCGACGCGCTCGACACCGGCATGGTGTTCATCAACGGCGTCGGCGCCGAGGGCGCCGAACTGCCGTTCGGGGGGACCAAACGCTCGGGCTTCGGCCGCGAGCTCGGCAGCCTGGGAATCGAGGAGTTCCTCAACAAGAAGCTCATCCGCGTCGTCGGCTGAGGCGCACTAACTGGCATGGTCGTGGTCCGCGACCGCGATCTCGACCGCAGCCGACCCGGCGGCGACGCCGGCCGCCAGCGCCTCAGCTGCGCCTACGCCGCGCAGCCACGCGGCGAGGAAGCCCGCGTCGAAGGCGTCGCCCGCCCCGGTCGTGTCGGTCGCGTCGACCGGCTCGGCGGTCACGACGACGTCGGCGCCGTCCTGCCCCCACCAGTGCGCTCCGCGGGCCCCGTCGGTGACGGCCACCCCGCCCCCGGGTGCAACGGCAGCGAGCATGGCGGCGCGTCCGCCGAGCGCCCGCGCCTCGTCGGCGTTGGGCAGCAGCAGGTCGACCCCGTGCACCCACGCGAGGAAGGCCTCGGCCCCGACGGCGGCGACTAATGCCGCGGCCTGTGGGTCGACCGAGGTGGACCATCCGCGGGCGCGGGCCTGTGCGAGCGCCTCGAGCCCGGCCGGCCGCGAGCCGGGGTCGAGCAGGACGTAGCCGGACAGATGCAGGTGCGGCATACCGGCGCCGAAGGCGTCGAGCACCTCGATCGCGCCGCGCACGTCGTCGGCCCGCAGGGCACCGTTGGCGCCCCGGCCCGGCAGCATCGTGCGCTCCCCGGTTGGGTCGACGAGCACGACGACCATGCCGGTGGGCAGCACGCGGTCCGTGGACCACACGCACCGCACCCCGGCGTCCTCGAGCCGGGCCCGGCACTCACGCGCGGCCAAGTCGTCGCCGACCCGGGCGAGCAGGGTGACTTCGAGCCCGTATGCCGCGAGCGCAGCGGCCGTGTTGGCGCCGGCTCCGGCGGGCCGCATCGTCACCCGAGCCGGGGTGTCGGTGCCGTAGGAGATCGGGCCGGCTGGCCTCGCGACGACGTCCGTTCCGACATCGCCGACGACGACGACCGGTCGGCCGGGCCTCGTCACCCGATCACGGGGCTGGCCAGGGCGACCGCGACCTCGGCGGCCAGCCGGGCGTTGGCGAGGACGAGTTCCACGTTGGCGCGCAGCGATTCGCCGGCCGAGGCTTCGTGGAAGTGGGCGAGGAGCGCAGGGGTGACGTCCTTGCCCGCGATCGCCTCGCGGGCCACGAGCGCAAGTCCCTCGGCGAGCAGCCGGTCGTGCAGGCCGGGGTCGAGCTGGCGGTCGCGAGGGAGCGGGTTGGCCAGGACCATGCCGCCTGCGTCGGTGCCGAGCGCGGCTCGCGCGCGCCACACGGCGGCCGCCTCGGTCGGTGAGTCGACCCGCCAGGGCACCGCGTGCCCTGAGTCGGCGAGGTAGAAGCCGGGGAAGGCGTCGGTGCGGAAGCCGAGCACCGGCACGGACAGGGTCTCCAGCCGCTCGAGGGTCGCGGGGACGTCGAGGATCGACTTCACCCCGGCGCAGACGACGAGCACCGGTGTGCGGGCGATCACGTCGAGGTCGGCCGAGACGTCGAAGCTCTCGGCCGCCCCGCGGTGGACTCCGCCGAGACCCCCGGTCGCGAAGACCGTGATGCCGGCCGCGTGGGCAAGCACGCTCGTCGAGGCCACCGTCGTCGCCCCGGTGCGGCCGGACGCCACGGCGACGCCCAGATCGCGCGCGGAGAGCTTCGCGACGTCGTCGGCCTTGCACAAGTGCCGGAGCTCGTCGTCGGTGAGGCCCACCCGCACCGATCCGTCGAGGACGGCGATGGTCGCCGGGATGGCTCCGGCGGCCCGCACCGTCGCCTCCAGTTGCCGCCCCACGTGCAGGTTGTCCCCTCGGGGAAGGCCGTGGGCGAGGATCGTGCTCTCGAGGGCGACGAGGGGGGCGCCGAGTTCGCGGGCGGCGGCGACTTCGGGGTGTAGGACGAGGGCCGACATGGGCGACAGCCTAGGTGCGCGTGCGGATCGGGCGACCTGTGCCGCCCGACCGGGCAGCGGCCGACGCGAGGGTGCCTCTCGCGGGTTGCCGTGCGGACTACGCTGGCGCCCACCATGACACCCCTCGCCCGCGCCGTGCAGGCGGAGCTCGCCGAGCTGGATCCGCAGCTCGTCGCGATCCGCCGGGACATCCACGCCCACCCCGAGCTGTCCTGGCACGAGAGCCGCACGACGCAGGTCGTCGGGGAGCGGCTCGCCGAGGCCGGGTGGAACGTGCGCGCCATGCCCGGCACCGGTCTGCTCGCCGACATCGGGCCTAGCGACGCGGCATACCGGGTGGCGCTGCGGGCGGACCTCGACGCGCTGCCGGTGGTCGAGCGCACCGGCCTGCCGTGGGCGAGCACCGTCGACGGCGTCGCGCACGCGTGCGGCCACGACGTCCACACGGCCGCCGCGCTCGGGGCCGGGCTCGCGCTCGGCCGGTATGCCGCGCGGCTCACCGACGCCGGTGCCGCGGTCCGGCTGCTCTTCCAACCCGCCGAGGAGACCGTGCCCGGGGGAGCCCTGCAGGTCATCGAGGCCGGTGGGCTCGAGGGAGTCGACCTCGTCTTCGGCGTCCACTGCGAGCCGACCCTCGACGTGGGGACCGTGGGCCTGCGAGTCGGGCCGATCACCGCGGCGACCGACGGGATCGAGATCACCCTGCACGGCACCGGCGGTCACACCTCCCGGCCGCACCTCACCCAGGACCTCACCTTCGCCCTCGCCAAGGTCGTCGCCGAGGTGCCGGCCATCCTCTCGCGCCGGGTCGATCCCCGGGCCGGACTCTCGGTCGTCTGGGGGTCCCTCCACGCCGGCGGCGCGCTCAACGTCATCCCCGCGACCGGTCTGCTCGGCGGCACCCTGCGGGTCCTCGACGCCGACGTGTGGGAGGAGGCCGGCGGCCTCGTGCGGGAGGCGGTCGGGCAGATCGTCGAGCCCTACGGTGTCCGCTACGAGGTGACCTACACCCAGGGGGTGCCCCCCGTCGTCAACACGGCCGAAGGGGTCGAGCTGCTCGAGGAGGCGGTCCTGGCCTCCGGTGCCCTCTCCACCGTCGTGCCCCAGTCGCTCGGGGGCGAGGACTTCGCGTGGTACCTCACGAAGGTGCCCGGTGCCCTTGCCCGGCTGGGCACCCGGAAGCCCGGTGGACCCACCTTCGACCTGCACCAGGGCGACTTCACCGTCGACGAGCGGGCTGTGGTCGGTGGGGCGCGAGTGCTCGCTGGAGCTGTCGTGGCGGGAGTGGCGCGGGCGACCGAGCTGCGGGGCACTCCCGACATGTCGCTTCGGTAACGGTTGGCGCGCCACGTCGAGCGGGAACCGGTGTCGCCAGCTTGACAAACTATTGTCGAAGCCGCTGTGCGCGCGTACATTTGCGCGCCTGTCGAACTACAAAGGAGACCACCTTGCGTCAGGTGATGAAGTACGCGGCCGCTGGCGCGGTCGCAACCCTCGCCCTGGCTGCGTGCGGGAGCAGCAGCAGCGGCACCACGTCCACGAGCGGGTCCACCGGCGCAGCCGGCGGGTCGGGCATCAAGGTGGGTATGGCCTACGACGTCGGCGGCCGTGGCGACCAGTCCTTCAACGACGCTGCCGCGGCGGGCCTCGACAAGGCCGCCAAGGAGCTCGGCATCACGAGCAAGGAGGCGTCGGCGACCAACGGCGAGGCCGAATCGGCCCGCACCGAGCGACTCAAGCAGCTCATCGACGCCGGCTACACCAACATCGTCGCGGTCGGCTTCGCCTACGCCAAGGCCGTCGGCACGGTCGCCAAGGCCAACCCCAACGTGAAGTTCGCCATCGTCGACGACGCCTCGCCCGACTCCGCGGGCACGAACGTCGAGCAGATGACCTTCGCCGAGCACGAGGGCTCCTTCCTCGTCGGCGCGGCCGCGGCGCTCAAGTCCAAGGCCAACCACATCGGCTTCGTCGGTGGCGTCGAGGTCGACCTCATCAAGAAGTTCGCCGCCGGCTATGCCGCGGGTGCCAAGGCGGTCAACCCGAGCATCGTCATCGACGTCAAGTACCTCACCCAGCCGCCGGACTTCTCCGGCTTCGGCTCGGTCGACAAGGGCAAGGCGGCCGCCGAGGGCATGTACCAGGCCGGCGCCGACGTCGTCTACCAGGCCGCCGGTGGGTCCGGTGGTGGCGTCTTCACCGCCGCCAAGGCTGCCGGCAAGATGGCCATCGGTGTCGACTCCGACCAGGCCAAGACCGCCGCGGCGGACGTCCGCGACGTCATCATCACCTCGATGCTCAAGAAGGTCGACGTCGGCGTCTACGACTTCATCAAGTCGGTGAAGGACGGCACCTTCAAGGCCGGCAACAAGGTCTTCGACCTCAAGGCAGGCGGTGTCGACTACTCGACGACCGGCGGCAAGATCGACGACATCAAGGCCAAGCTCGACGACTACAAGGCCAAGATCATCGCGGGCACCATCACGGTCCCGAGCAAGTGACGTGCAGCCGGTCGGCGCCGAGGGCGCCGACCGGCTCGCTCGCCTTGTCGCATCTCGGCCCGGTCGGCATCCAGTCCAGGATGCCGACCGGGCCGAGTGCGTTGACCTTCCGCTCGACCCGACCACCGGAATTCCCGAGGAGTGACGACAAGTGACTTCGATCGACTTGCTCGCCCACGACTACTGGCAGGCGCGACTGGACGCCTCGCCCACCGAGCGGCACCTGCTCGGCGATTACCGCGATGTCGGGCACTTCGAGGACGCTTCCCGGGCCGCCGAAGACCGGCTCGTCGCCACGCTGCGGGAGTTCGCCGCCCGAGCCGAGGCGGTGGACCCCACCGGGCTCGACGTACAACAGGGCCTCACCCGCCGGCTCATCGCCGATGCGGCCCGCTCGCTCGCCGATCTGCTCGACACGCCGCTCGCGGACCTCGTCGCCGACCCGGTCCACGGGCCCCAGGTGTCCTGGGCGATCGTCCTGCCGATGCTCACCATCCCTGACGCGCAGGCGGCGGCCGCGATGCCCGCCAAACTCGACGGCATGGGCGATCACCTGCACGCGCTCGCCCAGCGCGCGCGCGAGGGCCTGGCGCGCGGCTGGACCCCCCCTCGGTTCGCGGTCGAGGGCACCATCGACCAGATCGACGCGCTCCTTGCCTTGCCGCTCGAGCAGGACCCGTTGCTGCGCACGGCCGCGCTGCCGGACGGCGTGGACGAGGAAGGCTTCCGTGCCCGGATCTCCTGCGTCCTCGCCGAGCGCCTGCGCCCGGGCTGGGCCACCCTGCGCGACGTCCTGCGTGAGGAGGTGCTGCCCGCGTCCCGTCCCGACGAACTGCCCGGCCTCGTCCACCTCCCGGGAGGGGAGGACGCCTACGCCCGGTGCCTGCGCTTCTACACGACGACGACACTCACCGCCCAGCAGATCCACGACCTCGGGTTGGCCCAGGTCGCCGCCCTGGCCGAGGAATACCGCGCCCTCGGCCCCGAGGTCGTGGGGAGCGACGACCTCGAGCGCATCTTCGCCGCCATGCGCGAGGATCCGGCGCTGCACTTCACCACAGGCGAGGAGCTGGTCGAGCGGTCTCGCACCGCCCTCTCCCGGGCCGAGTCGGTCGCACCGGAGTGGTTCCGCCGGGTCAACCAGGCACCGTGCGTCGTGGAGGGCACCCTCGCCGGACCCAAGGCCTTCTACTATCCGCCGGCGGCGGACGGCAGCCGCGGCGGCACGTTCTTCGTCAACATCGCCGACCCCACGTCCTGGGGGCGCTTCGAACTCGAGGCGATGGCCTACCACGAGGGAGTCCCCGGCCATCACCTCCAGCTCGCCCTGGCCGCGGAGCTGCCCGACACCTTCCCGGAGTTCCGTCGGCACGACCACCACACGGCATACGCGGAGGGGTGGGGGCTCTACAGCGAGCGGCTGTCCGACGAGATGGGGCTCTACAGCGAGCCGATCGACCGGCTCGGGATGCTCAGCGCCGACTCGATGCGGGCCTGCCGACTCGTCGTCGACACCGGACTGCACGCCCTGGGCTGGACCCGCCAGGAGGCGGTCGACTACATGCTGGCCAATTCCCCGCTCACCGAGGGCGTCGTGCGCCCGGAGATCGACCGCTACATCTGCACCCCCGGGCAGGCGACCTCCTACATGGTCGGCCGGTTGGAGATCCAGCGGATCCGGCGCGAGGCGCAGGCGCGGCTCGGCGACCGGTTCGACGTGCGCGACTTCCACGCTGCGGTGCTCGAGTCGGGCTCCCTGCCCTTGGGGATCCTCGACGAACACGTCCGGGCCGCTCTGCCGTGATTGAACACCGCACCACTAGGTTGACCCCGTGACCGCCGCATCGTCGCCCGTATCACCGGCTCCCGCCACCCCAGCCGACTTCGCCGTCGAGCTGCACGGGATCACCAAGCGCTTCCCCGGGGTGGTGGCCAACAAGGACATCGAACTGTCCGTGCGCAGGGGCACGGTGCACGCGATCGTCGGCGAGAACGGTGCGGGCAAGTCCACCCTCATGAAGATCCTCTATGGCGTGCAACAGCCCGACGAGGGCACGATCTCGGTCAACGGCCGCCAGCTCGTCCTCAAGAGTCCGACCGACGCGATCAACGCCGGGATCGGCATGGTCTTCCAGCACTTCATGCTCGCCGACAACTTCACCGTCCTCGAGAACGTCGTGCTCGGCGCCGAGAAGCTCCACGGCATCGGCGACGACGCGCGGGCCGAGATCCGGCGGATCTCCGACGCCTACGGCCTGGACGTCGAACCCGACGACCTCGTCGCCGATCTCGGCGTGGGTGCGCGACAGCGGATCGAGATCCTCAAGGTGCTCTACCGCGGCGCGAAGATCCTCATCCTCGACGAGCCGACGGCAGTCCTGGTCCCGCAGGAGGTCACCGAGCTCTTCGACAACCTGCGCGACCTCAAGGCCGAGGGACTCACGGTGATGTTCATCTCGCACAAGCTCGACGAGGTGCTGTCGGTCGCCGACGAGATCACCGTCATCCGGCGTGGCACGACCGTCGCAGCCGTCGACCCGGCGACGGTCAACGCCCGCCAGCTCGCCGAGCTCATGGTCGGTTCGGCGCTGCCCTCCCCGCAGACCGAGGAGTCGACGGTCACCGACCGGCCGCTGCTCACGATCACCGGGGTCGACCTGTCCGGTGGCCCGGGTCGGCGCAAGGTCCTCGACGGCATCGACCTCACCATCCACGCGGGCGAGATCGTCGGGATCGCGGGGGTCGAGGGCAACGGCCAGGCCGAGCTCGTCGAGGTCGTCATGGGGATGCGCGAGCCGACCGCAGGCCTGGTCTTCCTCGGCGACACCGACATCTCCGACTGGCAGGTGCGCGAGATCCGCGAGGCCGGAGTCGGCTACATCCCCGAGGACCGGCACCGCCACGGTCTGCTGCTCGAGGCGCCGCTCTGGGAGAACCGGATCCTCGGCCACCAGACCGAGCCGCCCAACGTCAAGGGACCGCTCATCGACGCGAAGGCGGCCAAGGCCGACACCCAGCGCATCGTCGGGGCCTACGACGTACGCACGCCGTCGATCTTCGTCACCGCCGGCTCGCTCTCCGGCGGCAACCAGCAGAAGCTCATCATCGGTCGCGAGATGAGTCATTCCCCCAAGGTCCTCGTCGCCGCCCACCCGACCCGAGGCGTCGACGTCGGTGCCCAGGCGGCGATCTGGGACCTCATCAAGCAGGCGCGGCGCGGGGGACTGGCCGTGCTGCTCATCTCGGCCGACCTCGAAGAGCTCGTCGGCCTGTCCGACACCATCCGGGTCATCCTGCGCGGCAAGCTGTCCGGCGACTTCGACCCCGACACCGTCACCCGCGAGGAACTCGGTTCGGCGATGACGGGTGCGGCCGGCGCGAGCGGTGACGCCGGTGCCGCACCCCGGGCCTCGGCCGCACGGCATACCGGCTCGACGAGCGGTGAGGAGAACCCCGCATGAAACGCCTCGACGTGAGGCGGCTCGCCCTCGGTGCCGCAGCCCCGGTCATTGCGATCGTGGTCTCCCTGCTCATCACCTCGGTGATCCTCCTGCTTGCCGGAGACCCCGTGGGCGCCGTCTGGGCCCAGTTCTTCAAGGCACCGCTGCCACGCCAGGTCGTCGCGATCGTCAACGAGGCGACCGTGCTCTACCTGTCGGCCATCGCGGTGGCGATCGGTTTCAAGATGAACCTGTTCAACATCGGTGTGGACGGGCAATACCGGGTGGCCTCCTTCGCCGCTGCCGTCTTCGCCGGTCAGCACTGGTTGCCCGGCTGGCTCAACATCCTCGTCTCGATCGTCATCGCGATGCTCTCCGGTGCGATCTGGGCCGGCATCGCCGGGCTGCTCAAGGTCGGTCGCGGGGTGTCGGAGGTGATCTCGACGATCATGCTCAACTACATCGCGACCTATCTTGTCGCCTATCTCCTCAAAGGTGCCGCAGTCAAGGTCGAGGGCAGTAATGCGACGAGTACCCGTGTCCTGCAAGAGGATTCGCGCGTCCCAGGCATCTCGCTCGACGGCGTGATCGCTACCCCCGACAAGATCTACGGGCTCGTCCTGCTGGCCATCCTCGTCGGCTTCCTCTACTGGTTCATCCTCGGCAAGACCCGTTTCGGCTTCGACCTGCGGGCCACCGGGCGCTCGGAGACGGCCGCCGTCGCCAGCGGCGTCAAGGTCAAGCGGATGGTCCTCTACTCGATGCTCCTGTCCGGTGCGGCGGCAGGCCTGGTCGGCATGCCGCTGCTCTTCGGCCAGGACTACGCCTACGGCGACACCGTGCAGGCGGGCCTGGGTTTCGCCGGCATCGCCGTGGCGCTGCTCGGGCGCAACAATCCCGTAGGCATCGCCTTCGCCGCCTTGCTCTGGGGCTACCTCAACCAGCTGTCCAACGGCCTGCAGATCAGCGCCGGGGTGTCCGACCGGCTTGTCCTCATCATCCAGGGGATCATCGTGCTCTCGGTGGTCATCGCCTACGAGCTCGTGCGCCGGGCCGGGCTGCGGATGGAGCAGCGTCGCGTGGCCGCGCAGTTGGCCGCTCAACGAACCAGCCACCAGCCCAAGGAGGTGGCGGCATGAGCGCCGTCGCGCAGCAGGCCGCCCCCGCGGCCGGGCCGAGCACGTCGCCCACGCGGCGGCGGCCGGCGTGGTTCTGGTATGCCGTCCTCGGCGGGGCGCTGCTCGTCCTGGCCACCGTGCGTGTCATCACGGGTGCCCACGACATCGACAGCTCCGGAGCCCTCGCGGCAGCGATCGGGCTGGCGATGCCGTTGGCCCTCGCGGGGCTCGGCGGCTTGTGGTCGGAGCGTGCCGGCGTGGTCAACATCGGGCTCGAGGGGATGATGATCCTCGGCACCTGGGGTGGGGCGTTCTTCGGCTATCACTTCGGGCCGTGGGCGGGCATCCTCGGTGCCGTCCTCATGGGCGTCGTCGCGGGCGCGATCCATGCGCTCGCGACGGTGATCTTCGGGGTCGACCACATCGTGAGCGGCGTGGCCGTCAACCTGCTCGGCGCGGGGGCCGGCGCCTACCTCGCCGTCCGCACCTTCACCAATCTGCCCGGCGGCGGTCCCACCCAGTCGCCGCCGCTGCAGCAGTTGCCCTTCCTCAGCGTGCCCGGCATCGGCGACGGCTTGCTGAGCCTCGAACAGTCCCACACGTGGCTGCTCGCCGACCTCGCCGGCATCCTGCGGGCAGTGACGACCAACGTGAGCGTCCTCACGATCCTCGCCGTCGGCCTGCTCGTGCTCTCCTGGTGGGTCCTTTGGCGCACACCCTTCGGCCTGCGCCTGCGCTCGTGTGGCGAGGCCCCGCAGGCCGCGGAGACCCTCGGCGTCGACGTCATCCGGTACAAGTTCCTCGCCGTCCTCATCTCCGGAGGGCTCGCCGGCCTCGCCGGTGGCTTCCTCGTGCTCGTCGCCTCCAACCTCTACCGGGAGGGCCAGACCGCCGGACGTGGCTACATCGGCCTGGCCGCGATGATCTTCGGCAACTGGCGCCCCGGGGGCCTGGCCGGCGGTGCCGGCCTGTTCGGCTATGCCGACGCCATCCAGTTGCGCGGGCGGGGCGACGTCATCCACGCCTATCTGCTGCCGCTCGGCGTCCTGTTGATCGCATGGGCGATCTGGCAGTTCGTCCGGCGCCGGCAGGGCAAGCCGGTCGTCGGCCTCGTCCGGGTCGTCATCGGCGTCCTCGTCCTCGTGTGGTTCGCCTTCACCAACGAGGTCCCCGCCGAGTTCACGAGCATGACCCCCTACATCGCGACCCTCGTCGTCCTCGTCTTCGCCGCCCAGCGACTGCGGATGCCCGCCGCGGACGGGCAGGTCTACCGCAAGGGCGAGGCGAAGTAGCGATGGCCCCGCCCCAGGTCGACTGGGAGGCACTGCGACGGGAGGCACGCGGCATACTCGCGCGGGCCTATGCACCCTATTCGGGCTTCCCCGTGGGGGTGGCGGGGCTCGTCGACAACGGCCGGATCGTCACGGGGTGCAATGTCGAGAATGCCTCCTACGGTGTGGGCCTGTGCGCCGAATGCGGCCTCGTGAGCGAGCTCGCGGCCACCGGCGGCGGGCGGTTGGTCGCCGTGGCCTGCGTCGGCGCCGACGGGCTGCCACTCATGCCGTGTGGGCGATGCCGGCAGTTGCTCTGGGAGCACGGCGGGGCGCACTGCCTCGTCCTTGCCGAGGACGGCCCGGTCCCGCTGTCCGAATTGCTCCCGCATGCCTTCGGTCCCGACGACCTCGGCCGACACGGCGCCTGACGCGGCGTCCGCTCACGGCATACGGCGCACGCGGTATGCCGTGTGGCCGGGTGCGCAATGATGGCGCACATGGCCAGCCCCGAGGCATTCGACGCGGTCGAGGTGATCGTCGCCAAGCGCGACCGGCACGAGCTCACCGACCCTCAGATCGACTGGGTGATCGACGCCTACACCCGCGGTGTGGTGGCCGACGAGCAGATGTCGGCGCTCGCGATGGCCGTCCTGCTCAACGGGATGAATCGCCGGGAGATCGGCCGGTGGACCGCGGCGATGATCGCCTCGGGCGAGCGGATGGACTTCTCGACCCTGTCCCGGCCGACCGCCGACAAACACTCGACGGGTGGTGTGGGCGACATGATCACCCTGCCGCTGGCGCCGCTCGTCGCCGCGTGCGGCCTCGCCGTCCCGCAGCTGTCCGGACGCGGTCTCGGCCACACCGGCGGCACGCTCGACAAGCTCGAGTCGATCCCCGGCTGGCGTGCCTCGCTCAGCAGCGAGGAGATGCTGCGCCAGCTCGACGAGGTCGGCGCAGTCATCTGTGCGGCCGGTGCCGGGCTCGCGCCGGCGGACAAGAAGCTCTACGCCCTGCGCGACGTCACGGGCACCGTCGAGGCGATCCCGCTCATCGCTAGCTCGATCATGAGCAAGAAGATCGCCGAGGGCACCGGCGCGCTCGTCCTCGACGTCAAGGTGGGTTCGGGCGCCTTCATGAAGGACGTCGCGAGGGCGCGCGAACTCGCCTCGACGATGGTCGCGCTCGGCACCGACGCAGGCGTGCGCACGGTGGCACTGCTCACGAACATGCAGACCCCGCTCGGGCTCGCGGCGGGCAACGCGATCGAGGTGGCGCAAGCCGTCGACGTGCTCGCCGGCGGCGGCCCGCCCGACGTCGTCGAGCTCACCCTCACCCTCGCCCGCGAGATGCTCGCGGCCGCCGGCCGCGAGGGCGAGGATCCGGCCGACGCCCTCGCCGACGGTCGGGCGATGGACGTGTGGCGGCGGATGATCCTGGCCCAGGGCGGCGACCCCGACGCACCCCTGCCGGTGGCCCGGCACCGCCACGAGGTGCTCGCCCCGGCCGACGGCGTGCTCACGCAGCTCGACGCCCTCGCCGTCGGGATCGCCGCCTGGCGGCTCGGTGCCGGCCGCGCGCGCAAGGAGGACCCGGTCCAGGCCGGAGCCGGCGTCCTCATCCACGCCAAGCCGGGCGCCGTCGTCCGCGGTGGCGAGCCGCTGCTCACCCTGCTCACCGACACCCCCGAGCGATTCCCGCGGGCGCTCGACGCACTCGAGGGCGGCTACTTCGTCGCGCCGCACGGCTCTCGGCCCGATCTGCTCCCGCTCGTCGTCGACCGGATCGCCTGACGCGCGCGGGAGCCGGCGCAACGGCATACCGGAAGGGCCGCGAGGTCTAGGCTGCGAGGATGCCGCACGTCAACACCGCCCCCGTGCGTATCCCGGTGCCCGGAGGCAAGGTCATCGAGGAGCACGTGGGCGTCGTCGCCACGCACACGCGTGACGTCTCGGTCGCCCACATGATTGCCCCGCCCGGCTGGGAAGAGCCTTACCAGACGCCGGAATTCGACGAGATCACCGTGGTGGTCCGTGGCTTCCTCGTCGTCGAAGCCGGCGGCGAGCGCCACGAGGTCCGTGAGGGCCAGTCGATCCTCACCCGAGCCGGCGAGCGGATCCGCTACACCACCGGCCCGCTCGGTGCGGAGTACGTCGCCGTGTGCCTGCCGGCGTTCACCCCCGAGAGCGCCCACCGCGAGGACTGACCGCCACGATGACCCCATCCGCCCAGCGCCCGGATCGCGCCACCCTCGTCGCAGCCCCCAAGGTGCTCCTGCACGACCACCTCGACGGTGGCTTGCGTCCGCAGACGATCATCGAGCTCGCCGACGAGATCGGCTACACCGGCCTCCCGTCCGCCGCGACGGCGGGCGCCGAGGCCCTGGGGGACTGGTTCCGGGAGGCGGCCGACTCGGGGTCGCTCGTGCGCTATCTCGAGACCTTCGACCACACCGTGGCCGTCATGCAGACCGAGGCAGGGCTGCACCGGGTCGCCAAGGAGTGCGTGCTCGACCTCGCGGCCGACGGGGTGGTCTATGCCGAGAGCCGGTTCGCCCCCGAGCAGCACCTCGCGGACGGACTGTCCCTCGACCAGGTCGTCGAAGCGGTCAACGCGGGATTTCGTGAAGGCGAGGCAGAAGCGGCAGCGGCCGGCCAGCCGATCCGGGTGGCGGCCTTGCTCACGGCGATGCGCCATGCGGCGCGCGGCATCGAGATCGCCGAACTCGTCGTGCGCTATCGCGACGCGGGCGTGGCCGGTTTCGACATCGCCGGCGCCGAGGCGGGCTTCCCTCCCACGCGTCACCTCGACGCCTTCGAATACCTGCGTCGGGAGAACGCCCACTTCACCATCCATGCGGGCGAGGCCTTCGGCCTGCCGAGCATCTGGGAGGCCATCCAGTACTGCGGTGCCGACCGGCTCGGTCACGGGGTGCGGATCATCGACGACATCGCCATCGGCGGGGTAGCCGCCCCGCTGTGGATCCGGATGGCGGAGAAGAACGGCGTGCGCAACTTCGCGGACGTCGACCTGTCGAGTGTGCGCTTGGGTCGGCTCGCGGCATACGTGCGGGATGCCCGCATCCCCCTCGAGATGTGCCCGTCGAGCAACCTGCAGACCGACGCGGCGGCGACCATCGGGTTGCATCCCATCTCGTTGCTCACCCGCCTGCGCTTCCGGGTGACCCTCAACACCGACAACCGACTGATGAGCGACACCTCGATGTCCAACGAGGCCGCGCTGCTCGTCGAGCAGGCCGATTGGGGCCTGGGCGATCTGCGCTGGGCGACGATCAACGCGATGAAGTCGGCCTTCCACCCGTTCGACGAGCGGCTGGCGATCATCGAGGAGGTCGTCAAACCCGGGTATGCCGCCCTCGGGGTGGGCACGGCCTAGCTGTTCGACCGAGGACTCAGCCCTCGACCGAGTCCGGCGGGATGAGGCTGTCCCGCAGCCGGGCGTCGCGGATGAGCCGGTCGAGATCGCGACGGCGGCGGTCGGCGATCACCGCCGCGAGGACATATTCGGGGTGGTTGCCGGGCGGGGGCGGCGGCGAGACGTAGTGGAGGACCTCCTCGAGCAGGAGAACCCCCATGTCGGCGCGTGCCTGCGGGGTCATCGCAAAGGCTGCGGGGAGGAACTGGCGCACCTGCATGGCCAGGCCGTCGGGCAGCGACACGATGTCGGCCGCTTGGGCCCACCCGGCCAGGTGCGGCGGCATCGGCACCGGCGGGGGCAGGCTCGCCCGCACCCGCTCGCGCACGACATAGGTGCCGGCGGCCATGTCGCCGAGCCGCTTGCTCCGGGAACTCATCACGGCCGCGATGGTCGCGGGCACGCCCCAGAGGGCGTAGACCTCCACCGCGCCGATGAGGCCGCGGGTGAGCGCGTGCCGGAAGGTGATCGGGCCCGCGTCGTCGCGCACGGTGCGCAGTCCGGCGGCGATCTTGCCCACCGAGCGGCCCCGGGTGAGGGTCTCGATGGTCACCGGATAGCCGACCATCGCCGCGACGGTCGCGAGCAGCGTCGATGCCGCAACCACCGCGTCGTCGAAGTGCGCGGAAAGCATGACGGCAAGGGTGAGCAGGAGATATGCGAGGGTCATGACGATGACGTAGTCGAGCAGGCCGGAAAGCACCCGCAACCCGATCGACGCCGGTGGCAGGTCGAGGGCCACCGCCTCGCCGGTGACGAGGTCGTCCTCGGTGACCCCGACGGTCGCGATCGTGCGCTCGCTCACACGGCATACAGTAACGGCGTGGACCTCGACGCCTACGTCGCCGCGCACTCGCACGAGTGGACGCGGCTCGAGGTGCTGGTGACCCGGCGGGGGACGCTCGACGGTGCCGAGGCCGACGAACTGCTCGACCTATACCAGCGCGTCGCCACCCACCTGTCGGAGATCCGCTCCACCTCGCCGGAGCCGACCGCGGTCGCCTACCTGTCCTCGCTGCTCGCCCGGGCGCGTTCTCGCGCGGTCGGCACCCGCTCGACCTCGTGGCAGGACGTCCGGCGCTTCCTCGTCGAGACCTTCCCGGCCGCGCTCTACCGCAACCGTCGGTGGTGGGGGATCACTGCGGCGGTCAACGTCGTCGTGGCGGCGGTCATCGGGTGGTGGTTCTACGTCAACCCGCAGTTCGAGAGCGCCCTGGCAAGTCCGGCGGAGATCGAGCAACTCGTGAGCCACGACTTCGCCGACTACTACAGCGAGTATGCCGCCTCGTCCTTCGCCTTCAGGGTGTGGACGAACAATGCGTGGGTCTGCGCGCTGTGCATCTCGCTCGGGGTCCTCGGTGTCCCCGTCGTCCTCGTCCTGTGGCAGAACATCCTCAACCTCGGGGTGATCGGCGCCCTCATGGCGCGCTACGACCGGGCGGGGCTCTTCTTCGGGCTCATCCTCCCGCACGGCCTGCTCGAGCTCACCGCGGTCTTCGTCGCTGCGGGGGTCGGGCTGCGCATCTTCTGGTCGTGGATCGAACCCGGCCCGAGGTCACGGATGACCGCGCTCGCCGAGGAGGCGCGGGCCGCGATGGCGGTTGCCCTCGGGCTCGTCCTCGTGCTGTTCGTCTCCGGGGTCATCGAGGCATTCGTCACCCCGTCGCCGCTGCCGACCTGGGCCCGGATCGGGGTCGGTGTGCTCGCCGAGGTGGCCTTCCTCACCTACGTTTTCACCCTCGGCCGACAGGCCGCGCGCCGTGGCCTCCGCGGCGACGTCGCAGCGATCGACCAGGGCGACTCCGCCCCCGTCGTGGGCTGACCCACCGGGAAAGCCTCTGGGAACGCCCAAAGCAGCGGTCGGCAGGCCGGTCGTGAGGGCACGGGGTGAGCTCAGAGCAAGCCCTGGGCCTTGAGCATGAGGTAATGGTCGGCCAGGCGCGGAGGCAACTGGTCGGGCGGGGCGTCGATGACCGCCACACCCATCCTGCCCAGCAGCGCCGCCGTCCGGTCGCGCAGGGCGAGGGTGCGCTCGGCCGCTGCCGCGGCATAGGCCTCGACCGTCGTCGAGCGGGCGGCCGCCATGGCGGGCAACGCGGGATCGGCCACGGACGCGACGACGACCCGGTGGTGGCGGGTGAGCGTGGCGAGGGTGGGCAGCAGCGACTCGTGGATCGCCGCCGGCTCGAGCGCAGTGAGCAGGACGACGAGGGAGCGCCGCCGGGACACGTCGGTGATCGCGCTCGCGAGGGTTGTCCACGAGGCCTCGAGCAGGGCCGGGTCGAGCGGGGCCATCGCCTGGACGAGCTCGCCGAGCAGCGTCGTGCGGTTGGCCGAGGCCGCGACCCGCGCGCGGATCCACCGGTCGCCGGCGAGGAAGTCGACCCGGTCGCCGGCACGCGACGCGAGGGCCGCGAGCAGCAGGGTCGCGTCCATGGCTGCGTCGAGGCGTGGCATGTCGCCGATCCGGCCGGCGGAGGTCCGCGAGGTGTCGAGCATGAGGATGACCCGTCGGTCGCGCTCGGGCTGCCAGGTCCGCACGACGACGCTGCGCCTGCGGGCGGTGGCCCGCCAGTCGATCGAGCGCACGTCGTCACCGTCGACGTAGTCGCGCAGCGAGTCGAACTCCGTCCCCTGTCCTCGCGTGCGCACGGCCGAGCGGCCGTCGAGCTGGCGCAGCGAGGCCAACCGTGAGGGCAGGTGTTTGCGCGAGTCGAAGGGCGGCAGGGCGCGCACCGCTCCCGGAACCTCGAAGGCGCGCTGTCGCGCAGCCAGGCGCAGCGGGCCGAAGGAACGGACCGTCACCCGGTCGGCGAGCCGGTCGCCACGGCGAGTGGGCCGCAAGCGGGTCGTGAGCCGACGCCGCTCGCCGCCGGGGATGCGGACGGTATGCCGGTCTCCCGCCGGCCCCGCCGACGGTTGCCAGGCGTCGCGCAGGGCCCCGCGCAGGGTGCGTCCCGTGGGGTTGGTCACGAGGACCTGGGAGACCGTCGATTCCCCGAGCCGGATCGGTGCGATGGGGGAGCGCTCGAGGACGAGTCGCCCCGGCGGCAGGGCGAGGGCGAGGTCGAGCAGGACCAGGCCGAGGCAGACGAGCAGCCAGAGGAGCACGGTCCGTCGGGTCGGGTCCAGGACGACCGCGACCGCCCCCAGCCCGACGAGAAGGGGAAGACGCCCGGTCACCGCCATCGCGGGCTCCGATCAGCGAGGGACGGGGACGGAGGCGATCGCGCTCGCGAGGACGGCGCCCACGCTCACGCCCTCGAGTTCGGCCTCCGGGCGCAGGGTGAGCCGGTGGGCGAGGGTCGCGTGGGCGAGTGCCTTGACGTCGTCGGGGGTGACGAAGCCCCGGCCGTTCATCCAGGCCCAGGCGCGAGCGGTCGCGAGCAGGGCGGTGGCGCCGCGCGGGGAGACCCCGAGCGCGAGGGAGGGCGACTGGCGGGTGGCCCGGGCGATGTCGACGATGTATGCCGCGACCTCGGGGGAGATGCCGACCCGGGCCACTGCGGCAGCACCCGCCGCGAGATCGGCCGGACCGGCGACCGGCCGGATGCCGGCCGCACCCAGGTCGCGAGGGTCGAAGCCCTCGGCGTGCCGGCGGAGCACGACGATCTCCTGGTCGCGGGGGGGAACCGGCAGCTCGACCTTGAGCAGGAACCGGTCGAGCTGGGCCTCGGGCAGCGGGTAGGTGCCCTCGTATTCGACCGGGTTCTGGGTGGCTGCCACGAGGAAGGGCACCGGCAGCGGATGGGGCTTGCCCTCGACCGACACCTGGCGCTCCTCCATGGCCTCGAGGAGGGCGGCCTGGGTCTTGGGCGGGGTCCGGTTGATCTCGTCGGCGAGCAGGAGGTTGGTGAAGACCGGTCCCTCGCGGAAGCTGAACTGCGAGGTCGCCGCCTGGTAGACGAGCGAGCCGGTGATGTCGCCGGGCATGAGGTCGGGGGTGAACTGGACCCGGGACGTCTCGACCGCGAGGGCTCGGGCCAGTGACCGCACGAGGAGGGTCTTGGCCACGCCCGGGACTCCTTCGAGGAGGATGTGGCCGCGGCACAACAGCGCGATGAGCACGCCGGTGACGGCCTGCTCCTGACCGACGACCGCCTTGCCGATCTCGCCGCGCACGGCGAGCAGGGCCGCGCGTGCGGGGTGGTCGGCGAGGGTCGAGGTGGGCTGGTCGCTCATGTGCGGCGGATCTCCTTCTCCAGGGCCGCGAGGGTCGCGGCCAGGCCGAGCAGGTCTGCGTCGTTGCCGATCGGTGGCCCGTCGAGCAGCCACCCGACGTCGCCGACGGGGCGTCCGGTCGCGTGGGACACCGCGTCGACGAGCGCGACGGCGGGTGTGCCGGGTGGCAGCCCGAGGTATGCCGTGAGCCGCTTGCGGGTGGCGGCGCGCAGCACGGCGCCGGCCCGATGGGTGTCGCGGGCCTTGCGGTAGAGCCGCCCGCGGCTCTCGGTCGTCTCGGTCGCGCGGACGACGACGGGCAGCGGCTCGACGACGAGGCGGCCGAAACGGCGGGCCCGCCACCAGATGACCGCGGCCATGGTGAAGCCGCCCAGGACGAGCATCGAGCCCCACCACACGGGGGTGAACGACTCGCGCTGCTGCGCGGCCGTCGGTGGGACGTCGCGCAGGTCGGGGACGTACCACACGAGCCGGCTCGAGTGGCCGACGGTGCGCAGGGCGACGGCGGCGTTGTCGGCCTCGTCGATGTGCTCGTTCGTCACGACGTCGGTGGACCCCACGAGCACGACCTCGCGCAGGCCGGGGGCCGAGGTGTCCAGGTGCACGGCGAAGCCGTCCGTGACGAAGCACTGGCTCGTCGACCGGGGGTCCCGATACTCGGACTGGGAACGGGACAGGTGCTCGCCGGCGCGGACGTCGGCGCTCGCGCACCCGCTCGTGAGGGTGTCCTGGGCACGCGCGGCGTCGCGGACGGTGACACCGGGGGTGAGCGTGCGCACGACGCGGCGGTCCGGGCGCACGAGCACGAGCCGCTGAGCCTCGCCCGCGAGGGTGCGCAGGGTGAGCAGGGTGGGGTCGCGCAGGTCCGAGGTATTGGTGACGAGCACGGTCGTGTCCGCGTCGATCGTGGTGCGTTCCAGGGCCGATTCGCCCTCGGCGACGATGACGTCCACGCCGTGCGTCGCGAGTACCCGGGCGAGAACCTGTGCGCCGTTGAAGGTCGGGTTGGCCGGATGGTATGCCGCGGAGCTGCTCGGCGCCGGACCGCTCCACGTGAGCAGGGCGGCGGCACCGAGGACCGCTGCGACGACGGCGATCCACTGCCACACGCGCGGCTTCACGGAGTGACCCCGGTGAGCACCGGCTTCGCGGACCGCAGTGCCGTGGCGAGCGCGGCGACCTCGCGCGCGTCGGCCTCGCTCGCGGCATACCGGCCGTAGCGGACCGCGTCGAACAGGTCCATCGCCGGGGCGATGCGTGCGGCGTGGTCGGGGAACACCGGGGCGAGCTGTCCACCGACCTCGTGTGCGGTAAGGGATGGGGCCTCGGTGAGCAGCGTGCGGTCGGCCGCCTCGCGGGCGATCGCCCGGGTGAACTCGACGACGGCGTCACCCCAGCGGCGCTCCCGCAGGGCCGCCTCCCCACGGTCGCGGAACTGCACGGCCGACAGGTCGAGGTCGCCGAGCACGGACTCACCGCTCTGGACCGTATGCCGTTCGGCCCGGATCCGGGTGAGCAGGAGGGCGAGCAGCCCCAGGACGAGGGCGACGACGAGCGCGGTGACGATCGGGCTCACGCCGGGGACGGAACCCGCGGACGGGCCGCCGCCGAAGAGCCGCTGGAAGAGATCCTCGAGCCACTGCATGATCCGCTGGAACAGCGAACGCCCGTCGTAGTAGTCGTCCTTGCCGAGTTCCTCGCTCACCCAACGGCGGGCCGTCTCGCCGTCGGGGTCCAGGTCGACCGGTAGCCGCACGGGCCAGGTCATGAGCCCACCTGGGTCTCGGAGGCGGCCGACCGCAGCAGGACGAGGTCGAAGCCCTCGGCGCGCATCCGTGCGTCGATGTGGCGCAGCACGGCGACGCCGGCGACGACGGGAGTGACGAGGATCGCCGAGCCGAGCGAGGCGAGGGTGAAGTCGAAGGTCGAGGCGATGTCGCGCACGACTCGGCTCGGCTCGAAGAGGCCGACGAGCAGGTTGTAGGCGAGCCACTGGGGCAGTTGGAGGACCCAGAAGACGACGACCCCGATGACCGAGGCGAGGGCGAAGGTGCCTCCCGTGCTCCAGGCGCGCCCACGCGAGAGGGCCCAGGAGCGGCGCAGCGCGGCGACCGGGCCGAGGTTTTCGACGACCGCCGCGGGCCCGCTGAGCAGCCAGCGGGGCAGCAGGACGAGGTCGACGGCCACCGCGACGAGGGTGAGCAGCGCCCCGGCGATGAGGATGGCCGGGACCGGTGCCCGGTTGAGCGCGGCGAGAACGCCGACGAGGACGAGCCACGGGAGCACGAGCGCGGTGAGCAGCAGCGCCTGCGAACCGGCCAGGGCCCAGAATCGTGGCCGGACCACCGCCCACACGTGGGCGAGGTCGGGCCGGTGGCCGAGCAGCGCTTGCGCACCGAGCGGGGCGAGCACCCCGGCGAGCAGGAGCACCGCGTATGCCGTGCCCCCCACCCCGAGCAGCGCCGCCCACGAGCGGGCGTCGATGACGGTGGCGACGCCGGTCGAACGCATCCAGGATCCGGCTGCGGACAGCGAGACGAGGAGCACCGCAGGGACGGCCGTGGCCGCGTTGACGAGGGCCGAGGCTCCCAGGGCGGTGCGGGCGTTGCGGCGGACGAGCTTCGCGGCCCCGTCGAGGACGTCGGACACCCCGAGCGGGTGCAGCGGGACGATCCCGGGCCGGGCGGAGCGGGTGACGGCATACCGACGCCGGTCGGGCTGCCCGGGTGTGCTGGCGAGCCCGCGGACGGAGCCGAGGCCGCCGGGAGGCAGGTAGCTGGCGCGCCGGCGCGGCAGGCCCTCGGGCGCGCCCGGCGGCGGTCCGAAGTCGCTCACGTGTGCCCCCTGTCGCGCGTCAGGCTGGTCCCGACGCTATCAGGCGAGCCGCGGCGCGCTCGGCCGTCCGCGGGTGCCGACACGGGGCGCCGAGCGACGCGGCCCGCGCGACGATGGCCGGTTCGCGCCGGGCGAGCTCCCAGCCGCGGCGCAGCAGCACCCGCGGGGGTTTGCGCCGCTCGCGCAGGTCCCGGGCGAGTCGTCGGACGAAGGTGCGCCACCGTCCCTGGCTCACGCAGAAGGCCGCGGCGAGCAAACCCCGGGTGGCGAGGGCGGGGACGATCTCGGCACCGAAGATGCCCTCGGCCACGACGAGGTCGCCCGGGCGCGCCGTGACGACCGACGTGCCGGTCGCCCGCGAGAGCCCGATGTCATAGCTCGGGACCGCGGTCTGCCCGGCCGTGACGAGTTCGGCGAGTGCCTGGAGCGCGGCCTCGGCGCGCCACGAGCGCGGGTCGTCCCAGTCGGGCAACCGGTGACCTCCGCCGAGGTCGACGATCGGCAGGTCCGGGTCGCCCGCGTCGCGGTAGAAGTCGTCCAGGCGCACCACCGGCCAGCCGTATGCCGTGTGCAGTCGATGCGCCAACCGCGACTTGCCCGCCCCGGAGGGCCCGGCGAGGACGACGACCCGCCCGTCCGTGGTCACCCTCAGATGCCCTTGGGATGCCAGACGGTCTTGGTCTCGAGGAAGGCAGTCATCCGGCCCAGGCCCGGCTCGGCGGTCCAGTCGGGCTCGATCGCGGCCGGGCCCGTGCCGGCGGGGCGCAACACCCGGGTCACCGAGTCGGCCGCCGCGCGTTCGAGCGCCCCCCAGTCGACGCCTGGCGCGTCGGCGGCACCGGTGAGGTCGAGCGCGTCGACGTCGCGGTGGGAGGCGAGCCACGGGGCGACCTCGGCGGTGCGGGCGGTGAGCAGGTTGACGACGCCGCCGGGTAGGTCGGAGGTGGCCAGGCATTCGGCGAGGTCGACCGCGGGCAGGGGGCGGCGCTCGCTCGCGAGGACGACGCACGTGTTGCCCGAGACGATGACCGGGGCGATGACCGACGCGAGGCCGAGCAGCGAACTGCCTTGCGGGGCAAGGACGGCCACGACACCGGTCGGTTCGGGCACGGACAGGTCGAAATAGGGCCCGGCCACGGGGTTGAGCCCACCCAGGACCTGGGGGAGCTTGTCGGACCACCCGGCATACCAGACCCAGCGGTCGATGGTGGCCTCGACCACCCGGCGCGCCTGCGCGGTGGTGAGCCCCTCGGCGGCGGCCACGCCGTCGGCGAACTGGGCGGCCCGGCCCTGCATGACCTCGGCGACGCGGTAGAGGACCTGCCCCCGGTTGTATGCCGTCGCCCCGCTCCACCCGGCGACGGCGGCACGCGCCGCGACGACGGCGTCCCGGGCGTCCTTGCGGGAAGCCTGGGCCACGTTGGCGAGGAAGTCCCCGACAGTGTCGCCGGTGGCTGTGGATCCACGGCGGGGGGCCGTGCCGGCGTGAGGTGCTGCGTGCACGGCATACACCCGGCCGGACTCGCTGCGCGGGAATTTGCCGCCCACGTAGAGCTTGGCGGTCTTGCGGACCTCGAGGTGGCTCACGCGCCCACCTCGCTCGCGACATAGGCGGCGAGGCCGTGGCGGCCGCCCTCCCGGCCGTAGCCGGACTCCTTGTAGCCCCCGAACGGCGAGGTGGGGTCGAACCGGTTGAAGGTATTGGCCCAGACGACCCCGGCGCGCAGTCGGTCGGCCGTCCACAGCACGCGAGAGCCCTTCTCCGACCAGATGCCGGCCGAGAGACCGTAGGGGGTGTTGTTGGCCTTGGCGACCGCCTCGGCGGGGGTGCGGAAGGTGAGCACGGACAGCACCGGTCCGAAGACCTCCTCCTGGGCGATCCGGTGGCTCTGGGCGACACCGGTGAAGACCGTCGGCGGGAACCAATAGCCGCGAGAAGACAATTCGCAGGCCGGCGACCATCGGTTGGCGCCCTCCGCCTCGCCGGCGTCGGCGAGCTCGCGGATCTTCTCGAGCTGGGCGGCCGAGTTGATCGCGCCGAGGTCGGTGTTCTTGTCCATCGGGTCGCCGACCCGCAGGGTCGCGAGACGGCGCTGCAGCCGGCGGACGAGGTCGTCGTGGATCGACTCCTGCACGAGCAACCGGGAGCCGGCGCAGCATACGTGCCCCTGGTTGAAGAAGATCCCGTCGACGATTCCCTCGACGGCCTGGTCGAGGGCGGCGTCCGCGTAGACGATGTTGGCGGCCTTGCCGCCGAGCTCGAGGGTGAGCCGGGTGCGCGTGCCGGCGACGGCTCGGGCGATGAGCTTGCCGACCTCGGTCGAGCCGGTGAAGGCGATCTTGTCGACACCGGGATGCTCGACGAGCGCCTGCCCGGTCGGGCCGGCGCCGGTGACGATGTTGACGACCCCCGGGGGCAGCCCGGCCTGTTCGCATACCTCGGCGAAGAGCAGCGCCGTGAGCGGCGTGGTCTCGGCGGGCTTGAGGACGACGGTGTTGCCGCAGGCGAGGGCGGGGGCGATCTTCCAGGCGAGCATGAGCAGCGGGAAGTTCCACGGGATGATCTGGCCGACCACCCCGAGCGGGCGCGGCGGGTCGGCGGGGGAGCCGCCGAGGCCGGCATAGCCGAGCTTGTCCGCCCACCCCGCGTGGTAGAAGAAGTGCGCGGCCGCGAGCGGCACGTCGACGTCGCGGCTCTCCTTGATCGGCTTGCCGTTGTCGAGGGTCTCGAGCACGGCGAACTCGCGGGAGCGCTCCTGGAGGATTCGGGCGATGCGGAAGAGCCACTTGCCCCGGTCGCGTCCCGAGGTGCGGCTCCACACCCGGGTGTATGCCGTGCGCGCCGCCTTCACCGCCCGGTCGACGTCGGCGGCGTCGGCCTCGGCGACCTCGGCGAGGACCTCCTCGGTGGCCGGGTTGACCGTCTTGAACGGTGTGCCGTGGCCCTCGACGAAGGCGCCGCCCACGAACAGCCCGTAGCTCGGCCGGATGTCGACGATCGCTCGCGACTCAGGGGCCGGTGCGTAGTCGAACCGTGGCATGTCTTCCTCTCCGCTGGGGACTGTTCGTCGCCACCCGGGTCCCTGTCCGCGCCGACCGGTGGCCGCTGACCGATCATGCTACGGCTGTGGGGTCGGCACGCGACGACGCCGGGTCCGATTGGTCCGATTCCGCCCATCCGGGGCCCTCGTCGTGCGACGCTGGTGATTCGTTCGCCGGTGCTCGACCCCCCGTGCGCCGGATCAGGGGCCGATCCGCAAGGGAGTGCTCTCGTGCCATTGGAGTTCCTGCCCAGTCTCGACACCGACAGCCCGCAGGGGACTATCGGGCGGCTCACCCTCGCCCAACTCAAGCCGACCCAGAACGCCGTCGGCATGGACGAGGTCCGCGCCAAGGCCGACAAGATCGCCGCGATGGACGACAAGAAGCTGTCGGACTACCTGCTCCAACGCGCGATCCCGGTCGTCATCGGCAACCCACCCGACGACTCGACTCCGGATGTCGATGCCTCGACGACCACCGGAGCCGCCGCGCCGGCGTGCTTCTACCTCGTGGACCACCACCATCTCGCCGCTGCGCTGTGGATGGCCTTCGGGGACCTGTCCACGTCGGTCTTCGCCGAGGTCCGGCGCAACTGGCTGCCGCTCACCGGGAAGCGCTTCTGGAAGGCGCTGGTGAACAACGCCTGGCTCTATCCCTTCGACGGTCTGGGCGCCGGCCCGCTTCCCCCCGACGTTCTGGCGCCGTCGGTGACCGACCTGCAGAACGATCTCTACCGCAGCCTCGCCTGGGTCGTGCGGGAGGAATACGGCTTCGTCAAGGACCCGCAGAACCCGACCTTCGCCGAATTCCGCTGGGCGGCCTTCTTCCGCGAGCGGGTCCTCTTCGACGCCCAGCTCGCCGCGAGCAAGGACCCGATGGCGCTCACCCTCGCCGACATCGAACGCGACGACCCGGACGACTATGCCGCGCAGCTCGCCTTCGCCCGGTTCCTCGCCACGAGCCCAGCGGCGGCCGGCCTGCCGGGCTTCGTCGGCTGAACCCTCCTCCCCGCCGAACCCTCCTCCCCGCCGAACCCTCCCTCCCTTGGTGGAGTAAGCGCTTGAGTGTGCAGTTTTCGCGCAACTCAAGGCCTTGATCACGGTATTTCTGACCACTCAAGCGCTTACTCCGGTGAGGGGGTGGAGGGTGGGGGTCCTGCCGGCGCCGGGAGATCGCCGCCTGGGGACACCGTGACCCGCTCGCACGTGGGCCGGGTTCCGGTCAGTAGAGGCTGGGTGCGTCGTCCGCGACGTAGTTCGCCCCCGAATAGGCCCCGATGCGGATCCGCTGCCGCTGGAGCACGAGGTCGCCCAGCAGGCTGGATGCACCGAACCGGAACCAGTGCGGGTCCAGCCAGTCGGGCCCGGCCACCTCGTTGACCGTGACGAGGAACTTCACCGCGTCCTTGCTCGTGCGGATCCCCCCGGCGGGCTTCACGCCGACCTGATCTCCGGTCCACTCGCGCCAGTCGCGCACGGCCTCCAGCATGACGAGGGTGACCGGCAGCGTCGCGGCTGGCGAGATCTTGCCGGTGCTCGTCTTGACGAAGTCGGCTCCGGCGAGCATCGCCAGCCACGAGGCCCGCCGGACGTTGTCATAGGTGACCAACTCGCCGGTCTCGAGGATGACCTTGAGCCGGGCGCGCGAACCGTCGGGGCGCACGCAGGCCGCCTTCACCGCGGCGATCTGCTCGAAGACCGTGAGGTGCCGCCCGGCGAGGAACGCCCCGCGGTCGATCACCATGTCGATCTCGTCGGCTCCGGCCGCGACGGCGTCGCGGGTGTCGGCGAGCTTCACCGGCATACTCGCTCGTCCCGAGGGAAAGGCGGTGGCCACTGCGGCGACGCGAACTGCGCTGTCTCCCAAGGCTTCCCGCGCTGTCGCGACCATGTCGCCGTAGACGCAGACGGCGGCCGGACGCGGCGTGGTGGGGTCGCTGGGGTCGGGCACGAGCGCGCGCGCGGCCAGCCCCCGGACCTTGCCAGGGGTGTCCGAACCCTCGAGGGTCGTGAGGTCGATCATCGAGATGGCCAGGTCGACCGCCCATGCCTTGGCATCGGCCTTGATCGAGCGGGTGGACAGGCTCGCGGCCCGGGCGTCGGCACCGACCTGGTCGACACCGGGCAGCCCGTGCAGCCAGCGACCGAGCGCCGACTCGGTGAGTCGGGAGACGCCGAGCAGGTCACGGGCGCGGGCGGCGGCGTCGCCGGACGTGGTGCTCACCGGGCGAGTCTAGGCCCTGGCGGCTTCCCGGCTGGGTGAGAGGATGACCGGATGAGCGCGCTGCCCGAGCCCGCCCCGACGTCGGCGTCGGAGCACCACGTCCACGTCTTGCGCTCGCGTGGCTCGGTCCTGCTCGGCGGTGTCGGCGCGATCGGATGCCTCGTCCTGCTGTTCGCGTCGATGGGCGCCGGCCTCGTCTACGTCGCCGCCGTCGCCCTCGGCGGCGTCCTGTGCGTCGTGCTCCTCGTCCGGCCGTGTGTGCGTGTGTCGATCGAGGGCGTGTCCGTCCACAACCCCTTCCGGCGCACCTTCGTGCCGTGGCAGCTCGTCGAGGACGTCACCTCGCGCTGGAACCTCCAGCTGTATGCCGGAGCGCAGGTGATCAGCGCATGGGCCATCTCCGCGCACATCGACCGTCCGAGCAGCCTCACTCCCTTCGGCTTGGGGGAGTCCCTCGCCAACCGGTCCGGCGCGGGCACAAGCCGCACCGTCCCGGGCTCGGCCCACGCTCCCGCCCCTGCGGGGGAAGGGCGGATGACGGCGGCCCGGGCAGCCCGGCTCATCGAGACCGCTCGGGAGGAGTGGGCCGACGCGGTCGCCGACGGCGTGGTCGTCGCACCATCCGATCCGCAGGTCGCGCGAAGTTGGGAGTGGCTCGACCTCGTCCTCGTCGCCGTCCCCGCGGCCCTGCTCGCCTTCGGTCTGTTCATGCGCTGACCCGGTCGAGGAGGTCAGCCCGTCGTGGCCGCCTGCTTGGCCTCCCGGTCGCGGAAGTCCCACAGCTCGATCGTCTGGGTGAGCCAGAAGAGGGCGAATGCCGTGATGACCGTCACCTCTGCCCAGAACACGTCGGGATCCGCCGCGCCGGACTCGGTCTTGCGGCGCAGGGTGATCCACAGGCCGACGACCATGCCGAGTCCACTCACGGCATAGAGGACGGTCGCTGCGAGGGTCCTGCGCCGCTGCGCCGTTCCTCCGAGCAGCTCGCGGACGGCGCCGAACGCGTTGCTCGCGATGAGCAGGATGATCCCGCCGAACATCGAGATCGCCGACCAGTCGTGGGCGTTGTGCAAGAACCACGGGTCGAAGGCGGTGAGATAGCGCCAGCCGAGGAAGACGACCAGGACGTAGCCCACGACTCCGGCGAGCAGGACGTGCCATTGGCGGTAGCCCGAGTCGGCGGGCAACTGCCAGAACTTGCGGACGAGCAGCCACCGGACGAGTTCGGCGGCGATGCCCGCGAGGAAGACCGCCGCGACGTTGAGTTGGATCGGCCCTGGGGTCGGCAGGATGACGGGAGCGCCGCGGCATACCGACGGAACGGCCTCGTAGGTGGGCACCATCGCCACCAGGAAGGCGAGGAAGCCCGAGATGTTGAGGACGACGTCCTCGAACGGCGAACTGCCCTGGTAGACGATGAGGCACACGCCGATCGCGCAGAGGGCCGCGACGAAGACCGCATGGGCCGAGGTGTAGTAGAAGGCGCTGATCGAGGCTTCCTTGCAATCGGCGGTGTTCCACTGGAACACGACGCCGAGGGCGAGGAACAGAGCGACGACGAGGGGTGCGGCTCGCAGGTAGCGATAGGTATTGCGAGCGTCGACGTCCTGGGGCGGACCAGACCCGGGGAGAGTGGCCATGCCCCAGAGTGTGCCGGTCAGCTCCCCATCGCGTCCTGCATATCGGCGCGGATGGCGGTCAACCGATCCTGCGCCCGGGCACGCGCGGGGCCCAGGTCGGCCCGGCCGGCGACCGGCTCGATCACCTCGAGGTAGCACTTCACCTTGGGTTCGGTGCCCGAGGGTCGCACGATCACCCGGGATTCGTCGGCGAGCAGATAGCGCAGCCCGTCGGTGGGCGGCAGGCCGCCGTCGCCGCGCGCGAGGTCGTCGATCCGGGCGATGGACACCCCGCCGACGGTCCGGGGCGGCGCGCCCCGCAGCCGCTCCATGAGGGCCGGCATGAGGGCGACGTCGGACACCCGCACGGAGAACGAGTCGGTCGCATGCACACCGTGCGCGACCGCGAGCTCGTCGAGCAGGCCGAGCAGCGAGCGGCCCTGTGCGCGAAGCCCGGCCGCGAGCTCGGCGACGAGCAGCGCCGCCGTCACGCCGTCCTTGTCGCGCACGACGTGCGGCGCGACGCAGTAACCGAGCGCCTCCTCATAGCCGTAGGCGATCCCCGGCACGCGCGCGATCCACTTGAAGCCGGTGAGCGTCTCCTCATGGGCCACCCCCGCCGCGCGGGCCATCGCGGCGAGCAGGCGGGAGGACACGATCGAGTTCGCGAACACCCCACCGGCGGGTATGCCGCGCGCGAGCAGGTGTGCTCCGAGCAGCGCGCCGACCTCGTCGCCGCGGAGCATCCGCCAGCCGGCGGGGGTGTCGGCGGGTCCGCGGACCGGGTCGGGCACGGCGACCGCGCACCGGTCGGCGTCGGGGTCGTTGGCGACCACGAGATCCGGGCCGACCTGCGCAGCGAGCGCGAGGGCCGCGTCGATGGCGCCCGGCTCCTCCGGATTGGGGAAGGAGACGGTGGGGAACTCCGGGTCGGGCTCGGACTGGGTTGGGACCGCTCGCGGGGCAGCGAACCCGGCTCGCTCGAAAGCCGCTGCGAGAGTGTCATTTCCGACGCCGTGCAGCGACGTGTGGACGACCGAAAGCTCTCGGGGGGACTCCGGGGGGACCAGGGCGGCGGCCGCGTCGAGATAGGCATCGAGGACGTCGTCGCCGAGGGTCTCCCAGCCGTCTTCCGCGAGCGGTACGTCCGCCACGGCGCAGACGGCGGCGATCCGTGCGGCAATGAGTACGTCGGCCGGCGGCACGATCTGGGAGCCGTCGCCGAGGTAGACCTTGTAGCCGTTGTCCTGCGGTGGGTTGTGGCTCGCGGTGACCATCACCCCGGCGTCGGCACCCAGGTGGCGGATCGCGAAGGCGAGCACCGGGGTCGGCAACGGGTGCGGCAGCACCGCCGCGCGCCCTCCGGCGGCCGTGACGACCGCCGCGGTGTCGCGGGCGAAGACATCCGAGTTGTGCCGGGCGTCGAAGCCGACGACGACATAGGGCTCGGGCCGCGGGTGCTCGGCGTCCTCCTGCAGGTATGCCGTGAGCCCGGCTGCCGCGCGGATGACCACCGCGCGGTTCATCCGGTTCGGACCGGCGCCGAGGCGTCCACGCAGCCCGGCCGTGCCGAATTCGAGCAGCCCTGTGAAGCGGTCGTCGAGGTCCGCCTGGGCGGCCTCCTCGCCGATCTCGGCCGCCTCGATGACCGCTTCGAGCTCGGCCCGGGTCACCGGGTCGGGATCGTCTGCCAGCCAGGCGCGCGCCGCGTCGAGCGTCGCCGCGAGGCCCTCGGGGACGGCATACCCGCTCATCGGGCACCTTCGGCGATGCGGGTGACCACCGCCGCGAGCAACGAGCCACAGCGGCCGGCGGCTGCGCGGCCGGCCTCGAGCACCTCCTCGTGCGACAACGGCGTGGCCGAGATCCCGGCGGCGAGGTTGGTGACGAGTGAGATGCCGAGCACCTCGAGGCCGGCCTCGCGGGCGGCGATCGCCTCGAGGGCCGTCGACATCCCCACGAGGTCGCCGCCGAGGATCCGCGCCATCGCCACCTCCGCCGGGGTCTCGTAGTGCGGCCCGCGGAACTGCACGTAGACGCCCTCGTCGAGGCCCGGGTCGACCCGTCGGGCGATCGCTCGCAGCCGAGCCGAGTAGAGGTCGGTGAGGTCGACGAAGTGGGCCCCCTCGATGGGGGAGTTGGCGGTGAGGTTGAGGTGGTCACGGATGAGCACCGGCGTGCCGGGCCCCCACGCCGGGTTGAGCCCACCGCAGCCGTTGGTGAGCACGAGCGTCGTGCACCCGGCGGCCCGCGCGGTGCGCACCCCGTGGACGACCGCCCGCACGCCGTGCCCCTCGTAGAAGTGGGTGCGGGTGCCGAAGACGAGCGCCCGCTTGCCCGTCGAGCCGATCGCCACCGACCGCATCGACCCTGCGTGCCCTTCGACGGCCGGCTTGCGGAAGCCTGGCACGAGCGAATTGTCCACTGTGGCAACGGTCGTCCCGATGAGATCGGCGGTCCGTGCCCACCCCGAGCCGAGGACGAGCGCCACGTCGTGATGGTCGGCCCCGGTCTGTTCGGCGATGACGGCGGCAGCCGCCTCGGCCACCTCGGTCGGGTCGGTGCAGGGATCGGCGAGGTCGGGCCACGAGGTCATCGCCCGACTCTAGCCCCGGCCTGTCGTGCCGAGGAGAGCACGCCGCGCGGAGGGTGGTTGGATGTGCAGGTGATTGCGCGGACTCTCTCGGTCGTCGTCGTCGGCGGTGGGCCCGGTGGCTACGAAGCCGCCCTCGTCGCCGCCCGGTCGGGGGCGGAGGTGACGGTCGTCGACCGCGACGGTCTCGGCGGCTCCTGTGTGCTCACCGACTGCGTGCCGAGCAAGAGCCTCGTGGCGACCGCCCACGTCCTGCGACGTCTCGACGTGGTCCGCGAGCACGGCATACATCTGCCTGGCGCGGCTGGACGTCCGGCCGCGACCGACCTCGGCGCGGTCAATGCGCGGATCCTCGCGCTCGCCGCCGCCCAGAGCGAGGACATCCGTGAGCGGCTCGTCGCCGACGGCGTGCGGGTATGCCGCGGCACCGGCCACCTGCTCGCCGCGGACCGCGTTCGGATCGACCACGCCGACGGCGGATCCGACGAAGTCTCCGCGGACGTCGTCCTCGTCGCGACCGGGGCGACCCCGCGGATCATGGACTCCGCCCGGCCCGACGGGGAGCGGATCCTCACGTGGACCCAGATCTGGGGGCTGCAGTCGGTCCCGGAGCGGCTCGTCGTCGTCGGTTCCGGAGTCACCGGGGCCGAGCTCGCCCAGGCCTATCTCGGGCTCGGCAGCGAGGTCGTCCTCGTGTCTTCTCGCGATCAGGTGCTCCCCGGCGAGGATGCGGACGCCGCCCGGGTCATCGAGGACGTCTTCCGGCGCGAGGGGATGCAGGTGCTGTCCCGCTCCCGGATGAGCGGCGTCCGGCGCACCGCCGACGGCGTCCTCGTCGAGCTCGAGGACGGCCGCACCGTCGAGGGCAGCCACGCCCTCCTCGCGGTCGGTTCGGTGCCGGCCACGCGTGGGATCGGCCTCGAGGAACTCGGCGTCGAGCTCGGCCCGGGTGGGCACGTCCTGGTCGACGGGGTGTCCCGCACGTCCGTCCGCGGGGTCTATGCCGCGGGCGACTGCACGGGAGTCCTCCCGCTCGCCTCGGTCGCAGCCATGCAGGGCCGGATCGCCATGTGGCACTCCCTCGGCGATGCGGTCCACCCGCTGCGGCTGGACGTCGTGTCCGCAAACGTCTTCACCGACCCCGAGATCGCGACAGTCGGGGTGTCCCAGAACGATGTCGACAGCGGTCGGGTCGACGCGGTGACGGTCACCCTGCCGCTGTCGACCAACGCCCGGGCCAAGATGGACAGCTTCCACGACGGCTTCGTCAAGGTCTTCGCCCGGCCCGGCCAGGGCAGTGTGCTCGGTGGGGTCGTCGTCGCGCCCCGGGCCTCCGAGCTCATCTACCCGCTCACCCTCGCGGTGGAGAACGGCCTCACCGCCGACCACGTGTCGAACGCGTTCACGGTCTATCCGTCGATGAGTGGTTCGATCGGCGAGGCGGCCCGCCGGTTGCATGCAGCGGCGCGGCTCGCCTGACGGGCGTGCCCGCGGCATAGCCTGCTCACGATGGACACCTGGCCGAGCCTGCTGCCGACGATCCTGCTCGCGACCGCCCTCCTCGTCGCGCCGGGGGTCCTCGTGCTGCGCGCCGCGGGTGTGCGAGCGAGCATGGCGACGCTGTTCGCCGCCCCGCTGAGCGTCGCCCTCGTCGTCGTAGCAGGTCTTGCGCTCGCCCTCGTGGGTGCCCGATGGTCGCTTGCCTCGGGTGTAGCCGCGCTCGGGCTGTGCACCCTCCTCGCCGTCGGCGTCGCCCGCTTCGTGGCCTCGCGCACCGACGGTGGCACGCTCGACGACCAGCCATTCCCCTGGACCGTCGCCGGCGCAGCCGCCCTCGTCGGCACCGCCTCGGCCTGGCTCACCCTCGCGGCCGCGGCCGAGCGCCCCGCCTCCATCCCGCAGATGCCCGACGTCGTCTTCCATCTCGGGGCCCCGGAGTGGATGGTCCGGCACGGCAGTGCCTCGCTGCTCGACGTCACCAGCTATGCACAGTTCGACAACCCCCTCTCCTATCCGGGCGGCTGGCACGTGCTCGTCGCCGCGCTCGCCGGCTGGACCGGCCAACCGGTCGTCGTCGTCTCGCACGCCCTGCTCATCTCGGTCGTGGGGGTCGTATGGCCGCTCTCGGTGATCGCCCTCGCCCGGGTCGTGCTCGGGTCGGGCGTCGGGCTCGCCCTGGCTGCGGGGCTGCTCGCGCCGCTGTTCTCCTCGTTCCCGTGGCGCTTCCTCGCCTGGGGTCCGCTGTGGCCAAACCTGCTGTCGCTGTCGATGTTCCCCGCCGTGACGGCGGTCGCACTCTGCGCAGTCGCCCCGGCCGAACTGCTCGCGGACCGACCCTTGCCGCCTGCCCGGGCTCGACTGTTGGCGGCCGTCTGTCTCGTCGTGCTCGCGGTGGCCCAGCCCAACGCCGTCGCGACCGGGCTGGTCGCGGCGGTCTGCGTGTCCTGGTGGGCGATTCCCGTGTGGCGACGCGGGCTCACCGGCCGTTGGCGCCGCCGGCTCGTCTCCCGCCCGGCACTCGTGCTCGCCCTCGTCGCGCTCGTGGCCGCCTGGACGCCCGTCATCCCCCCGAACATGTTCATCACCAACTGGCAGGTCCAGGTCGGGGTGGGGGAGGCGCTCGTGTCGCTCGTCACCCCCGTCGACGAGTCGCCCGGATCGGCGACCCTCCTCGGCTTGCTCGTCCTTGTCGGGCTGGTCGTCCTCGCGCGCAGCCGGCCGACCCGGTGGGTGGCCGCCTTCTTCGTCGTGGGTGCCGCCCTCTTCGTCGCCCTCTACGGCGTCAACGGCGGGTGGATCCGGTTGGTGACCTGGCTGTGGTGGAACGACCAGGTCCGGCTGCGGGCGGCGATCGTCCTTCCCGCCCTGCTCGCCGCTGTGGCGGCCACCCGGTGGCTGGGAGGTGTCCTCGCACGGCATACTCGCGGTCGACCTGGGACCTGGACGGTGGCCATCGCCGCCGCGGTCGCCGTCGCTCTCGGGGTCGGCGTGCCCGCCAACGCCGTGGCCATGCGGGTGACCTACCACGAGAGCAGTGCCTCGTGGTCGTGGCTTCGTCCGGGCGAACAGCAGGCGCTCGTCGAACTCGCCGCCCACGTGCCCGCCGGAGCGGTCGTGGCAGCAAACCCATGGCGCGGGGCGATGTTCCTCTATCCGGTGAGCGGCGTCGAGATGCTCTACCCGACGAACTACTCGCTCGCGCTTCCCGATCGCCGGCTGCTCGGAGCCAGGATCGACCGGATCCAGGCGGATCCGGCCGTCTGCGCGGCGGCCGCCCGCCAGCGCCTGCGGTTCGTCGTCACCGGGGGGGATGCCCATATCTGGGGCTATTACGAGAACCCCGCCTACGCGGGCATCGACGCCACCGTGCTCAACGGCACGTTCACCCCGGTCGCGGCGGCCGGACCCTACGTGCTGCGGGCCGTCCCCGCCTGCGTGCCGGGCTGAGCCGCGCCGAGATCAGTCCGCTTCGGGGCCGGGGCCGTCCCGGTCGCCGCCGTCGGTGCCCTCGACCTGCGCCCGGTATGCCGCGTCCTCCCGGGCCCAGCGCGCCCGCCGGTCGCGGGAGATGCGGCGTCGCAGCAGCCGCATCGCCGGCCAGACGACCCCCACGACGACCACGAGGACGAGGAGGTTGACGAGGAAGGACCCCGCCGAGGCACCGGAGGACACGAGGCTCCGTTCAGCCCTCGGGGCTGGTGATCTCGGCGAGCACGGTGCCGCTGGCCACGGTCTCGCCGACCACGGCCTTGAGGCCGGAGATCACGCCGTCCTTGTGCGCCTTGATCGGCTGCTCCATCTTCATCGCCTCGAGCACGACGACGACGTCGCCGGTCGCGACCGCCTGGCCCTCCTCGACCGCAACCTTGACGATCGTCCCCTGCATGGGGGCGGTGACCGCGTCGCCGGAGGCCTCGGCGCCCTTGGCCGCGCCGGCCCGCTTGGGGGCCTTCTTTCGCGCCGCCGGTCCGGCGGCGGCACCGCCGCCGAGGCTGAGTCCGCCGGGGAGGGTGACCTCGATCCGCTTGCCGCCCACTTCGACGACGACCCGCTGGCGCTCCTCGGCCTCGGGTGCGTCACCGGGGGACCCGGCATAGGGCGGGATCGTGTTGTCGAACTCGGTCTCGATCCACCGCGTGTGGATCGTGAAGGGTGCGTCGCCCTCGGGGGCGAAGGCCGGGTCGGAGACGACGGCCCGATGGAATGGGGTGACCGTGGGCATCCCCTCGATGACGAGCTCGTCGAGCGCGCGGCGGGCCCGCTCGAGGGCCTGGTGCCGGTCGCGGCCGGTGACGATGAGCTTGGCGATCATCGAGTCGAAGGCCCCGGCGACGGTGTCACCCTGGACGATGCCTGCGTCCCAACGCACACCGGGGCCCTGGGGGACGACCATCGTCGTCACCGTGCCCGGGGCGGGGAGGAAGCCGCGGCCGGCGTCCTCGCCGTTGATCCGGAACTCGATCGAGTGCGCATGCGGTGTCGGGTCGTCGAACGAGAGTGCCTCGCCGTTGGCGATGGTGAACTGTTCGCGGACCAGGTCGATCCCGGTGACCTCCTCGGTCACCGGGTGCTCGACCTGCAGCCGGGTGTTGACCTCGAGGAAGGAGATGTCTCCGGCCGGGCCGACGAGGAACTCGCAGGTGCCGGCCCCGACGTAGTGGGCCTCGCGGAGGATCGCCTTGGAGGCACGGACGAGTTCGGCGTGCTGGGCCTCGGTGAGGAAGGGCGCCGGGGCCTCCTCGACGAGCTTCTGGTTGCGTCGCTGGAGCGAGCAGTCGCGGGTGGAGACGACGACGACGTTGCCGTGGCTGTCGGCGAGGCACTGGGTCTCGACGTGCCGGGGCCGGTCGAGGAAGCGCTCGACGAAGCATTCGCCCCGGCCGAAGGCGGTGACCGCCTCGCGGACCGCCGAGTCGTAGAGCTCGGGGATCTCCTCGATGGTCCGGGCCACCTTGAGCCCTCGTCCGCCACCGCCGTAGGCCGCCTTGATCGCCACCGGGAGGCCGTGCTCCTGCGCGAAGGCGACGACCTCGTCGGGCCCGCTCACCGGGTCGGAAGTGCCGGGCACGAGCGGTGCGTCGGCCTTGAGGGCGATGTGTCGAGCCTTGACCTTGTCGCCCAGGGCGTCGATCGCCTCGGGGCCGGGGCCGATCCACACGAGCCCGGCGTCGATGACCGCCTGGGCGAAGATCGCGTTCTCGGCGAGGAAGCCGTAGCCGGGGTGCACCGCGTCGGCGCCGGACTGCGCGGCGACGGCGAGCAGCTTGTCCTGGACGAGGTAACTGTCGCCGGGCGTCGACCCGTTCAAGGCATAGGCCTCGTCGGCCACCTTCACGTGCAGGGAGTCGCGGTCGGGGTCGGCGTAGACGGCCACGGAGGCGATCCCGGCGTCCTTGCAGGCCCGCGCGATCCGGACCGCGATCTCGCCGCGGTTAGCGATGAGCACCTTGGAGATTCTCGCCATAGGGCGGAGCCTATCGCCCGACCCGCGAGCCGTCAGTGGGCCCGAGAGGGAGTCGTGGCTCACGTCGGCGTGGTCACGTGGGGGTCGGGCGGGGACCGGTAGAGAGGCGGCCGGGCGACCGCACGGCATACGGTGTGGTCGTGACCCTTCCACCCGTTCCCGCCCGCGCCCTGCGCGCCGGAGCCGCGACCGTCGAGATTCCCACCCTCGGATTCGGCACCTGGGAGGTCCCCGACGACCTCGTCGGTGGCGCCCTCGCCGAGGCCTTCGCCGCGGGCTACCGGCACGTCGACACCGCGCGCCTCTACCGCAACGAGGAGGGGGTCGGCCGTGCGGTCCGCGACTCGGGTATGCCGCGCGGCGACGTCTTCGTCACGACCAAGGTCTGGCAGACGGACTTCGGTCGGGTGCGTGCGGCGTTCGAGGGATCGATGGCGCGCCTCGGGCTCGACGTGCTCGACCTCCTGCTGCTGCACTGGCCCGCCCCGGCGCAGGATCGCTACGTCCAGGCCTGGCGCGACCTGCTCGCGCTGCGCGAGGAGGGTCGGGTCCGCGCCGTCGGGGTCTGCAACTTCCAGATCCCGCACCTGCAGCGTCTGGCCGACGAGACCGGTGAACTGCCGGCGATCAACCAGGTCGAGTTGCATCCGCTGTTCCAGCAGGGAGCACTTCGCGATTTCCACGCGCGCCACGGCATCGTCACCGAATCGTGGAGTCCGCTCGCCCGGGGCCACCTCGTCGACGACCCGATCGTGGCCGCCGTCGCCGCCAAGCATCGGGTGACCTGGGCGCAGGTCGTCCTGCGCTGGCACCTGCAACTCGGCCTCGTCGTCATCCCGCGGTCGGTGACGCCGTCCCGGATCCGGGAGAACATCGACCTGTTCGGTTTCGCGCTCGACGAGTCCGACATGTCCGCGCTCGCCGCCCTCGATCGCGACCTGCGCACCGGACCGGACCCCGACACGTTCTGAACCCAGGGTCCGCTCGGGCGGCGAGTCGACGCCGGGTGTGGCGGGGAACGGACGGACCCGCCGCTCCGTGGGATTCCCGCGTCTCAGCTGTGTCGTTCGAGGTCTTCGCGGCAGGACGCTTCGAAGGCCGTCAACTCGGCGAGCGATTCGTCGATGTCCCGGCGTCGGGCCTCCAGCTCGGCACGTCGCACCTGGGCCTGGCCGATCGCATATTCGAGTTGGCTGGCCTTGCCCCGGGGGGCGTCGTAGAGGTCGACGATCGTGCGGATCTCCTCGAGGGGGAACCCCAGGCGCTTGCCGCGCAGGACGAGCGCGAGGCGGGTGCGGTCACGTCGGTGGTAGACCCGCTGGGTCCCACGACGCTCGGGGGTGACCAGCCCGAGTTCCTCGTAGTGACGCACGGTGCGGTGGGTGACCCCGAACTCCTGGGCGATCTCGCGGATCGTCCAGGTGCGGGGAGGGCCGCTCGTGCTCACCGGGCCAGTGTGCTGTGAGTTGGGTCGCATCGCACGCAGGGACACGGCCGCGCCTCCCCGGAACTCGCTCGCCGGGGTCTCGCGCGCTTGCCATGGGGCGGAGCATGCTTTACGTTAACGTCAACGTCAACTTGTCGGGGACGTGCGACGCCTCCCCGGTATGCCGTCGGGAGGCTGTCATGTTCGAGCTGAGCGCCGACCACGAGGAGTTCCGCGCCCTCGTCCGTGAGTTCGCCGAGGCGGAGATCGAACCGCGGGTGGCGCAGTGGGACCGGGATTCCCACTTCCCCGTCGAGCTGATCCCCAAACTGGGGGAGCTGGGGCTGTTCGGGCTCACCGTGCCCGAGGAGTACGGCGGCACCCGCAAGGCCGCGGGTTCGGGCGCGCATGCGGGCGAATCCGGCGGCGACTTCACCATGCTGTGCGTGGCCATCGAGGAGCTCGGCCGGGTCGACCAGGCGCTCGGGATCACGCTCGAGGCCGGGGTCGGGCTGGGCATCAACCCCATCCTCACTTTCGGCTCGGACGAGCAGAAGGCTCGGTGGCTCCCGGACCTCGCGGCCGGCCGCACGCTGGCCGGTTTCGGCCTCACCGAGCCCGACGCGGGCTCGGACGCGGGCGGCACGAGGACCAAGGCGACCCTGTCCGACGGGCATTGGACGGTCAACGGGGCCAAGTCCTTCATCACGAACTCCGGATCCGAGATCACCTCCGTCGTGACGGTCACCGCTCGCACGGGCACCCGTGAGGACGGCAGCGCCGAGATCAGCGCCATCATGATCCCTTCGGGGACAACGGGTTTCACGGTGGCGCCCCCCTACCACAAGCTCGGCTGGCACATCTCGGACACGCACGGACTGTCCTTCGAGGACTGCCGGGTGCCCGAGGCCAACCTCCTGGGCAGGCGCGGCAAGGGTTTCGCCCAGTTCCTCGCCACCCTCGACGACGGCCGGATCGCCATCGCCGCGCTCGCCACCGGGTGCGTCCAGCGGATGCTCGAGGAGGCCACGGCATACAGCAAGGCACGGTTGGCCTTCGGCAAGCCGATCGCCACCTACCAGGGGGTCTCCTTCCAGGTGGCCGACCTCGCGGTGATGGCGCAGGCGTGCCGACTGCTCACCTACCAGGCGGCTTGGCTCAAGGACGAGTTCGATGCCGGGCGCCGGACCATGGCCGAGGTCAAGCAGGCCGCCTCGATCGCCAAGCTCTACACGAGCGAGGCCGCCGTCAGCGCCACCCGGATCGCCACGCAGGTCTTCGGCGGCAACGGCTTCATGGAGGAATACCCGGTCGCGCGGTTCTACCGCGATGCCAAGATCCTCGAGATCGGCGAGGGCACGTCCGAGGTCCAGCGGATGCTCATCGCCCGCGGCCTCGGTCTGCCCTCGTGAGCGCTCCGCGCCGCTGCGCCCCGACAGTCGCCCCCGCGCCGACCCCCGCGAGAGGATGAGGTATGCCGCCCAGCAGCGACCCGACCCGACTCACCGAGGCGCCCTTCGCCGGTCCCACCGAGGGCGGCGACCCCGCAGTCGACGACCTCCGCGAACGCTTCGCGGCGGCATACCGGGCGAGCGCGGCGCCGCTCACCGCCGGGCTCGGGGCCAAGCTGGCCCAGCAGGGGAAGATGTACGTCCGCGACCGGATCGCGGCGCTCTTCGACGAGGGGTCCTTCGTCGAGGACGGGCGCTATGCCAACGCCCTCGCCGGTGACCTGCCCGCGGACGGGGTCGTCACGGGGCGCGGGCTGGTCGACGGCCGGCCGGCCGTGGTCATCGCAAACGACCCCACCGTGAAGGCGGGGTCGTGGGGTGCTCGGACGGTCGAGAAGATCGTCCGCGCGACCGAACTGGCCCTGCGCGAGGAACTGCCGGTCTTCTGGTTCGTCGACTCCGCAGGCGCGCGGATCACCGACCAGGTGGAGATGTTCCCCGGACGTCGCGGGGCGGGGCGGATCTTCCACAACCAGGTGATGCTCTCGGGCAAGGTGCCGCAGATCTGCTGCCTGTTCGGACCGAGCGCGGCGGGCGGCGCCTACATCCCCAGCTTCTGCGACATCATCGTCATGGTCGAAGGCAATGCCTCGATGTACCTCGGGAGCCCCCGGATGGCCGAGATGGTCGTGGGGGAGAAGGTCACCCTCGAGGAGATGGGCGGGGCGCGGATGCACTGCACCGTGTCCGGCGTCGGCGACATCCTCGCCCAGGACGACCTCGAGGCCATCGAGATCGCCACGCACTACTTCTCCTACGTCCCGAGCAACTGGCGGGAGAACCCGCCGGTCTACCACCCGGAGGAGCCCACGGCCCCGCTCACGCGGCATACCGTCCCCGAGCGGGAGAGCGAACCGTTCGACATCCACACCGTCATCGACGGGCTCGTCGACGACGACTCGTTCTTCGAGATCAAGCCCCTGTTCGCCGCCGAACTCGTCGTCGGCTTCGGCCGGATGAACGGCGAGACGGTGGGCATCCTCGCCAACAACTCTGCGGTCAAGGGCGGGGTGTTGTTCACCGACTCGGCCGACAAGGCGGCGCGGTTCATCTGGCTCTGCGACGCCTTCTCGATCCCGATCGTCTATCTCGCCGACGTGCCCGGCTTCATGATCGGCTCCGAGGTCGAGCGCGGGGGAATCATCCGCCACGGCGCGAAGATGGTGTCGGCGGTGTCCGAGGCCACCGTGCCGCAGTTCTGCGTCGTCGTCCGCAAGGCCTACGGCGCGGGGCTCTACGCGATGGGCGGGCCGGGTTTCGGGCCGGACGCGACGCTCGCACTGCCGACCGCCAAGATCGCCGTCATGGGTCCCGAGGCCGCCGTCAACGCGGTCTACGCCAACAAGATCGCCTCGATCGCCGACCCCGACGCGCGCGCGGCCTACGTGGCCGAGAGACGGGCCGAATACGAGCAGGACGTCGACCTCGAACGGCTCGCCGCCGACCTCGTCGTCGACCAGGTGCTCGAGGCCGATGTGCTGCGCGAGGAGCTTCTCCTGCGGCTGCGCTATGCCGCGCGCCGCGACCGGCACTTCAGTGAGCGGCGCCGCTCGGTCCCGCCCGTCTGAGACTTTCGACCCAACGGAGCAGGTGGCCGGGGCACCTTCCGGACACGACTCGACCACCGGCGCCACCCCCCCGTGCGCAGCGTGCGAGCGCCTTGCGAGCCATGCGGCATACCGGCCCTAGAGTGACCGCCATGAACGAGCGACGCGGCGAGGCGATCGCGCGCGCGTTCACCGCACCTGCACCGCCCGACGAGCAGGTCGACCTGCCCGCGCGGCTCGAAGATCCGGTCGCGGCCCCGTGGTGGCGTCGGTTCGCAGTCTGGTTCCCACTCGCCGTGTATGCCGCCACGCGGCTCGTCGACGCCGTCTACTTCGCGGTCATGCAGCGCGCGCAGATCGCCATGTATCCCGGCAACGGTGCCGCCCGGGTCCTCTTCCCCGAACCTGCCGCCCCGGGCTACTGGCCGGTCATGGCCAACTGGGACGGGCAGTGGTATCACGAGATCGCGAGGTTCGGCTATCCGGACCCGCTCCCGCTGGATCCGGAGACCGGCCGGGTGGCGCAGAATCCGTGGGCCTTCTACCCGGTCTTCCCCATGACGACCCGCGCCGTCATGTGGCTCACCCACGGCGACTTCTACGTCGTCGGCTCGACCCTGTCCCTCCTGGTCGGCGCGGTCGCCGTCGTGCTGCTCTTCCGACTGGTCGACCGAGCCGCCGGACGATGGTCGGCGATCGTCGGGACCGTCGCCACCACGACGTGGGTGGCCGCCCCGGTCCTGCAGACGTGTTACACCGAGTCCTGGGCGCTGCTGGTCATCGTCCTGCTCCTCACCGCGCTGCGGGCACGCCGCTACGGCTGGGTGGCCGTGCTGCTCGTCGTGCTGGCCCTCACCCGCAACCTCGTGCTCATCGCGGCGCCGGTGCTGCTCGTCCACGGGCTCGTGCGCTGGCTGCGCCGCGACCGTGACCCCTTTCCGGTCCGGCACCGTGTCGCCGTCCCCGTCCTCGCCGCCTTCGCGGGCGTGCTCACCCTGCTGTGGCCGACGATCTGCCGCCTGGTCACGGGCGACCAGGACGGCTATGCCAAGACGATGGCGGCCTGGGGGGTCGACGCCTTCGAGATCAAGCTGCACACGTGGATCGACTACGTGCGCTACGACTACGGGTATACCGGTTGGGCGGTCTGCGTGCTGGGCCTCGGTTGGTTCGTCCGCTGCATGCTCTCCGAACGCACCGCCCGCTGGGGCCCGGAGCTGTGGGCGTGGGCCGGCGCCTACCCGGCATACGTCATCCTCGTCACGGGGGTCGGGCCGTCGCGGATCCGCTACGCACTGCTCGCCTGGCCGGTCTTCCTCCTGCTCGCGTGGATCCTCGACCGGCCTCGGTTGCGCCCTCGTCGAGCGTGGTGGCTCGGGGGTTACGCCCTCGTGCTCGTCTCGCTGCAGGGCTGGTGGGTGTGGAATTACTGGGTGATCCAGTACCTCGGCCCGGACGTCCAGTTCCCGTGAGCGCCGCGCCCTCGCCGTGGAGGGTGAGAGGATCCCTGGCGGACCGACTCGAGGTGGTCCTGCCGCTCGTCGCCTACGCGGTCGTCGTCCTCAGCCGTGCGACCACATCGTCCCTCGGCTATCCCACGCTGCGGGAGAACGGCGACTGGCCCACGGCGTCGATCTGGGGCAAGCCACAGTTCATCCGGATGGACGAATACGCGACCTACACGCCGGTCGAGCTCGGCTACCTTGCCGGTGCGCGCTCGGCGAGCCCTCTGGGTGAGGCGTCGGATCTGTTCGACCGGCTGCCGCGCTCGCCGTCGACGAGCCTGCTCCTGCTGGACTCCGACCTTCTCCGCCTCGGCGCCTGGCTCCCGCACGACCTCCTGTTCGCCGCCCATCTCGCGTTGCCCGTCCTGCTCACCCTGTGGTGTCTGCCGCCACTGCTACGGCGGCTGGGTGCCGATCGACCGTTCTCCTGGCTGGCGACGGCACTGTGCCTGCTGGCCCCGTCGGCGGCGTGGTGGTCCTTCCTCCCCATCCGCGACGTGGCTGCCGCGGCTTGTGGTGGGTGGCTGCTGCTCCTCGGCCGAGATCGTTGGTCCGAGGGGGCCAGGTACCGAGCGGTGGGTGCCGGGGTCCTGGGCGGGGTCGTGCTGGCCAACCTGGCAACCGGCTACCCCATTTGGGGTCTCACGATCGGCCTGCCCGTGACCGCCGCCGTCGTGCTGACGATGGTGGTCGAACGGGAAGGTCGGCGCGCGGGTGTCCTCGTCCTGGGCATCGGGGCCGTGGCGGGAGCCATGGTCCTGGGGGCCGGCATGCTGTCGGATCTCGACGCCTTCCGGGCGCAGGTCGGGACGGTCTATCCGGGTTCGCGACGGAGTTCGGGCGGTGGCCTCGGCGTCTTCCAACTGTTCGGTGCGCCCGGCCTCGTCGCCGCCGTTCCCGGGCCCCCCACTGCCCTCAACCAGAGTGAGATCTCCTCGGCCTACACGGTCACCGCGGTCCTGGCCTTCGCGCTGGCACCGTTCGCCTGGCGTCGGATGACTGGGTCGGAGCGTGCGGCTGGAGGGACACTCCTCGTGGCGACCGGACTCCTGCTCGCCTGGGCGGCGGTCGACTGGGGCCCGTCGGGGACCCTCCTGCCCGTGTTGAATCTCGTCCCGCCAGCCCGGGCGGCCCAGACCGTCGGATTCGTGTCCACCCTCGCCGTCGGTCTGGTCGCGTCCAAGGCCAGAGGCGTGTCCACCCCCTGGCGGCTGTTCTCCGCGCTCGCTTGTGCGGCGATCACCGTGTGGGGCGTCGCGGACCTTGGCAACGTCCTCCCGCGTGTCGGCGTGACGGCTGTCCTGACCGCCGGACTGGTTGTCGGCCTGATTGCTTTCCGATTGTCCTCGGGTCGGGCCGACCCGGTCTCGACGGCAGCGGCGATATCGGGCGCGGCTCTCGTGGTCGTCTTCGTCAACCCCGTCCAGTTCGGGCTCGGGGATCTCCGGGAGAGCGCTGCAGCAGGAATGGCCCAGGGCCTCGCGCGCACGCGGGCCACGACGGGTGGTCTCGTCGTGAGCGACACGCCCTCGTTGGACGCCCTCCTCACCGCGAACGGGGTGCCCCTATTGAGCGGCTTCCAGACCGCGGGACCGTCGCGGGCCGCGTGGGCGCAGTTGGACCCGGACGGTCGCTATGTCAACGAGTGGAACCGTGGAGTCAGTCGGCTGCAATTCTCGTTCCGGGGCGCCGGCGACACCGTCGTCTCCAGCCCGCTCCCGGACAGCATCAGGATCCTCACTGATCCGTGCCGACTCGTGTCAAGCGGTCTGGATGTCCGTCAGGCGGTGACCTCGCAGACGCTGACCTCGGCCTGTGCGACGTTATCCGGTCGTTTCACCTGGGACGGCCGCGTCACCTACGTCTACGACCTGCACCCGGGGTAGCGCCGATCGACTCAGCGCACGTGCGGGGTCACCACGTCGAACCAACCGACTCCCACGTCGGCGAGCAACTCGCGCACGAGTGGGAGGGAGATACCCACGACATTGTGGTGGTCGCCCTCGATGCCGGTGACGAAGGCCCCGCCCAGCCCGTCGACGGTGAACGCGCCGGCGACCCGCAGCGGCTCCCCGGTGGCGACGTAGGCCTCGATCTCCGCATCGCTCAGGGCCGCGAAGTGCACGACGGTCGAAGCGGTCGCCCCCACCGAAGCCCGGCTGCCCCCGTGCGCGTCGTCGCGCTCGTCGACCAGCCAGTGGCCGGTGTGCAGGACGCCCCGCCTGCCGCGCATCGCGCGCCACCGCAGCGTCGCCTCGGGGGCGTCGAGCGGCTTGCCGTGCACCTCGCCGTCGAGTTCGAGCACCGAGTCGCAGCCGAGCACGAGGTCGCCGACCCGCTCGCCGTAGGCGACCGCCTCGGCCTTGGCACGCGCGAGCAACAGGGCCGTGTCGACGGGCTCGAGCGGGCCGTACCGGTCGAGGGCCTCGGCGAGGACCCGGTCCTCGTCGACCTCGCTCACGACGACGATGGGCTCCACCCCCGCGTGTTGGAGGGTGTTCAGCCGCGCGGGAGAGGCCGACGCAAGGACGAGCCGGACGCGCGGGGTGGTCATCCCGACAGTATGCCGCGCAAGGGCGGCTACGCCGATGGGCTCACCCGAGAACCTCGTCGAGGTAGCACCAGCGCCACGCCTCGCCGGGCTCGAAACTGCGCATGACCGGGTGGTCCGTGGCGTGGAAGTGGGCGGTGGCGTGCCGTCGTGGCGAGCTGTCGCAGCAGCCGACGGTGCCGCAGGTGAGACACAGCCGAAGGTGGACCCACGAGGTCGTGCCCTCCTCGAGGCATGCCTGGCATCCCTGGGGCGTGCGTGGGGTCACCGCGGCGTCGGCCTCGCGCAGGTGCACACAGTCGCCCCGGGAGCGTTCCGGCGCGAGGACCAGCCGTTCGTCGAGGACGGCCTCGCGGTGGGCGAGCGTCGCGAGCAGGGATTCCTCGAGGTCGAGCATCCCGAGGACTTCGCGGAGCACCTCGCGGTCGACCGCTCCCGCGTCCCGCATCCGCAGCACCTCGGCGCGCTCGACCTGCAGGACCGAACGACGGATCCGCTTGAAGGTCTCGGCCGGTGTCTCCGCCACCGCCACCACCGTGGGCAACGCCTCCGTGGACAACTTCTCCGTGGACACCGAGACCTCCGTGGCCACCGCCCCGCGCGGGCGCAACCGCCCCAACTGCTCCCAGAACGCCAATGCCCGACGGTCGGACTGCTCGGACAGAATGCGGACGACCTCGTCCGACAGGGACTCCTTCTGGGCGATCCGCTGGAGCTCCGCCTGGCCGGCCTGGACCGCCCGCTGCATGACCCCCGCCGCCTGGAGCACGTCCTCACGCGGGTCGGGTCCGTGCAGCTGCAGCCGTCGGGCCAGCCAGGGCAGCGAGAAGCCCTGCAGCACGAGGGTTCCGGCGACGACGACGAGCGCGAGCAGCACGAGGACCGGGCGCTGTGGGGCGTCCTCGGGCAGGGTGAACGCCGCGGCGAGGGTGACCACCCCGCGCATGCCCGCCCACGACGCGAGGGTGCCCGCTCGCATCCGGTCAGCCAGCGGGCCGCTGTGCCGCGCGAGGAGCAGCATCCCTAGGATGACGACCGGCCGCACGAGGATCACCGTGGACAGCACGGCGGCGCCGAGGGCCAGGAGAGCGCCCACGCCCAGGTTGCCGTCGGCGACGGCGGCGAGGATCCCGCGTGCCTGCAGGCCGATGAGGAGGAACACGAGGTTCTCGAGCAGGAAGGAGACCGAGCGCCAGGTGATCCGCTCGGCCATCCGGGAGACTGCCGACTGCACGACCGGTGAACTGTGCCCGAGGAGCACTCCCGTGACGACGACCGCGAGCACGCCCGAGCAGTGCAGCGACTCGGCCGGCAGATAGGCCAACCACGGGACGAGGAAGCTGAGCGAGGTGTCCGAGACGCTGTCGGGCAACAACCGGCGCACCCGCACGACGAGGAGCTTGGTGACGATCCCCACGGCGATCCCGCCGACCGAGGCCCACACGAACTGCCCCGCCACCTCGAGGGCACCCACCGCCGTCGCGGCGGCGAGCAGCCCCATCCGCACGACGACGAGCGCCGTCGCGTCGTTGAACAAGGACTCGCCCTCGAGGATCGTGACGATCTGTCGCGGGAGCCCGATCCGACGGGCCACCGCGGTCGCGGCCACCGCATCCGGCGGGGCAACGATGCCGCCGAAGGCCAGGGCAATGGGCAGCGGCACGCCGAGCAGCCGCCACACGACCAGGCCGACGCAGACCGCCGTCACGAGGACGAGGACGACCGACAGGACGGCGATGTTGCGCTTGTTGGCGCCGAGGTCCACGAGCGAGGTCTGGATGGCAGCGGCATACAGCAGCGGCGGGAGCAACCCGAGCAGGACGACCTCGCTCGGCACGTGCACCTCGGGCACGCCCGGCAGGTAGCCGCCCGCGATGCCCACGAGGGTGAGTAACAGCGGCGCGGACCATCCCCGGCGTTCGGCGACGGTCGTCACGGCGAGCACGACGGCCACGAGGCACACCGCGACGGCGGCGACGCCCATGGGCTCAGAGTTCGTCGAGCACGGCGGCGCGCAGGGTGTCCAGTCCGACGCTGCCGACGTCGAGGGCCTTGCGGTGGAAGGCCTTGAGGTCGAAGGCGTCGCCCTCCCTCGCACGCATCTCCTCGCGCAGGGCCAGCCACAGCCGCTCGCCGATCTTGTAGCTGGGCGCCTGCCCGGGCCAACCGAGGTAGCGGTCCAGCTCGAAGCGCAGCTTGCCCTCGGAGTCGACCGCGTGGGCGCGCAGGAAGGCCCAGGCCTTGTCGTAGTCCCAGGCGCCGCCGCCGACCTCGGCCGGTGCCTCGAAGCCGCAGTGCACCCCGATGTCCAGGACGACGCGGGCCGCACGCAAGGATTGCATGCCCAGCCAGCCCATCCGGTCTCCCGGGTCGTCCATGTAGCCCAACTCGGTCATCAGCCGCTCGGCATAGAGCGCCCAGCCCTCGCCGTGGCCCGACGTCCAGCAGGCCAACCGTCGCCAGACGTTGAGCAACTCCGAGCGGTATGCCGTCTGCGCGACCTGGAGGTGATGGCCAGGGACCCCCTCGTGGTAGACCGTCGACAGCTCGGCCCACGTGTGGAAGGTCGTCTCGCCTTTGGGCACCGACCACCACATCCGCCCGGGTCGACTGAAATCCTCGGAGGGGCCCGAGTAGTAGATGCCGCCTGTCTGCGTCGGTGCGATGCAGCACTCGATCCGGCGCACCGGCCCGGGGATGTCGAAGTGGACGTCCGCGAGGTCGGCGATGACCTGGTCGGCCCGGCTCTGCATCCAGTCGCGCAGCGCCTCGGTGCCCTCGAGGACATATCGGGGGTCCGCGTTGAGCAGGTCGAGTGCCTCGGCGACGCTCGCGCCGGGACGCACCTGGTCGGCGACCTCCTCCATCGCGGCGGTGATCCGGGCCAACTCCTGCTGACCCCACGCATAGGTCTCCTCGAGGTCGACCGCGGCGCCCACCCAGTAGCGGGACAGCAGTGCATAGCGCTCTCGGCCGCACGCGTCCGCCTCCGGTGCGACCGGCAGCAGCTCCCGCTCGAGGAATTCGCGCAACCGGGTGTATGCCGCCACCCCCGCCTGTGCCCCGGTCGCCAGCCGCTGTGCGACGGACTCGTCGAGGGGGCCGTCCCCGGCCTTCGCGCCCCGGACGAGGGTCGCGAAGTAGCCCTCGGGGCCGATGAGGTCGGCGCACTGCTGCATGCCCGCGAGGACCTGCCGCCGCGGGGTGACCAGGCCGCGGTCGCGTGCGGAGGCGAGCGACACGGCATACCCCTCGACCGCGGCGGGCATCGCCGCCAGCCTGCCGGCGATCGTCGACCACGCGGCGTCGGAGTCCTGCGGCATGAGGTCGAGGATGTCCCGGATGCCCTGCAGTGGCGAGGCGATGTTGTTGAGTTCCATCTCGTCCAGGCCCGCCTCGTGCATCTGCTCGGCAAGCTCCAGCCGGTCGCGCATCGCCGCGATCGTCACCTTGTCGATGTCGTCGACCGGGGTCGCCGCCTCGATCCGGGCGAGGAACTCCCGGCGCAACGCCGATTTGGCCTCCCAGCCGGCGGGGGAGAAGTCGTCGTATTCCTCGTCGTGCCCGGGCAGCCCGAGGTAGGTGGCGTCCGTCGGGCTCAACTCGACCGAGCGGGCGAAGTAGTCGGTGGCGATCGCGTCGACCGGGGTGGGCTTGCGTGCGGCGCTCGTGGCGCCCTCGGTGGTCCGATTCGTAGTCACGGCTGGAAACCTACCCGCACCCAGGCCCTCGTAGGCTGGGTTCATGCTCGCCGTGTATGCCGCCCGCCAGGACCGTGCCCGCCCGCTCACCGGCCTCGAGGTGGGCGACCGACCCGCGCCGGAGGATCGGCCCGGCTGGTCGGTCGTGCGCCTGCGCACCGCCGGGCTCAACCACCACGACCTGTGGTCGCTCATGGGGGTGGGTCTGCCGGCGGACCGCTTGCCGATGATCCTCGGCTGCGACGGCGCGGGGGTCGACGCGCTGGGACGGGAGGTCATCGTCCACTCGGTCGTCGCGAGCGAAGGTTGGGCCGGTGACGAGACCCTCGACCCGGCGCGGACCCTGCTGTCCGAGCTGCACCAGGGGACCCTCGCCGAGCTGGTGACGGTGCCCACCGGGAACCTGGTCCCCAAGCCGTCCGGGATGAGCTGGGAGACCGCGGCTTGTCTCTCCACCGCGTGGCTCACGGCATACCGGATGTTGTTCGTCAATGGGGGCTGCACGCCGGGCGCGACCGTCCTCGTCCAAGGCGCCGGGGGCGGGGTGGCGACCGCGCTCGTCCAACTCGGGGCAGCTGCGGGCTACCGGATGTGGGTGACCTCGCGGGACGAGGCCAAGGGGGCGCACGCCGTGGCGATCGGTGCGGATCGGGCCTTCGGGTCGGGGGAGCGGCTGCCGGAGAAGGTCGACGCCGTGATGGAGACGGTGGGGGCGGCCACCTGGTCGCACTCGGTCAACTCGCTCAAGCCCGGCGGCTCGATCGTCATCTCCGGCGCGACCTCGGGTGACGCGCCGGGCAAGGCCGAGCTCACGAAGATCTTCTTCCGCCAGCTACGGGTGATCGGTTCGACCATGGGCACGCGGGAGGAACTGGCCCGGCTCGCGCAGTTCGTCCAGCAGCGGGGGATCGAGCCCGCGGTCGACTCGGTGCTGCCGCTTGCACAGGCCCGGGTCGGCTTCGAACGGATGGCGGCCGGCGACCTGTTCGGCAAGATCCTCTTCGCGGTCTCCTGAGACGCCGCGGTCTGCTGGCATCCCGCACCTTGGCGGGGCGGCATAGGCTCCCGCCATGAGCCGCACGACACCGGCGCGCCCACGGGGTCTGCCACCTCGGCGCCTGGCCGATCCCATCGTCAAGGCCCTCGTCGAACTGCTCGTCGATGGGGGGCTCGGCCCCGGTGAATTGCTTCCGGTCGAACCCGAATTGGGCGAGGCCTACGGAGTCAGCCGGACGGTCGTGCGCGAGGCGATCAAGACGATGGAGGCGCTGCGGATGGTCAGCGTGCACCAGGGGCGCGGCACGGCCGCCCGACCGGTCGAGGACTGGGACCTGGCCCACCCTGTCGTCCTGTCCGCACTCCTTCGCCATGACGATGGGCTGGCCGTTGTCGAGGATCTCGTCGCGGTACGCGCCACGCTCGAAGGCGAGCTGGCGGCCACCGCGGCCCAGCGGGCCACCCCCGCCCATCGGCTGCGCCTGCTCGACCGCCTCGCGGACCTCCACGCCGCACTGCCCGATCCGGACACGTATGCCGCCGCGGACCTCGCCTTCCACGACGTGATCCTGTCCGCCTCGGGCAATCGCCTGGGACGGACCATCGTGCACAACCTCAACATCGAGGCCTATCGGAGCGCGCGCTACCTCGGCCAGCCGGATGCCGCGCACGTGGCGCTCACCCACGCCGAGCACGAGCGCATTCACGGCGCGGTCTTCGCGGGGGATCCCGCGGGCGCGCGCGAGGCCATGACCGCACACATCCACCAGTCGTGGGAGCGTCGACGCCCGCGCTGAGCAGACTCCCCAGCATCCTGGCCGAACGACGATCCACACAGTGTCGGGCTACTTGCATACAAGTATGGAAGATGTCATGCTTTGACGAGCCCCGAACGGCCCCGCGGTGGATCCCCGCCCGACGACCGCCCCGACCTCGACCAGGCGCGCCCCGGCGCATGGCCACGCCCAGCGGGATCGACCGGGGCCACCCCTGCTCTCCTGCCGATCGAGGTGCCCATGACCACCGTCCCGCCCAACCGGCGCCTGGTCTTCGACCATCCCGCAGCCAACGTCAACGAGGCACTGCCCGTGGGCAACGGCCGGCTCGGGGCCATGGTCTACGGAGGCGTCCAGGCGGATCGGCTCAGCCTCAACGACGACCGGCTCTGGGCAGGCGGCACCCCGCCCGCGCCGCACGCGGACGGCCCGGACAGCCTCGCCCGGGCCCGTGACCTCTTCCGGCGCGGCGAGCGTCGCGCGGCTCAGACCCTGCTCGAGGAACGGTTCACCACACCCTTCAACGAGCCCTATCAGCCCGCCGGGACGCTGCAGTTCCAGTGGGACCGGAGCGGGGACTACGACGACTACGAGCGCGAATTGGACCTCACTCACGCGATCGTTCGGACCCGGTCCACGGCTGCCGGGCACACGACCCGCGGGGAGTACTTCGTCAGCGCTCCGGCGCAGGTCGTCGCCGCGCGGTTCACCGCGGACTCGGGCACCCTGCCGGGCCTGCGCCTTCGGCTCGAATCGCTCCTCCGGCATCGGGTGACGGCCCTCGGAGCGGACCTGGACCTCCAGGGACGCGCGCCGATCCACGTGCGCTGGGACGGCATCGACGACCTCGCCACCCCGGACAACGCCATCACCTATGACGAGGACCTCCCGCGGCACTTCGCGATCCGCGTGCGAGTCACCGACACCGACGGGACCGTGGGCGTCGTCGACGACGGGCTCGTCGTGCGCGATGCGACGCGCATCGTCGTCCTCGTCGCGTTGGCAACCGACGCGCGCGGGCCGGACCCGACGGCAGCGGCCCGGGCAGACCTCGACGCGGCGCAGGTGACCGCCTTCGATGCCCTGCGCGCCGCGCACACCGCGGACCATCGCGCCCTCTTCGATCGGCTCTCCCTGCGCCTGCCTGCTCCCGCCGACGCCGCGGCGACGACCGATCGGCGTCTGGCGGACCACCACGCGCGCCGCGTCGACCCCGATCTCATGGGGCTCGTGGCGGACTACGGGCGCTACCTGCTCATCGCCTCGAGTCGCCCCGGGTCGCTCCCGGCGAATCTGCAGGGCGTGTGGAACGAGAGCCTCACTCCGCCGTGGTGGGACAACTACACCCTGAACATCAACCTGCAGATGAACTACTGGCCGGCCCACCGCACGGGGCTGCACGAGTGCGCCGAGCCGCTGGCCGACTTCATCGCCGCCCTCGCCGCGGCCGGCGCTGCCACGGCTGCGGTCCAGTACGGCGCCCGTGGCTGGGTGGCCAACCACCAGACCGACATCCGGCTGCAGACCACGCCCGTCGGCTTCCTCGCCCAGGGCATCCCGACGAATGCCGCGAAGTGGGCCCTGTGGCCGTTCGGCGGCGCGTGGCTATGCCTGCACCTCTACGAGCAGGGCCTCTACGACGGCGATCTCGATGCCCTGCAACGCCACCTGCCGATCATGCAAGGCGCCGCTCTGTTCCTCCTCGACTGGCTCATCGACGACCCGGATGATCCGAGGCTGCTCGCGACGATCCCCTCGACCTCGCCGGAGAACACCTACGTCTTCGGCGGCCAGACGATCGCGATCTCCAAGAGTTCGACGATGGACATCGCCATCACCCGGGCCCTGTGGGAAGCCTGCGTGGCGGCCTCCGCCCTGCTCACCGCCACCGGCCGGCCCGGCGCCGATCCGGCCTTCCTCGCCGAGGTCGCCGCCGCCCTGCCCCGGCTGCCGGGCACCCCCGTTTCCACGGACGGACGCATTCTCGAGTTCGACGCCGACTGGCCCGAGGGCGAGGCGCCGCACCGCCACATCTCCCACCTGTTCGACCTCTGCCCGGGTGAGGCGATCACCGTGGATGCCACCCCCGAGCTGGCGGTCGCGGCCAGCCGCGCGCTGGACTACCGCGGCGACGAGGGAGTCGGTTGGTCCCTCGCCTGGAAGGCTCGCTGTTGGGCGCGACTGCACGATGCCGAGCGCTCGATGGCGTTGCTGCACAACCTGTTCAGCCCGGTGCCCTCGACCGTCCTCGAATGGGCCGACGAAGGAGGCGGGACCTACCCGAACCTGCTCATGTGCTGCCCGCCGTTCATGATCGACGCGAACCTCGGTTACACGGCCGCCTTGTTGGAGCTCTTCGTGCAGGACCATGCAGGCCTCATCGACCTCCTGCCGGCCTGTCCCACCGACCTCGATCGAGGGGATCTCGACGGGCTTCGGCTGCGCGGCGGCCTCATCCTGGACCTGTCCTGGAGCGACGGCCGGGTCACCCGTGCCCGGCTCGCGAGCCCGGTGGCACAGGAGCGTCGCATCCGCGTCAACGGCACCGTCCACGAAGTCGCGCTCGCCGCAGGGGATACCGACCTGAGCACCATTCTCTGACCCGTATGCCGCGTGCTGCCGCACGCGGCATACGGGTGGAACTCGGCCGAACCGCGAGATCTCAGGCAGATCGGGCGGGATCCTGGACGAAGTCCTCGACGCCGAACAGGTGCACCTGCATCTGTGCCCTGGCCCGGTCCGGGTCGTGGGCCCGCATCGCGGCAAGGATCGCGCGGTGTTCTCGGATGCCCACCATCCCGGACTCGGGCTCGACCTCGAGGCGCCAGCGGCGCATCCGCCAGGTTTGGCCCGCGAGGACGTCGAGGAGGGCGACACAGACCGAGTTTCCCGAGGACCGGGCCACGATCCGGTGAAAGTCCCGGTCGAGCTCGAGGAGGGCGGACAACTGTTCCGTTCCTCCCTCCGAGGCGTTGAGGATCTGCTCAGCGGCGGTGATGGTGAGCTCGGCCTCGTGCAGCTGCTCGGGGGTGATCCGCAGTGCGGCCGTGGCCGCCGCCTCGCATTCGAGGACGCGGCGGACGGCCAGGAAATCCAGAGCGTCGTGGAGATCGAGATCGGCGATGAAGGCCATCGGCGCGAAGAGGCGGCGCAGGTCGAGATCCGTGACGAACGTGCCGGAACCCTGACGGGCCTCGAGCACCCCCATGCTGATGAGCGCCCGAACCCCCTCGCGCAGGGACCCCCGCGAGATCCCCAGCTGCGCTGCGAGGTCGGCCTCGACCGGCAGTCGGTCACCCGCCCGCAGTCGGCCGTCCAGCACCATCTTGCGGATCTCTTCGACGACGGCGTCGGTCCGCGTCACCTTGCCCACACCTTCCGCGGCGATCCGGTGCCCCATTCCCGGCTAGTCCTTCGTTCCACCGGCGGTCACCCCTTTGGCGATCCAGCGCAGACCGACGGTGACGAGCAGGACGGCCGGGAGCGCGAGCAGCACCAGCGCAGCGTAGTACTGCGACTGCTGTTGGGGGGTGGCACCGAAGGCGCCGGTAATGAGGCTCACCGCCTGGGCGGATGTCGCCTTCTCGGGGCTGCGCAGCACGAGGCTGGGGAACAGGTAGTCCTGGAAGGACCACATGATGCTGAGGATGCCTAGGTTCATCAGGGGCGTCCGGATCTGGGGCAGGAAGATGTACCGGAACGTCTGGAACACCGAGGCTCGGTCGAGGACCGCGGCCTCGAACATCGTGCCGGGCAGCCCGTCGGCGAAGTTCTTGATGAGCAGCACCCCGAACGGCAGCGTGAGGGTCGCCTCGGGGAAGGCCACGGCGGCATACGAATCGAACATCCCCAGCCGACCGGTGATGTAGTAGACGGGGACGAGCAGAGCGGTGGCGGGGACCGCGAGGAAGACGAGCGCCGCGGTGTAGGCGACGTCCCGGCCGCGCCAGCGCAACCGAGAGAAGGCGTACCCCGACAGCGCGGAACAGACGACGACCACCCCGGCATGGATGGCGGCGACGACGGCGCTGTTGACGAAGGTCCGCGGCAGCCACACCCCGGAGATCGGCGCAGTGAGCAGACTCGCGTAGTTGTCGAAGCCCCCGAAGGCGATGGAAGCACGCACCGCGGTGTAGAGCGGGAACAGCCACCACAGCGCCAGCGCGATGAGGATGATCTGCATGAAGAGCCGGTCGCGTGGGCGCGAGCCAAGCAATGCCATGGGGCTGCGTTCCGCCCGGGCGGCACTCATCGCTCGCTCCTTCGTTGCACGACGATCTGGATGACGGAGATGACCAACGCGATGAGCAGGGTGATCACGGCGGTGGCCGAGGTGTAGCCGATGACCGGCCCGGCCGCGACGGTCTTGCCGTAGAGGTAGGTGCCGGTGATCGCGGTCGCGCCCGAGGGTCCTCCGCCGGTGGAGAACCACACGACGTCGAAGGCCCGGAAGCTCGAGAGCAGCACTGCGAGGATCACCGTGCGGTGCGTCGTCTTGAGCAGGGGGAAGAGCATGGTCCGGAAGATTCGCCAGGGGCCGGCGCCGTCCATGATCGCGGACTCGATGACCGACAGGTCGATCGCCTCGACGTCCGCGTGGTAGTACATGATCGGCAGCCCCACGAGGTAGACCAGCAGGACGCAGACGGCAGCGTATGCCGTGGGCGCCTGACCCAGCCAGTCCTGCCGTAGCGACCCGAGGCCCACGGCGCTGAGCGTCTCGTTGAGGGCGCCGTACTGGGTGCCGAGCATCCGGCCGAAGACCGTGGCGAACAGGGCCAGGGGCAGCAGTGAGGGCAGCAGGAAGATCACGTAGAGCGTGCGCTTGAGGCGAACCCCGACGGCCAGCAGCATCGCGACGATGAAGCCGACCGTGAGCGAGGCGAGAATCGAGAAGCCCGCGAAGACCAGGTTGTTCAGCAGGGCGCGCATGAACAGCGGGTCCGTGAGCGTGAGGACGTAGTTGTTCCAGCCGACGTCGATGGCGTCGACGAAGGACAGCGAGACCTGCTTGGTGGACGTTCCGGCGAGGAACCAGAAGCCGTAACCGAAGTACGTCCCATAGAACAGCAGCAGGGGGACGAGGAAGACCAAGGCGATGAGGCCCTGGCCTCGGCGGCGGGGACGGGCCTGCGGCGGCCGCTGAACAGCGGCCGCCGCAGGCTGAGGGTGCTGGCTCAAGTGCGGATCACTTGGTCAGCGTGTTGTGCGGGTACCGTCCGGACGTCCACTCCTGCTGGAGGTACTTCGCCGCCTCCTCGGGGGTCTGCTCGCCGCGGAGCACCTTGAGGAAGGTCGGCCCGGAGACGTTGGCGAGGAAGTCCTGCTGGTCGTCGCGGATGGAGCTGGCCTTGGCCGAGACTTCGCCCATCGCCTTGAACCCCTGCTGGGCGGTCGGGGTGGCCAGGACGGCACCCGAGGGCGTCCAGCCGACCTTGGAGTCGGGGTTGTACTGCAGCGAGGCATTCCACTGGTCGACCCCGGCACCGTAGACCATGTAGCTGATGAACTTGGCCGCCTCGGCGACGTGGGTGGAGGACTTGGGGATGCCCAGGCCACCCTCAGCGAGGGCGCGCACCGAGGGGCTCCCACCCTGCGAGGACAGCGGCGCCGGCACGGCCCCGTAGTCCTTGGCGGTCATCTTGTTGGTTGCCTGGTAGGAGGGCGTCATGACCGACCCGGCCCAGGAGCCGTTGAAGTAGAAGGCCGCCTTGCCCGAGTTGAAGAGGGCACTGGCGTCGTCGTACTTCAGGCTGAGCACGGAGGTGTCCATGGCTCCGGAGCCGATGAGCTCCTTGAAGGCCTTGAGGCCGTTGACCACTTCCGGGCTGTCCCACGATGCGGTCCCGTTGATGATCGACTGCGAGAGTCCGGGGGACTTCTGCTCGGCGAAGCCGAAGTACATCTCCTCCTGCCACCAGCCGTCGCCGGCCATGGCGACGGGGGTGGTCACCTCGGGCTGGGTCGCCTTGATCTTCGCGACCTGCTCGGCCAGTTCCTTGATCGTCGTGGGCGGCGCCGTGATCCCGGCCTTGGCGAGGATCTCGTTGTTGTAGAAGAGGAACGGGCTGGACACGGCGCCCATCGGCAGACCGTAGAGCTTGCCGTCGCCGGCCATGAGCTTGGTCTGGTCGAGCATCGAGGAGACCACCGAGGTCTTGTAGTCGCCGTCGAGCTTGTCGGCATACTCGTCGACCGGGCGCAGCTGGTCCTTGACGTTCTTCGTCATGGCCGAGACCTGGAAGCCGACGACGTCGAGCGCTTCGCCGCCCTGCAGCTGCAGCGGCAGCTGCTTCTGGAAGTCCTGGGACTTGAGGATGCGCAGGTTGATCTTGATGTTGGGGTTGGCCTTCTGGAAGGCGTCGATGGCCGGCTGCAGGGTGGCCCCGTCCGGGAACCACGTCTCGTAGTTCAGGGTCACGGGGCCGTTGCTCGAGGCTGCCTGGGAGGCTGCCGTGGCACCGCCGACGCCTCCGGAGTTCCCGCAGGCCGTCAGGGCGAGGGATCCCGCTACCAAGGTCGCGCCGAGCAGGGCGACGCGACGTCGTGGTTCGCGCATGAACTTCAACCTTTCGTCAGACGACCTCGCCAGGGGAGCGGATCGCAGGGTCCATGGTGGAGGCGAAGCGGCGAAAGATCCAGTCAATCATCAGACGTTGTTACCGTTTCGTGATGCATCTGAGCGTGGATCGCCCGTGAAACCGCTCCAGTTCCGCTCGAAGCGAGTCGAAACACCTGATCAATGTTGGATCGGCACCCAGTGGTAGGCCGGTGGACGAGCGCGTGCGGCAGGCCGCACAACGCCCGGTATGCCGCCCGCGCGGCGCGGCGAACGCGCTCGGCCAGGGCCGAGGGAGAGCGGCTGCCGGAAGGTCGGCGCCGTGCTGGAGACCGTGCGGTTTGCTGACGCTGCCGGTCAGTCGTCCTCGGGCAGCCACCCGGCGTTGTCGTCCTCGAAGATCGCCTTGCACGTCGGGCAGACGGGGAAGCGCTGCGGATCGCGGCTGGGCACCCAGACCTTGCCGCAGAGTGCGACGACCGGCGTGCCCATGACCATCGCCTCGGTGATCTTGTCCTTGCGGGCGTAGTGGCTGAACCGCTCGTGGTCGCCGGGCTCCTGCACCTGTGGCTCGACGGCCGGCGCCTCCCGCTCGAGGACGCTGGTCCTCGTGCCCGGCTCGGAGGGCATCGGCTGGGGCTCGAACGGGTCGGGCGGCATCGAGGAGGCGCGCGGCATACGGTCGAATGTAACTCAGCCGAGGGTGGCCAGGGCGGCGCCGAGGTCCTCGACCAGGTCGGCGGGGTCCTCGAGGCCCACCGACAGCCGGATCGTGCCGTCGGTGATCCCCACGGCCGCGCGGGCCTCGGGGGTGAGCCGGCGGTGCGTCGTCGTCGCCGGATGGGTGACGAGGGACTTGGCGTCGCCGAGGTTGTTGGAGATGTCGACGACCGACAGCGCGTTCATCACCCGGAAGGCATCGGCCTTGGCCCCGTCGATCGCGAAGGTGACGACGGTGCCGCCGCCGAGCATCTGACGCCGGGCCAGCTCGTGCTGCGGGTGGTCGGTGCGCCACGGGTGCAGCACGCGGGTCACCCGGGGATGTCCGGCGAGGTATGCCGCGACGGCCAGCGCGTTGTCGTGCTGGCGCTGCACGCGCAGCGACATCGTCTCCAGGCCCTTGAGCATGACCCAGGCGTTGAACGGCGAGAGCGCGGGTCCGGTGTGCCGCATGAGGTTCTTCACCGGTCCGTCGACGAACTCGGTCGGCCCGAGGATCGCACCCCCGAGCGCGCGACCCTGGCCGTCGATGTGCTTGGTCGCCGAATAGACGACGATGTCGGCCCCGTGCTCGAGCGGCTTGGAGAAGACCGGGGTCCCGAAGACGTTGTCGACGACGACCCGTGCCCCGACCGCGTGCGCCAAGTCGGACACCGCCCGGATGTCGACGAGTTCCTGCATGGGATTGCTCGGGGTCTCGAAGAAGACTGCGGCAGTGGGACGTTCGAGCGCCGCACGCCACTGGTCGAGGTCGGAGCCGTCGACGAGGACCCGCTCGACACCCCACCGGGGGAGGATCTCGTCCACGATGACGAAACAGGAACCAAAGAGTGCCCGGGAGGCGACGATCCGGCTGCCGGCCGGGCACAGCGCCGCGAGCGCGACGAAGACGGCCGCCATCCCGGAGGCCGTGCCGAAGCAGGCGGGCGCGCCCTCGAGCAGGCGCAGCCGCTCCTCGAACATCGCCACCGTCGGATTGCCGTAGCGGCTGTAGATGAACTTGTCGATCTCGTCCTTGAAGGCGGCCTCCGCCTGCTCGGCGTTGTCGTAGACGAAGCCGGAGGTGAGGAAGAGGGCCTCGGCGGTCTCGTCGAAGCCGCTGCGGGTGAGCCCGCCGCGCACGGCCTGGGTGTCGGGGCGCCACCCGCCCGGCGTCGGGGCGCTCGGGACGGCGGGCGCCTCGTCCGGGGAAAGGCTGTCGCTCACGCCTGCCGCCAGGGCAGCCCGCAGGCCTTCCAGCCGCCGACGCCGCGGTGGTGGGTCGCGTCGAGCTGCCCCTCGAAGCCGTCGGTGATGTTGTATGCCGGACCGAGCCCGGCCGCCGTCGCCGCGTCGGCCGCGTGCCTGGAGCGCACGCCCGAGCGGCAGAGGAAGTAGATCGGCTGGCCCGGGGCGATCCCCGCCTCGCGTAGCTCGTCGACGAAGCCGTCGTTGAGCGCGCCCCCCGGCCAGGTCGTCCACTCGGTGAGGACGACCTGCTTGCCGGCCCGGTCGAGATCGGGCACGCCGACATAGGTCCATTCGGCCTTCGTCCGCACGTCGACGAGCACCGCCTCGGGTTCCGCCTGGACGGCGGAGAAGGCGTCGACGGGGCTCACGTCACCGGCATACGTCATGGGCGCAAGGGTAACGAGCGGGTGCCGCGCGTCGGCGCGCCCTTCCATTCCTCGGCCACCCCGGGGGACGATGGCGGGTCAGTTCATCGACGGGTCGTCGGGGAAGCTCGCCACGAGGGCCAGGCTCCCGCGCTGGCGGACGAGCACTCCGACCCACAGCTGGTCCGGCCGGTCGGTGAAGGCGTCACGCGGCTCGGCGTCGACGACGAACCAGTCGCCCCGCCGGATCTCGCCCTCGAGCTGCCCGCCGGACCACCCGGCATACCCGGCGAAGATCCGCAGCCCGGCGATCTCGGGAGCCACGAGGACGGGCGGCGCGTCGAGGTCGACCACGCCGATCCGCCGGAACAGTCGATGGATCGCCGGAGTCTCCCCGGTCTCTCCTGGCACGGTGACGAGCCCGATCGCCGAATCGGTCGCGACCGGGCCGCCCCGGAAGAGCCGTTGCGGCGCAGTAGCGACCGCCTGCCACCCCGGCAGGACCGCGTCGACGACGGCGTCGAGCGGCTGGTTGAGGACGACTCCCTGAGCCCCGTCGTCGTCGTGATGCAGCATGAGGATGACCGACCGGCGGAAGGCGTCGCCCTCCACTGCGGGGGTCGCGACGAGCAACCGCCCGGTCGTGTATGCCGTCTCCTCGCTGGGCACGGCCCTAGTCTCGCACCGCCCGGGCCGGTCGGCGCGGACCCGTGCGACGCTCCGGCGGGCCGCCGCTCCACGAGCGGCCGTGCCGCGGGCCCCGCGCGCCGCCGGGCCCGCGCCGGTGCGCGGGTTCGAGCAGGTGGCGTAGGTCCTCGTCGGACACCGGCTGCCCCGAGGGAGCGCGGGCGCCCGCGGCCAGGAGGGCGTCGCCGCCGAGCGATGCCTTCGTGAGCGGAGAATCCACCCCGGCCTCGCGCAGGAGGCGCTCGACGGTTCGACGCTGGTGGGGGAGCACGAGGGTGACGACGGTGCCCTCCTCGCCGGCCCGGGCCGTGCGCCCGGCCCGGTGGACGTAGTCCTTGTGGTCGGTGGGCGGGTCGACCTGCAGGACGAGCGAGACGTCGTCGACGTGGATGCCGCGGGCAGCGACGTCCGTGGCGACCAGGACCGGCAGGCGGCCGTCGCGGAAGGCGCCGAGCACCTTGTTTCGGGCACCCTGGGTGAGGCCCCCGTGCAGGGCGGCGGCACGCACCCCGGACTCACGCAGCTGACCGGCCACCCGGTCGGCGCCGAGCTTGGTGCGGACGAAGACGATCGTGCGTCCGTCCCGGGCGGCAAGTTCGGCGGTCGCCGGCTTCTTGTCCTGCGGGTCGATGAGCAGGGCCAGGTGGCGCATCGTCGTCACCGCGGCCGTCGCCTCGTCGGTCTGGTGGGTGACCGGGTCGTGCAGGTAGCGCTGGACGAGCTCGTCCACCCCGTTGTCGAGGGTCGCCGAGAAGAGCATCCGCTGCCCGCCCGTGGGCGCGCGGTCGAGGATCGAGGTCACCTCGGGAAGGAAGCCCATCTCGGCCATGTGGTCGGCCTCGTCGACGATGGCGACCTCGACGGCACCCAGGTCGACCGCCCCCCGCTCGAGCAGGTCGAGCAGCCGGCCCGGGGTGGCGACGAGCAGGTCCACCCCGCGGTGGAGCGCCGCGATCTGGGTCGTGTAGGACAGTCCGCCGGCCACGAGCTTGTGCCGCAGCCCGAGGACGTGGACGAGCGGTTCGACGGCGTCGGACACCTGCATGGCGAGCTCGCGGGTGGGCACGAGGACGAGCGCCCGGGGACGCCCGGGTTCGCGTTCGGTCGGCTCATGGGCGAGGCGGGCCAGCGTCGGGAGCCCGAAGGCGAGGGTCTTGCCCGAGCCGGTGCGCCCGCGGCCGAGGACGTCCCGGCCGGCGAGGGCGTCGGGGATCGTGCTCGCCTGGATGGGGAACGGCTCGGTGATGCCCTCACGGGCCAGCCGTTCGACGAGCCGCGGGGCGAGGCCGAGCGCGGCGAAGCCGTTGTCCGGGGCGATCGACACCGGGCCGTCGGTCAGCGGTCGCCGGGCCGACGACGTCCAGCGGTCCGCTTCCAGCCGCTCGGCCTCGGCGTCCTGCCCACGTGCGGGCGTCTCGGTCGTGAAGCGCCGGTCGCGGGGCCGGTCGTCGCCGTAGCGCCGGTCGCGGGGCTGGTCGTCGCCGTAGCGCCGGTCGCGGGGCCGGTCGCCGTCGAAGCGCGGGTATGCCGTGCGCTCCCCGCGATCGCGGTCGGGCCGTGCGCCCCGGCTGGGGGCGGCATACCGGTCGGCGGTGTCGCGGGCCGGGCGGTCGGGCCGCTCGTCGCGGGAGGCGAACCGGGGCCGCTCGTCGCGGGAGGCGAATCGGGGTCGCTCGTCGCGGGAGGCGAATCGGGGTCGCTCGTCGCGACCACGGCCTTGGGAGGAGCGCTCGGGCCGTTCGCCGTCGAAGCGCCGGCGCTCGGGTCGCTCGAAGCGTTCGGTGCGTGCCGAGCTGCCGGGGCGTGCGGGTCGCTCGAAACGCTCGGTGGACTCGCTTCGCTCGAAGCGAGGGGAGCGCTCGGGCCGCGCGGGTCGTTCCGACTTCCCGGGGCGCTCGGTGCGCTCGGGGCGGGGCGCTTGGCCCCGGTGCGGCTTCTTGGCCGCGGTAGTCGCGCCGGCCTTCGTGCGGGCCGCCTTCTGGGCGGAGGTCCAGCGGGCCTTCTTGGGCATGCCGGATCGTGAGGTGGGGGGCATGGGTTGCTCAACTACTTTCGACAGCTCGAGGGAGACGCGTCTCGAGCCGCCGGGAAGTCTGGGGCGACCGGGTAAGACGTGCCTCAGGCGCGTGGTGCGCCCGGATGCGGCCGGAAGCCCGGCCGAGTGGTCCATTCTACCAGCGGGTCGAGGACGCCCGCGCCGTCTGCCGCCGCCGCAGCACGAGCCACGCGAGGAGCAGCCCGAGGACGACGCCGACGCAGTCCCATGCGGCGTCGAGCGGATCGCCGGACCGGCCCGGCAGGAAGCTCGCCTGCATCCACTCGCTCGTCGGCGCGTGCGCGAGGAAGGCCAGCCCGATCACCACGGGTCGCCCCAACCACAGGACGCCGGCCAGCACCGGTGCGCCGAAGAGGAGCAGGTGCATCGCCTTGTCCGATCCACCTGGCGCGCCCGTCGCGTCGATCCGTGGCCAGTAGAGCGCGACGAGATGGGCCCCGAGCAGGAGCAGGAAGGCCCAGGCGGGCCACCGAGCGCGCACCGGGCCAGGGTATGCCGCGTCGACTAACCCGTGGTGGTCGGCGGCTCCGCCGCGACCGCTGTGGTGCTCGGGGCGGGAACGGCCGCGCTCGAGGCGGGCGGGTCCGTGGGTCCGTCGCTGGTGGGGGGAGGGGCCGAGCTGCTGGGCGCCGTGCTTGCGGTGGTGGGATCGGGCTGGGTCGTCGATGGGGCGCTCGTCGCCGTGGGCTCCGTCGTCGCCGTGGGCTCCGTCGTCGAGGTGGGCGTGGCAGTCGGGGTCGGAGTGGGGGTCGGCGCCGTCCCCTGGGTGATCGAACCCGGCTGGTCGGCGGCGGCGACCGCGTGGTCGCGGTAGGCGAAAGCCCAGGCGAGCACGGCCCGCAGGTAGGCATCCGAGTGGTTGTAGGCGAGCACGGCCCGCGCGCGTCCGGCGTCGGTCGAGAGGTCGCCGCCGGCCCGACACAGATAGGCCGCAGCCCCCGTCGCAGCGTCGAAGACGTTGTGGGGGTTGAGGATCCGGTCCCCGTTGCCGTCGCGCGCGTAGCCCTGCCAGGTGGACGGGAGGAACTGCATCGGTCCGACCGCACGGTCGAAGCGGGCGTCGCCGTCGAGCCGTCCTCCGTCGCTGTCGCGGATGACGGCGGTGCCCGGGAGCGATCCGTCGAGCAGCGGGCCGAGGATGCGGCCGCGCGTGGTGCCCACGGCGTCGACCCGGCCCCCCTGGGCGTGGCCCGACTCGATTCGGCCGATGCCCGCAAGCAGCCACCACGGGAGGTGGCAGCCGGGGCTCGCGCCCGCGGAGAGCGCCTCCGCCTGCCGGTATGCCGCGAGCACGGTGATCGGGATGCCCACCGCGCCGGCTTGGGCGCCGGTCACCTGCACCTGCAGCGCGAGCGATTCCTGGAGGGCGAGCACCTCTACCGGCAGGTCGGGTGTCACTTCGGTCACCTGGTCGATGGGCAGGACGGTGAGGATCGGGTCGACCTCGACCTCCTCCTCTGCTGGCGGGTCCGGCCCGGGGTCGAGGTCGGCGTCCCGCTGCGTACGCGCGACCGCCGCGACGTCGAGGGTGAACGCACGCCACAGATCCGCGGGCCGCGCGCGTTCGGACAGCGGTGTCAGCTGCCGGATCGGCAGCCCGCGGGCCGACTCGGCCTCCCCTGGGGGCGGGACGAGGGCCGCTGCGCCGAGACCGACGGCCGCGATTACCGACGACGCCCACGTGAGGCCGCGCCCGGACGTGGGTCGGCGCGCGGGTGTCGGCCGGGCCACAGCGGTGCGGGCGGGCGGCGTTGCCGCCGCCTGCGATCCCCGGACGATCCGGATGCGCACCCCTGACCCCTCTCCACGGCCTGCCGAGCGGTGGCTGCGAACGCCCCACCGTCGCTCTTGTCAGGGTAGGTCGCGATTCGAGCGCACAGCGCGGAATCGGGCGACGACTGTCCTTCGGCTCACCGCACCAGCACCATCCGCCATATTCAGACTCAACTGTCACATCCGTCAGCGCACTCCGCCTCGTGGGGGCATCCCGGGATGCCTACAGTGACGTCATGACGCACGCCGGTGACGCGTTCGACGACGGATCCCTGCCGGACCAGCGGGGCCGCCCTCGTGGCCCCCGTCCGGCTCGGGTTTCGGTCGGCGGGCACGGCAGCGCCTCGGCAACTCCGGACGTCGTCCGGGTGGCTCTGGGGATCCGCGCGGACGCGACCGGGGTGGCCGCCGCGCTCGCCGCCGGCAACGCCGCAGTTCGCGCGGTCTCGAGCGCCGCCCGGGCGCACGGCCTTCGGGATCGGGACATCGCCTCGACCGGGGCCTCGGTCCAGCCCAGGTGGGACCGCGAGGGCACCGCGGTGGCCGGCTACACGGCATACCACCAGCTCGCGCTGCGGGTGCGGGACCTCGGCAGCCTCAACGCCCTCGTTGACGCGGTCGCGGCCGCCGCCGGCGACAGCCTCGTCATCGACGGCATCACCCTCGACATCGCCGAGCGCGGGCCGCTCGTGGAGCGCGCGCGCGAACTCGCCTACGCCGACGCCCTGGCCAAGGCGCAGCAGTATGCCGCCCTGTCCGGCAGCCGGCTCGGCCGCGTCCTCGCGATCACCGAGGACGAGGGCGGCATGCTCGCGCCGATGCCGCGTCGGGAGATGTTCCTGGCCAAGGCCTCCGACGCGGGGGGACTGCCGGTCGAGGCGGGCGAGCACTCGGTGTCGATCTCGCTGCGCGCCTCGTGGCAACTGCTCTCGGCGGAATAGCAGGATCGCCGCGCACGTTGGCCCGGACATGGCAACGACTGCACTCACCGCTGACACCTTCGAGCGCTCCATCCTCGACAACGACATCGTCGTCGTCGACTTCTGGGCCGCCTGGTGTGGTCCGTGCCGGATGTTCGCCCCCGTCTTCGAGAAGGCCTCGGATTCGCACCCGGACGTGGTCTTCGGCAAGGTCGACACCGAGGCCGAGCAGGCGCTCGCCGGGGCCTTGGAGATCACCTCGATTCCCACGATCATGGCCTTCCGCGAGGGGGTCCTGGTCTTCCGTCAGGCCGGCGCCCTGCCGGGTCCGGCGCTCGAAGACGTGCTCACCCGGCTCAAGGCCCTCGACATGGCCGAGGTCCACCGCGCGGTCGCCGCGCAGGAAGCCGCCGACGGCGCGGCTGCTCCGGCCTGAGCCCTTCGCCACTCTTCAACCGACCGCTGGCCTCACCGAAGGTTCGCCCGTATGCGCACCATCCTCAACATCATCTGGGTCGTCTTCGCCGGCTTCTGGCTCTGGCTCACCTATCTCGCCGCGGGCGTGCTCGCCTGTCTACTCATCGTCACCATCCCCTGGGGTATCGCCTCCTTCCGGATGGCGAGCTTCGCGTTGTGGCCCTTCGGCCGCACGATCGTCGATGCCCCCGACAAGGGGGCTGCGTCCACCCTGGGCAACGTCGTGTGGATCCTGCTGTTCGGCTGGTGGCTGGCTCTCGGGCACATCACGACGGCGATCGCCCAGGCGCTGACGATCGTCGGCATCCCGCTCGCGTTGGCCAACCTCAAGCTCGTGCCCGTCTCGCTCGTGCCGATGGGCAAGGAGATCGTGCCGGTCGACTACGCCCGGGCGCTCGGGCGCACCGTGACGGTCTGAGGTGTGCGCGCGACTGCGTGCACAGCGTGACGTGACCACCCGGCATATCTGCGGCCGGGCGGTGTGGAGGTGGCGGGAATCGAACCCGCGTCCGATGACGTGATGGCCGGACTTCTCCGGGCGCAGTGCGCTGCGGATTTTCTCGGCCCCAGGGCTCGCGCGCACACGTTCCCTGACAGGCCCAGTCGAGTGGATGTCCCACGCCGCCCCCCGACATGACGGCGTGGTGAGCTCCCTAGCTGACGCCAGGCACTGAGTCGGAAGCTAGCTCAGGCTGACGGACTTCGAGGCTCGCTCAGGCGGCGAGGGCGAAGTCGGTGCGCTTTGCGTTGGCACCTATGGGTTTGCACGGATCGTTGACGAGATGACCGTGCGTCCTCGGCCCGCTTCTCCGGCGATGACGACCACCGTCGAAACCGATCACCCCCTTGAGTGGAATTGAGTCGAATTCCGGGGTGAGGCCACGTCACGCTGTGCACTTGTCAATGGATCCAGCAAGGCATCCAGTATGCCGTGCAACGCACCTTCCGGTCGACCGCATTCCCGGGCCGAGCGGGCCTGGGCACCTGCCAGCCCCTCCGGCGGGTCAGGACGAGGTTCCCCGTTCGGCCCGACGGCGCCCGGGGACCCGGTTGGGGGCCAGGGTGCGGTCGTGCCCGGAGGTGATCCACACGAGGGCGAGCGAGGCGAGCACGCCGACCGACACCGAGATCGGGTAGTTGCGGGTCGAGGCGTCGACGACCGAGTAGATCACCAGGCCGACCGTGGCCCACACGGCGATCCGCCTGGCCCGCAGCCCCGACTCGGTCATCGCGAAGAACAGCCCGCCCCACAGGACGTACCAGGGGTGCACGACCGGACCCGTGAAGACGAGCACGAGCAGGATCCAGCCGAGGGTGCGCACCGGATGGCGCGCCTTGAACCGCCAGATGAGCCAGGCCGTGACGACCAGGCCGATGACCTGGCCGATCCGCTGGAACCAGGGGACGACGGCGTTCTCGGCGACCAACCCCAGCTGCACGAGCACCCACTCCACCCCGGTGCCGACGAGGGTGAAGGGCGAGAGCATCGAGCGGATCGTGTTGGGCACCCCGAGGGCGGTGATCCACCCGAACCCCAGCCCGCAGGCGAGGCTGATCCCTACGAAGGCCGCGACGAAGACCCCCACCGCCGCGAGGACCGGCCGGACCAGCTCGCGGTTGGTCGGCATCACCCAGCCCTTGCTGCGCCACGCGTGCAGGGCGGCCACCGCGAGGATGGCCGCCGCGGCGGGTTGCTTGATGGAGGCGGCGGCCGCGACGACGACGGCTCCCCAGACCAGGTGCCGACTCGCCGCGGCCCACAGCCCGAAGACCATGAGGCCGAGCATGAGGCTGTCGTTGTGCGCTCCGCCGACGAAGTGCAGGAGCACGAGGGGGTTGAGCACGGCCAGCCAGATCGTCGTCTCGCGGTCGTAGCCGGTGATCCGGGCCAGCCTCGGCAGGTAGACCGACAGGAGCAGGACGCCGACGAAGGCGGGGATGCGCACGAGGATCGCCGCGAGATAGGCGTTGTGGCCGGTGAGGTCGACGATGAGGTGCTGCAGCTGGAGAGAGAGCGGCCCGTAGGGGGCGGGGGTGTCGCGCCAGTAGTTGTCGACCTGGGCGGTGAACAGGTCGCCGAGGACCCCAGGTCCCTCCCGATAGGGGTCGTGCCCCCGGTGCACGAGTTCGCCCTGCGCGGCATACGAATAGGCGTCGAAGGACAGCAGCGGCGGGGCGAACAGCAGCGGGAGCGACCACAGCCAGACCGTGCCCCGGGTGAGCGGTCGGTGTCCCGGCGCACCCGGCCGCAGCCGCAACCAGGCATCGAGCAGGAGCATCACCCCGACGAACATGATCCCCGGCCCGGCGATGAGTCCGGCCCGGGTCTGGAACCAGCCGAGGACCGGCACGTCGCGCCAGAGGTTGTCGTTGGGGAGCGTCTGGGGACCGAAGCTGCCCAGGAGGATGAGCGCCGAGCCGAGCATTCCCATCCGGCCGGCCTGGTCGCCCCACGCGTAGCGGATGTCCTCGAACTCTCGCCGGATCCGTCGCGTGAGCCCTGCCGGGTGCTCGTGGGCGGTGTCCCGCCCTGCCGTGGAGGTCAGGATGTCACCTCCTCGCGCCCGGCCCTCGTTCGCCTTCACCCTACCGGCGAGACGGTGCCGTTTCCGCCCGGTATGCCGTGCGCCGCACCTCCCAGGCGGCCCCGAGCACCCCGAGGGCGAGCACGGCCGCGAAGCCGTTGAGGGCGGCATACCCGGGACCGCCGACGATCACCCCGGCGACGGCACCGCCGACCGCGGCGGTGAGGCTCTGCAGCAGGTCGGTGACGCCCTGGACGGCCGGTCGGGTCACGGGGGTCGAGGCGGCGGTGACGAGGGTCGAGCAGGCGATCGTCGCGAGCGACCAGCCGACGCCGAGGAGGAACAACCCGACGCCCAGCTGCCAGGATCCGCCCGCGTGGGTCGTGCCCGAGAGGGCGAGGGACAGCAGCAGGACGACCCCGCCGGCGGTGAGCACGGGCCAACTGCCCCACCGGTCGACGGCGATGCCGACGAGCGGGGAGAAGACGTACATCCCGAGGATGTGGATGCTGATCACCAGGCCGATGATCTCGAGGGTGGCGTGGCCGTGGTCCATGTGGATCGGGGTCATCACCATGACCGACACCATGACGGCGTGCGCGAGGGCCATCCCGAGGGCCGCGAGGCGCAGCGTCCGATCGGCGCGCAGGAGCGCCCAGCCGGAGGCCCGCTCGGTCGGTGCCGGTATGCCGTCGCGCTGGTGGGCATCGCGCGGGTGGGCGGCGCGCGGGTGGGCGGCGCGCAGGTCCGCGGCGCGGGCGAGCACGAGCGGATCGGGGCGCAGACGCAGCAGCATGACGACGAGGGCCGCGATCATGCCTACGCCGGAGAAGAGGTAGGCACCGGTGAGCGGCGGCAGGCCGACGGCGCCCGCCAGGGCCTTGCCCGGTCCGCTCAGGTTGGGCCCGAGGACCGAGCCGACCGTCGTGGCCCACACGACGATCGAGAGGTCCCGGCCCCGATGCTGCGGCTGGGACAGGTCGGTGGCGGCATACCGGCTCTGGTTGTTGGCGGCGGTCGTCGCGCCGAGCAGGGCGGCACCGACGAGCAGCAGCGGGAAGACCCGGACGACGCCGGCGAGGATGGACACGCCGGTGCCGAGAGCGCCGAGCAGGTAGCCGAGGGAGAGCCCGATCCGCCGTCCTCGCCGGTCCATCACGTGCGCGAGCAGCAGCGTCACGCCGGCGGTGCCGAGGACTGCGCAGGTCTGGGCGACGCCGGCGAGGCTCTCCACCCCGGACACGTCCTTGGCGAGCATCGCGTTGACCGAGACCGCGGCCCCGACCCCCAGCCCGCCGAGCACTTGGGTCGACACGAGCGTGCGGACGGTATGCCGCTGCACCGCCTCGACGTCGACCGGAGACGGTGCGGCCGCGTCGGATCGCTTGCTCACCACGACCCGGAGGACGAGCCGCCGACCCCGCCGCCGCCGGAGAAGCCGCCGCCACCACCGAAGGCGGAGCCACCCGACGAGCCCGGGGTCGAGACGAAGGTGCCCGCTGCGGTCGTCGAGAAGGAGTCGACCCCGTCGACGATGCTGCCGAAGTCGGGGAACAGCGCGCCCTGGTAGATGTACCAGTCGGGCATGAGGACGACGTGCCCCGCGGCGGCGGCAGCTGCGGCCACCTGCTGGAAGGTCGAGGCCCACCGCTTCGCGACCCCGAAGACGATCGCATAGGGCAGGTAGCGGGAGAAGACGTCCCGCGCCTCCTCCCAGCGGATCTGGTTCGCCTCAGCGGTGACGAGGTATTGCTTGAAGCCGAGCGACTGGGCGAGCACGGCCGAGCCCTGGGCGGTCTTGGCGGCCATCCGCGCCCCGAGGATGACGACGAGGATGCCGGCGAGCACGAGGCCCCCGCCGAGTACATAGCCGGACGGGATGGGCAGGCTCAGCCCACTGGCCCGGTCGATGCCGCGGGAGATCGTGCCGTAGGCGAAGGTCGCGACGAAGCCGGCACCCACGAGGAAGAAGCCCAGCCCCCGCCAGATCGCCCGCTGGGTCTGCGGGGACTTGCGGAACCACTGCCGGTCGAGCACCTCGCCGTACATCTGGTCACGCACCGAGGACAGGGTCGAGGCGAAGTGGTTCTTCAGCTGGGAGAGCATGACCTCGGGCCCGTCCCGGAAGATCCCCTGGAGCAGGGTCACCTCGTAGGGACGCAGCGTCTGGCCGGCGGGCGGTGCCAACTGGACGAGGTGCCAGTCGGTGCGCGAGAACATCCCCTCCTTGACCTCCTCGATCCGCAGGAAGCCGCGGACGGCCAGGTCGATGACGGTCGCGGAGACGTCGACGGTGTCGGCCGATTCGTCGATGATCGTCCCGACCAGGCCCGGTTGCACTCCCGCCGGTGGCGTGAACTGGACGGCGATCGTGGGCATCCGCCCCCGTCGCACCGGTATGCCGTCCGGTCCCGCCCCGGTCGCGTCGGTCGGACGGTCGGTCGGACGGTCGGTCGGGCCAGGGGTGAGACCGGGGGTGAGACCGGCATACCACTCGTCGCGGCCGCGGGTGGCCACGAGCACGCCCATCCCGACGGCGGCGGCGAGCGGAAGGAGGATCCCGCCCGCGAGGGAGGCGAGGGTGGCTGCCCGCGCCACTGCCTCGCTCATGCCCGAGCCGGGGGCACCCGAGGTCGACCCCTGGCGAAGGTCGGGGGCGAGCACGCCGAAGGCGGACAACGGATAGCGGGCCGCGATGGTGAGGTCCTCGCCGGCACCGAGGTCGGTCACCGTGAAGGTCGAGGGCGAGCCAGCGGTCGCCCCCTGACAGTCGCCGCTCGTGCCGCGGACACACCGCACTTCGGTCGAGGCCGCCGGTGCGGCCACCCGCACCGTGACCCGGCTCTTGGGGATCGTGTCGTCGGCGAAGACGTTGTAGTAGAGCTCGGCGGTCTGGCTGTCGGTGAACGGGTTGGCGACGTTGGCCAGCCGGTAGCGCACGACGTAGGTCTGGGTGCCGCTCACCGTGACCTGGGCCGAGCCGATCTTGATCGTCACGGCGGCGCCGTCGTCGACGAGGGCCACCTGGGTGTTGGCGCCGGTCGGGCTGCTCACCGAGACCCCGCTGAGCGCGTAGTAGCGGTAGACGTCGGTCCGCCCCTCGACTCCCTGCCGCACGACGATCGAGCGGAAGATCCCGTGCCGTGCACCGGCCGCGGGGTCGAAGGTGTAGCTGATCGTCTCGGTGACGCTCAACCCGCCGTCCTTGTCCAGGACGTAGTCGGCGGCGAAGCTCGGCATCCGGTCGACGTCGGCCCACCCCGGCGCACCCGCGGTGACCGTCGCGCCGGCGTGGGCGTCCGCGCTGGCGAGGCCGGGGGCGGCGAGCAGCCCGAGGGTGGCCAGGACGAGCAGACCCAGCGCGACGGCATACCGTCTGGTCGCCTTCACCGGTCGCTCTTGCTGTGGATCGCCCGCTCGGCCTCGAGCCGGTCCTGACGTTCGCGCAGGGCATGACGCTTGTCGTAGTGCTTCTTGCCGGTCGCCAGGGCGATCTCCACCTTGGCCCGGCCGTCCTTGAAGTAGACCGCGAGCGGCACGATCGTCTTGCCCTTCTCCCGGGTCTTGCTCGCGATCTTGTCCAGCTCCTCGCGGTGCAGCAGCAGCTTGCGCCGCCGCCGCGGTGCGTGGTTGGTCCACGTGCCCTGGGTGTATTCGGGGATGTGCACGCCCTCGAGCCACAGCTCGTCGCCGGAGAACTGGGCGAAGCCGTCGACGAGCGAGCAGCGACCCGCGCGCAGGGCCTTGACCTCGGTGCCCATGAGCGACAGCCCGGCCTCGAAGGTGTCCTCGATGTGGTAGTCGTGGCGGGCCTTGCGGTTGCTCGCGACGACCTTGCGGCCGCGTTCCTTCGCCACTGCTCGTCCCTCCGAATCCCGGCGCGTCCTCGCCGCGTGTCCGCATCCACGCGCAGACGTTCGGGTTACACGCTACCCGGTCGGCCATGCCGTCCCCGAGCCCGAGCGCCCCACCGGGCGCGGGTCAGAGCCAGGTCATCGGATTGACGAACCTGCCGTCCTCGAGGGTCTCGAAGTGCAGATGACACCCGGTGGAGTAGCCGGTGTTCCCGGAATAGGCGATGACCTGGCCGCGACGGACCGGCCCGCTGTGCACGACGAAACTCGAGAGGTGGTTGTAGGTCGAGGCGAGGTCGACCCCCCGCTGGATGCCGTGATCGATGACGAGCCGGTTGCCGTTCCCACCGCCCCAGCCGGCGCTGATCACCACGCCGTCGGCGGCGGCGCGCACCGGCGTGCCGCAGGCAATCCCGAAGTCGGTGCCGGTGTGCAGCTTCCAGACCAGCAGGATCGGGTGGTAGCGCAGGCCGAAGGACGAGGTGATCGGTCCGCTCGCCGGGTAGCTGAGGAAGCCACCCGAGGAGGGCGGCGAACTGGTGCCGGTCTGGGTGTTCGACTTCTTGCCGGCTGCCGCAGCAGCTGCCGCGGCCGCCGCCGCAGCCTCGCGCGCCCTGCGGGCCTGCTCGACGAGCATCGCCTGGAGGGCGGCCTGGTCGGCCTCCGCCTGGGCGAGCTGGGCGGTCTCCTCGGCCTTACGGGCCTCGAGGGCCGCCGTTTGGTTGCGCTGGGTTGCCGCGAGGGAGTCGAGCTGGTCCTTGGCCGATTGGGCCTCGGTCTTGGCCGCATTCGCCGCGGCGAGGGCGACCTCCGCCTGCCGCTTGAGCTCGGCCACCTCGGCCCGGACGGACGTGAGATAGGCCTGGGTCGCGGCGCCGTCGGCCTTGGCGGCGGCGAGGTCGGCGAGCGACTTGGTCGTCATCTCGGTGACCGTGTCGGCGTAGACGAGCCGGCTGGCGAAGTCGTCGGCGCTCGTCGCGCCGAGGGCGACCGCCAACTGACCGCCGTCGCCGTCCTGGAACAGGCCTGCCGCGAAGGCGTCGAGGTCGTGCTGGGTCTGGTCCTGGGTGGCGGTGTTCTTCGCGAGCGTCTCCTGCGCGCGGGACTCGTTGGCCTGGGCCACGCTCAGCTGGGTGGCGACCGCCGCGTTGTGCTCGTCCGCGGCGCGGGCGGTGGCTCGGGCCGCCGCCAGCCTCGACTCGGCGACGGCCAGTTGCGCCGTCGTCGTCTGCAGTGCGGTGTATGCCGTGGCGAGGTCGGCGCTCACCCCGTCGATCGACTGCTGGAGTTGGGCGACCCGCCGGTCGGCCTTGCGCTTCTCGTCGCCGACGTCGGCCGCGGCCTGCGGGGTCAGGCCCGCGAGGAGGCTGGCGGCGCACACGAAGGACGTGAGGGCGGCATACCTCCGCCGCGGCGTCGCAGGGGGTCGGCTAGGCATCATCAGTCCCTGTGGTACCACAGGACACAGCCGGTGCGGGGCGCCGGCCGCTGTGAATCCCGCCGGTGCGGGCTCGCTCCACGCTCACACCCTCAGGTAACGACGGAGGGTGAGCCACGAGGTGACTACTGCCAGCCCCATGACCCCACCGAGGATCCACGGCCCGACGGCGAGGACGTCGGGCACCCCGATGAAGGCGGTGTCGAGCAGGGCCCGCGACAGGTAGCCGCTCACCCCGTAGCGGACGGTCGCCCACAGGAGGGTGAGCGCCAGGCCGGCCCCGAGGATCGAGGAGACGACGGTCTCCATGACGAAGGGCAGCTGGATCGTCGCATTGGAGGCACCGACCAGGCGCATGATCCCGGTCTCCCGGCGGCGGGAGAAGGCGGTCTGGCGGATCGTCGTGGCCATGAGCAGGATCGCGCAGAGCACCATGAGCGCGGACAGGGCGATCGCGGCCCACGAGACGACGTTCATGAAGGCGAAGAAGCGGTCGAGCAACTGCTTCTGGTCTTGCACGCGGCCCACCCCGGGAGCGCCTTGGAAGGAGGAGACCACGACGTCGTACTTCGAGGCGTCGGCGAGGCTCACCCGGAAGGAGTCGGCGAAGGCGCGCTCGGTGGCCTGCTCGCCGAGCGGGCTGTTCTTGAACTGCTCCTTGAACCGCGCGAAGGCCTCGGCCTGCGACTCGTAGAAGACGTCCTTCACCGGGGGCTTCATCTGCTCGAGCTGGCTGCGGATCTGCTCGCGCTGCGCCGCAGTCGTCGCCTTGCCGCCGCAGTTGGCGTATTGCGAACCCTGGACGCAGAGGAAGACGGATACCTGGACCCGGTCGTACCAGTAGTCCTTCATCGTGTCGACCTGCCGTTGGGCGAGCAGGCCGAGGCCGAGCAGATACATGGAGATCATCGTCACGAGGACGACCGAGACCGCCATGGACAGGTTGCGGCGCAGGCCGGTGAGCAGCTCGCCGAGGACGAAACCCAGGCGCATGGTCAGTCACGCTCCTCGGTGGCCGTCGCGGCTGTGCTCGTCGAGCCGCTCGACGCGCTGCCGGACGATCGGGTATGCCGGTGCGGCATCCGCAGGAGGCGGGTCGCCCCGGTCGGCGGGCCGGGGTCGTTGGCGGCAACGGCCTCCCGCAGCTCGTCGTCGAGCTCGGCCATCACCCGGGCCCCCCGGATCGCCGAGTTGAGCTGGCCGTAGTCGCCCTCCGGCTGGTCGCGCACGAGGCGACCGTCGTCGAGCTCGAGCACCCGCTTGCGGGACTCGTTGACGATCTCGTGGTCGTGGGTGGCCATGACGACGGTCGTCCCGGCCCGGTTGATCCGCTCGAGAAGCAGGAGGATCTCCCGGCTCGTCGCGGGGTCGAGGTTGCCGGTGGGTTCGTCGGCCAGCAGGATCGACGGTTTGTTGACGATCGCCCGGGCGATCGCCACCCGTTGCTGCTCCCCGCCGGACAGTTGGTGGGGCAGCCGCTTCTCCTTGCCCTCGAGTCCGACCGTCGCGAGCGTCTCGGGCACCGTCTGGCGGATGACCGAACGGGACTTGCCGATCACCTGGAGGGCGAAGGCCACGTTCTGGTGGACCGTCTTGTTGGGCAGCAGCCGGAAGTCCTGGAAGACCGTGCCCACCTCACGGCGGAGCAGCGGCACCCCGCGGTCGGGCAACCGGTCGAGCTCGCGGCCGGCGACCAGGACCCGCCCCGAGGTGGCCCGCTCCTCGCGGATGACCAGCCGCAGCAGGGTCGACTTGCCGGAGCCGGACGAGCCGACAACGAAGACGAACTCACCGCGGGCCACCTCCAGGCTCACCTCGGCCAGGGCCGGGCGAGTGGACTGGCGGTAGGTCTTGGTGACCGTGTCGAACAGGATCATGTGGTCTTTCCGGGTCTGGGCCACCTGCCGGATCGACGGCTCCCCGGCCGTCGGAGCAGGCTGGCGCGCTGCCGTGTCTCATCGAGGGTACGCGCGCTTTCCGGGAAACCCGAGTTACTCCTGTGACTGGCGTGGCGGGCGTGGCGTGATCTCCCGCTCTCCGGCGGATCGAAACCGATTGCCCGAGCGCTTTCCGGGTACCTACTATCTTGATGTCAAGACACCTGCGTGGTCCACGACCGACCGCGGTCCGGCGGGCTTCCGGCCACGCCAACCGTCCAGCTGAGGAGGGGGTATGCCGCCGACCCCCGAGGCGCTCACCCGGCGCGGCATACCCGTCGATCCCCAGCTGCGGGTGCTCGCGATCGGCTCCTTCGCCACCCGCTTCGGCGGCGGGGCCGTGACGACGACCTCCGCGATCTACTTCACCCGGCACGTGGGCTTCTCGGTCGCCGAGGTGGCCCTCGCCACCTCGATCGCCGGGCTGGCCAGCCTCGCGGCCTCGCTGCCGGCCGGACACCTGGGTGACACCCGGGGCCCGCGGGAGGTGCTCATGTGGATCATGGCGCTGGCCGCGGTCGCGACCCCGCTGCCGGTGCTCGCTCGCAGCCCGCTCGTCCTGGCGATCCTGCTCGGGGCCGAGGCGGCGCTCGCCGCGTCGGCCAACGCCGTCCGCAACGGGATCATCGCCCAGATCGCGATCGGGGGCCGCGGGGTCGCCTTCAAGGCCTACCTGCGTGCGGTGACCAACAGCGCCATCGGGTTGGGCTCACTCGCCGGCGGGGCCGCGCTGCTCGTCGACACGACGGCGGCATACGTCGCGGTCTTCGTCGGCGCGGGCGTGCTCACCGCCCTCGCGGCGTGGAACTCGACCCGATTGGTCCATCTGCCGCCGCACCCGGTCGCGGCGGGCGAGCCGCGGCTGGCCGTGCTGCGTGACCGGCCCTATGTCGCCGTGTGCCTCGCGACGTCGGTCTTCGCCACCCACTTCGTCGTCGCCGAGCTCGGGGTGGCCCTGTTCGTCTCCCAACGCACGAACGCCCCGACCGTGATCATCGCGGTGATGCTCCTGCTCAACACCCTCGCCGTGACCCTCCTGCAGGTGCGGCTGTCCCGCTCGGCGGACAGCGTCCCGCGCGGCGGGCGTGCGCTCGTGCGGGGCTCGCTGCTCATCGCCGCCGGGTTCGCGTTCATCGGCTTCGCCGAGGGTATGCCGCCCTGGGCAGCGGTCACCGTGCTGGTCGCCGGCGCGCTCGTCCACGTGGCCGGGGAGATCGTCGGGTCCGGTGGCACCTGGGCGCTGCAGATGGGTCTGGCGCCGCACGAGCGGCAGGGGCAGTACCAGGGCTTCGCGAGCCTCGGCTTCTCGCTCATGGCGGTGTTCGGTCCGCCCCTCGTGGCCCTCCTCTGCGTGGGGATGGGCCGGTGGGGGTGGGTCCTCATGGGCGGGATCGTCGTCGCGAGCGCCCTGGCCGCGCAGGCGCTCGCCCGCTGGGCGTTGGCCAACCGCACGGCATACGGCGTGACGACGCACTCGGGCTGACGCCCGGCCCGCGGGCTAGTGGTGCGTGGCGGTCCACTGCGGGTCGCGGCCGGCGAAACCGAGCAACCGGTCCAGCGGCGAGGAATCCTCCGCGACCGCGATCTCATCGGCGAAGAAGCCTGCTGGGCCGCGATATTCGGGGGTGATGATGCCGGTGAAGAAGGCGTGGGCGGCGTCGCAGGCCTGCGGACCGGGCGTCCAGGCCCGTCCACTCGCACGGGCGAGGTCCCAGCCGTGCACGAGGTACTCCCCGAGGACCATCGCCGCGGCGGCCGGACCGTCCATCTGCGACTGCGACATCAGCACCCGCCCGTCGAGCACTCCGCCGGCGAGCGCCGCGTCGAATCTGGCCGCGGCGTCGGCCACGACTGCGGCCGGGTCGCGAGGGTCGTCGGCCATCCGGTATGCCGCGGGGTCGGGCCGGGTGCCGGCACCGGTGGGATCGGCGAAGGCGTGGCCGAAGAAGTCGACCCAGCCCAGGACGTGGTCGAGCAGGTCGGCCAGCCGATAGTCGCTGCAGGGGGTGGGGGCGGCGAGATCACCACCGGCCGCCGTCTGCGCGGTCGGGCCGAGGTCGGCGAGGGTCGCGGCGAACCAGGCGCGCACGGCCGGGGCGTCAGAGAAGGAGGCCGGTGCCTGGGCGGGGAAGTAGCTCGTGTCGGTCATCGCTCGATTCTGCGAGTTCGGCGCGCGAGGGTCTTGAAGATTCACGACCATCGCTGTCGGCGGTGGTGGATAACGTCGCTCCCGTGGCGTCGAGATCGATGGACACCCGTGGCATCGTCGACCCTGCCCGCATGCTGTCGCTCGTCGACTTCCACCGCTATCCGGTCGGTGAGTCGCTCGACGGGCTGGTGGCGTGGTTCTGGGCGGTGAGCTGGGCGCTGCCCGACGGGGTCGAGCACACCCAGGAGGTGCTCGGACACCCCGGCGCCAACATGAGCGTCGGCACAACCGACGACGCCGGCGCCTCCCGGGAGCACCCTCGAGGGCGGGTCTATGGCGCGACGACCGGGATGAGCAGGCGCCATCTGGTCGGCACCGGCTGGACGGTCGCCGCGCTGACCACCACCGGGGGCCTCGGTGCCTTCGTGCCCTATGCCGTGCACCGGCTCACCGACCGGGCGGCTGCGCTGGAGATGGTCGGCCTGCCCGGAGACTCCCTCGTCGCGGTCGCGACGGCTGCGGCGAGCGAGGGCGAGCGGGTCGGTCTGCTCCGGGTGGCGCTGGAGTCGGCGGTGGAGGGGGCCGACCCGGCGCGGGTGGCGGCAGCGCGCGAGGTCGCCGCCATCGCCGGCCTCGCCGAGCACGATCGCGAGGTCCGCAAGGTGTCGGACCTGGCCCGGGCGGCGGGTTTCGGGGTGCGCACCCTGCAGCGACTCTTCGCCGAGCACGTCGGAATCAGCCCGCTGCAGGTGGTGCGCCGTTGGCGGATCCTCGAGGCCGCCGAGGCGGCGGCGGCCGGCTCACCGGTCGACTGGGCCGGGTTGGCGGCCGCGCTGGGCTACAGCGACCAACCGCATCTCGTGCGCGATTTCACCCGGCAGCTGGGAGTCAGCCCCGCGGCATACCTGCGGCGGCAGCGCGCGCTCGCCGACGCGGGCAGCGAGCGCTAACCGGCGGCGGCGTCGCGCTCCTGGCTGCGCTTCCAGCGGATGCCGGCCTCGATGAAGTCGTCGATGTCGCCGTCGAACACCGCCGTGGGATTGCCGACCTCGTGCTCGGTGCGCAGGTCCTTGACCATCTGGTAGGGCTGCAGGACGTAGGAACGCATCTGGTCGCCCCAGCTGGCCTTGACGTCGCCGGCCATCTCCTTGCGGGTGGCGGCCTCCTCGGCCTTCTTGAGCAGCAACAGGCGCGACTGCAGCACCCGCAGGGCCGCTGCGCGGTTCTGGATCTGGCTCTTCTCGTTCTGCATCGACACGACGATGCCGGTGGGGATATGGGTCATCCGCACCGCGGAGTCGGTCGTGTTGACCGATTGTCCGCCGGGGCCGGAGGAGCGGAAGACGTCGATCTTCAGCTCGTTCTCGGGGATCTCGATGTGGTCGGTCTGCTCGATGAGCGGGACCACCTCGACCGCGGCGAAGGAGGTCTGCCGGCGGCCCTGGTTGTCGAAGGGGCTGATCCGCACGAGCCGGTGGGTGCCGGCCTCGACCGCGAGATTGCCGAAGGCATAGGGGACGTTGACCTCGAAGGTCGCCGACTTGAGCCCGGCCTCCTCGGCATAGGAGGTGTCCATCACCTTGGTCGGATAGCCGTGCCGCTCGGCCCAGCGCAGGTACATCCGCAGGAGCATCTCGGCGAAGTCGGCCGCGTCGACCCCGCCGGCGCCGGATCGGATGGTGACGACGGCCTCGCGGGCGTCGTAGTCGCCGGAGAGCAGGGTGCGCACCTCGAGCTCCCCGACCGCCTTGTCGACCGCGGCGAGCTCGCGCTCGGCCTCGGCGAGGGTGTCCTCGTCCTGAGCCTCCTCGCCGAGCTCGACGAGCACCTCGAGGTCGGCGATCCGCGCGTCCATCCCGGTGACCCGGTCGCGCTCGGCGGTCGCGCGGGACAGGGCCGAGGTCACCTGCTGGGCGTGCTCGGGGTCGTCCCACAGGTCCGGCGCCGAGGCGTCCTGCTCGAGCCGCTCGATCCGGGCGCCGAGGGCGCGCAGATCCGTCACCTCGCGCACCGAATCCATGGTCGCGCGCAGGCGCTTGATCTCCTCGCCGAAGTCGACAGCCACGAGGGTCAAGCCTACTGGGCCCGAGCCGGCATCGCCGGAGAGCGCATTTCCGGGCTCTCGCGTGTTAGGAAGGAGGGGTTC
>JAKPEG010000155.1 GCA_029552065.1 Actinomycetes bacterium
GCACACCCAGGTGTTCGCCGGGGAGCACGAGCGGGAGGTTGGTCACCCCGCGGCCGAGGTTGAGCAGCGGGTTGCGCAGGGTGAGGTCGAGCAGGGCGTTCTTCCACGCCTGCACCCGCGGGGGTGGGTCGGGTCGAGTTCGGCGGGCCGGCGCGGGCGCACCCGCCGCGCTCGGCGCCGCCCCGGCGTCCACGCCGGGGGGGCCCGCGAGCGGCATACCGGTCGACGGTTCGGCGGGCTGGTAGGTGACGATCTCGACCGACCCGTCCGGCCGCACGGTGCGGGCCGGCACCGGATAGACCCGCATGAGGCGGGCCATGGCGACGTCGACGACCCCGACGAGGGCGCTCTGGTCGGTGTCGATGTAGGCGTCGCGTGGGGCTTGGCCGGCCCGGCGGAACAGGTCGCGCGGGGGCCGGCGCTCGCGGGTGAGCAGCGTCGTCTCGACGAGCCCGAGGTAGCCCAGACCGACGGCGTTGACGGCGTCGGCGACCACGAGGCTCGCCGCGTCCGGCAGCGCAGCGGAATCGGTGCGCCAGTAGCCGGCGAAGGCGTGCCCCCGGGCGAGCCACAGCACCGGGTGGATCCCCACGTGTTCGAGCGCGGAGGCGAGCAACACCGTCGTGTCCAGGCAGGTGCCGACGTGGTGCTCGAGCACGTCACCAGGTGTGCGCACCTGTTGCCCGTAGCCCCACGAGGCCGGCGGCTCGGCGTAGAAGATCCCCGCGTCGACGATCGCGCCGCACAGCGCCTCGACGATCGCGTCGACTCGCCCGGGGCTCACGTGGGTGACCGCGAGCGACCCGGAACCGGTCTCGCGTTCCAGTAGCGCGGCGGCCCGGCCGACGAGTGGACCGAGCGCAGGGTGGTTGGGCTGGACGAACGCGGCCAACAGTTCGAGCGAGAGCAGCGGGGCGTCGGGATCGACGAGCCACTGCCGGGCGGCCAGGACACGGACAGCGGCGTGCACCCGGACGACCGGCTCGCCCGCGCCCGTGAGGGTCACGGACAGGTCGCCCTGGGTCGCCTCGGTGAGCCCCGCCATGGCGGCGGCGTCCAGTCGCAGCGGCGGATCGTCGAGGACGACCTGGTCGCCGGAATCGAGCTGGTCGATCTGATGGCTCCACGGCAGCGTGAGGGGGTGGCCTTGGTCGTCGACGAGCCGCGCGCTCAGCCGTAGGTCACGCAGCGACGCCGCGGCGGGCTCCGGCGGCAGGCTCACCGTGACCCGATGGAGCACCCGAATCCCATTGTGTGCCATGGCATGGTTGACCACCGGCGCGGCCACGACGTCGAGGCGGGCCGGAACGGGCATGCCCCGACTGTAGCCAAGGGTCCCGTCGGCCCGGGTTCAGCCGCCGATCTCGGCGATCCTGGCCTTGATGAGCTCGGGCGCGAGGACACCGGCGTCGATGGCGCGCACGGCACCCTGGCGGTCGACGAAGACGTGCGTGGGTAGGCCGACCACGCGGTATGCCGTGGTCACCCGGGCTCCGGGGTCGGGCACGTGGGTGTAGTCCAGGCCGAGGGTCGTGGCGAAGTCGCGGACCGTCGTCGCCGACTCCCCCTGGTAGACCGCGACGAGAGCCAGGCCGGCGCCGCGGCCGTCCGTGTATGCCGCCTGCAGGTCGGGTGCCTCGACTCGGCACGGCGCGCACCAGGTCGCCCCGAACGTGAGCCACACCGGGCGACCGCGCAGCGCGGAGAGCGACACGGCGCGGCCGTCGACGTCCGGGGCCGCGAAGTCGCCCACCTGCTCCCCGACGACGGGCCGTCGACCACCGTCGGTGGTCGCGCTGTCGGAGTCGCCGAAGGGTCGAGCCAGCAGCAGGGCAGCGCCGAGAACGAGCAGCAAGGTGGCAGTCAGTGCAACGAGTCGGCCCCGCCGGTCAGGCATAGCTGTGCAGTCCGCCGAGGAAGTGGTTGCCGAGGTAGGTGAAGACGACCGCGGCGAAGCCGAGGACGAGCAGCCACGAGGCGCGTCGGCCGCGCCAGCCGCGCGCCACCCGGGCGTGCAGGTAGGCACCGTAGATGAGCCACGTGACCAGCGCGGCAGTCTCCTTGGGGTCCCAACTCCAGAAGGTCCCCCACGCACGCTCGGCCCACACGGAGCCGAGGACGAGCATCACCGTCATGAGCGGGAAGGCAAGGGCGACCGCGCGATAGCCCACCGTGTCGAGCCGGCGCTCGGTCGGCAACCAGGTGGATGCCGACCGGGTGCCGCGGCCCAGCCGCGGCAGCGTGAGGTGCAGCGCGGCTGCGGCACAGGCCACTCCGGCCGCTCCGTAGGCCAGGACCGCGGAGAAGACGTGCACGGTGAGCAAGAGGTTGTGCTGCAGCGCCGGGACCAGTGGGCCGGCGGGTCCGCCGGTCGTCGTCGCATAGAGCAGCGCGGCGAGCACGAGCGGGAGCACGACCACGCCGAGTGCCCGCGTGCCACGCTCGTCGCGCCACGCGGCATACGTGTATGCCGCGAGCATCCCCCACGCGAAGGCGACGGCGAACTCGTACTGGTTGGCGAACGGGCCGTGCCCGACCGCGATGCCACGGGCCACCAACGCCCCGGTGAGGGCGAGCAGCGCCAGCCGGATGGTGAGCCTCGCGTACCACGCACGGGCCGGTGAGCCGTCGGAGACGGGGCCCTCGGCCGGTTCGTCCGGCCGGGCCGAGTCCCGCGGGACGGGTGCGCCCGCGCCGACGAGCGTCGGCTGGGCGGTCACCACCCGCGCTCGGGTGGTGACCAGGACGAGAACGGTGGCGGCCAGGGCGACGACGACGAGGATCGCACCGGCGGCGACGAACAGCTGGGAGAGCGCGAGCATGGTCGCTCCTTCCGTCAACGGGGGCGTGCGGTCGTGGTGGCCGCATCGGAGTCGGGTGATCGGTGTGTGGCCATGGCGCGGGTGAGCTCCTCGACCAGGTCGTCGAGGTGGGCTGATGCGTGTTCGTGGCGACCGGGGGCGGCCAGGTCGACACTGGCGCCACCCTCCGGCGCGGCGGCGATCCGAGCCCAGACCCGTCGAGGCCGCAACGAGAAGGTGACGACCATGCCCACGACGAGCAGCAAGGCACCGAGCCACACCCAGCCGGCGGCCGGATCGTGGGCGATGGACACGCCGGTGAACTGCCGTTCGCGCACGAAGGTGACGATGATCCCGCCCACCTGTGCCGGCGCGCCGGTGTGCAGCAGTTCCGTGCCGAGCGCAGTCGTGCCGTCTGCGGCATAGACGAACAGCCGGACGGTGCCGGCCGGGATGCTCGGGTCGGGTCGTCCGGAGGCGGGGGCGACGACCGCCATCCGGCGCCCGGCGGCGGGCAGGTCGAGCACGCCGACGGCATGTGCGCCCCCGTCGGAGCTCCAGCGCAGGGGTACACCGCGGTCGGCGAGCAGGCTGCCGGCCGCGTCGGCGATCCGCAGGTGAGCCGCGACCCCGTAGGTCGCCTGGTAGATCGCGATGCCCTGGTAGCGCAGCGGGTCGTTGACCCGGACCGTGTCGGCGGCCACCACGGCGCCGGTGGCGTCGGTGAGGGTGAGGTCGCTCGCGTAGTCCTTGGGCGTCCCGTCGTCGTGGTAGGAGTCGGTGAACGACTCGGCCCGGACGGTGAGCCCTGTGCCGTGACCTACCGGGTGGTCCTCGCCGACGACGATCGGCATCTCGGTGTCCCGGAAGCCGACGAGTGAGGAGACGGCGACACCGGTGAGCACGATGACGAGCCCGGCGTGCGCGACGAGGGTGGCCAGGGCGGCATACCGGAAGCGGTCGGCGTAGACCGTGCGGGCCTGCGTGTCGGGGCTGGCCGGCAGGATCCGATAGCGTCCGGCCCGCAGCGACCGGTCCAGCACCGCCTCGACGTGCTCGACCGGGGCGGCGAGCACGAGGTGTCGATGACCGACGCCATGGCTGGCGGCGAGCTCGCCCTGGTCCCGCCGGGGGCCGGCGACCGAGCGCCAGATGGCGGGTGTGCGGTTGACCGTGCAGGCAAGCGTGCTGAGCGCGAGCAGTCCAGCGACGGTGGCGAACAGCGGCGAGTGGAAGACGTCGAGCAACCGCAACCGCAGCAGCGGGTCGGTGAAGGAGCCGAGCCGCGGTCGGACCTCGGCGAGCCAGTCGGCCAGGGCGACCGGGTCCTCCCGGGCGGCGTCGGGCAGCTGCGGTAGCAGGGTCCCGGCGAGGGTGAGGATGCCCAGCGCGAGGATGAGTCCGATCGCGCTGGACTTGGCGGTGAGCGCCCGCCAGACCCCCAGGCCGGGGCGTCGCCTCGCCGGGGCGGGCGTCGGGGACCGTCGCGCGGTGGTCGTCCGGGTCGTCATCACTGTCTCTCCAGGGGTAGCGGTCACACGACGAGCGCCGGCAAAAGTCCGCCGACCCTGCTGAGCAGGTCGGTGGCCAGCGCGAGGCCGGTGAGGGCGATGGCGGCGCCGGTGAGCACGGACACGGCGTGCTGGTGGCGGCGCAGGCCGGAGAACCGGCGCCGAACGCTGTCGGCCCCGAGCGCGACGAGCACGAGCGGCAGGCCGAGCCCGAGGGAATAGGCGAGCAGCAGCGCCAGCCCCTCGATCGGTGCGTCCCCGGTCGCTGCGACGCCGACCACCGCACCGAGGATCGGCCCGATGCAGGGGGTCCACCCGGCGGCGAAGGCGAGGCCGACCAGGAATGCGCGTCGATGGCTCGGCGCGCGGGTCTCGTTGCCGGGCAACGACTCGAGGGCCCGGACCTGCCGCTCGAGCAGCGGCAGGCGCAGCAGCCCGGCGACCTGCAGGCCGAGGGCGACGAGCACGACCCCGGCAAGGACCCGCAGGGTTGCCCGGTGCTCGCCGAGCAGCGCTCCCACTGTCCCCAACGAGGCCCACATGGCGACGAAGACGACGGTGAACCCTCCGACGAACGCGAGCGCGAGGCTGGCCGCACGTGTCCGGCCGGCCCGCGCCTCGCCACCCACGATCGACGCCAGGACGGCGGGGACCACGGGCAGGAAGCACGGCGAGGCGAACGAGACGAGCCCGGCCAGGGCCGCGAGGGGGAGGGTCACCGTCGTCATCGTGGTGCCCTACTTGAAGGTGTCGGCCATGAGGCCGGTGAACCACTTGTTCATCTGCGAGAAGTTGCCCCTGGTGATCGCCGGGGCCTCGCCGATGCTCTTCACCTGCATCGTCCTCGTGGCCGGGTCGTAGTGGAAGACCGCGGTCAACCAGGAGGCGGTGCTCATGGTGATCGGCGAGTAGCAGGCGCTGCTCGTGGCGGGAGCCGGATCGAGGGCTCGGCCGCCGAACAGGCGGACGATGGCGTCGGCGGCCACCTTCGCCTGGGCGTTGGCCATGTGGCCCGACTTGGGCTGGGTCGTGCCGATGGCGTCGCCGATCACGTGCACGCCGGGAGAGCTGGGCACCTCGTAGCTGAGCACGTCGACGCCGACCCAGCGGCCTCCGGCAGGGACGAGCCCGGCGTCCTGGGCAATCCTCCCGGCCCGGTGCGGCGGGATCGGGTTGAACACGTCGAAGGTCGCCGAACTGGGGCTGGTGGCACCGCCGACGGTGTAGAAGACCTGCCTCGTCGCGACGTCGACGTGGTCGACGGCGGCGTTCGCAACGTAGGTGATCGTCCCGGCGTGGATCTTCGTGAACGCCTCGGTGAAGGCGATCGGTTCGGCGGTGACGCCCGGGTTGGCGTCGAGCACGAGGACCTTGCCGCCGGGCTTGTTCTTCTTCACCCAATCGGCGATGAGGCAGGCCCGCTCATAGGGGCCGGGCGGGCAGCGGTAGGGGGCCTTGGGGATCGTCATGACGACGGTGCCGCCCGGCTTCATCGCCTGCAGCTGGGTGCGCAGGAGTGTCGTCTGGGGGCCGGCCTGCCAGGCGTGCGGGAATCGCGTGTCGTAGTCCGCGGTGGTCAGCCCGGGCAGGGCGTCGAAGACGATCCCCGGGGCCAGCACGACCCGGTCGTAGGGAATGCTCGTGTTGTCGCCGAGCAGGACCGTTTTGGCGGAGGGGTCCAGGGCCTTCGCCGAGGTGGCCTTGACGTCGACGCCGTAGGTGCTCTTGAGCGCGGCATACGAGTACTGCAGCGAGGTGAGGGTCCGCTGCCCGGTGAGCACCATGTTGCTCATGATGTTGCTCGTGTATGCCGCGTTGGGCTCGACGAGCGTCACCTGCAACCCGGTGCCCCCCCACATCCGCAGGTAACGCGCGACCGAGGTGCCACCCATGCCGCCGCCGACGACGACGACCCGGCCGGATACCCCTGTGGTGGGGACCGGGTTGGCGGCGGCCGCGAGGGTGGGCTCGCCGGTGAGCCCGCGACCTACGGCGGCGACGGCTCCGGTCGCACCCACGAGACCGACGAACGAACGGCGGGACAGGTGCGGGGTCATCGTCCTCACCGTCCCGTCACGGCGGCGAAGTATGCCGCGATGAGTTGCAGTTGGGCGTCGGTGTAGCCGAGTGCGTGGACCTTCATGATCGCCTCGTCACCGTCGGTCTTGCGCTGCATCTCCTTGAGCTCCTGGTAGAGCTCGGTGGCGGACTCGCCTGCCAACGAGTCGAATTGCCCGTTGATCCCGTTGGTGCCGTGGCACTGGAAGCAGTTGCCGGCAAGGATCTTGCCCGGGTGCTGGACCAACGAGGTGGCGCTGACCGCGGCCAGCGTCTCCGGCGGGACGGCCGCCGAGGACGGGGTCGTGGCGCTGCCGACGCCGATCGCGACGGCTGCGACGATCCCGAGCAACAACCTGCGGTGGGTACTCACGTTCATGGCCTCGTCTCCTTTCAGGGGAGATGCGCGGGACGAGATCGCGCATACCCCCGACGGTATGAGGAGAGGGCCCAAGTGAAGGAGGTGAGGGACGGTGAGAATGCCCATACCCGGACGAGACGGACTTATCGGACGGTTGATGAGCCCTTAATTGGATCGGTCTACTCTGCCTGCAGACGGCCTGTTGCCGCCGCTGGTCCCGGTGGGTGCCCTCCCGGGTTGCGGCCCGAGGGGCCGCTAGGGTGGTCCGGTGAAGCTGTTCAACGAGATCGTCGTCGTCCTGCACCTGCTCGGCATGGCCGCGATCGTCGGCGGTTGGCTCGCCGTGCGGTCCGATGCGCGGGTCATCCCGGCGATCCTCTGGGGTGCCCGGACGCAACTCGTCACGGGCATCGTGCTCGCCGGCCTGGCCTCGATGGACAAGGACGACCCGCCAAACAACGCCAAGCTCGGGGTCAAGCTCCTCGTCGCGCTCGTCGTGCTCGTGCTCGTCGAGATCGCCAACGCCCGTCAGCGCAAGGCGGCGGTGGGCGGGGCCTCGGGCAGGGCTGGGGCGACTGCCGCAGCCGGTGCGGTGGCGACGGGAGTGAACGCGGCGGCATACCTCGCGATCCTCAACGTGCTCGTCGCGGTGCTCTGGCGCTCCTACAGCTGAGCCTTCAGGGCCGCGAGGTGTATGCCGCGGGGCGCTTGTCGAGGAAGGCCCGGATGCCTTCCTGGGCGTCGGGCGTGAGCGCCGCGGCCGCCATCACCTCGATCGCCAGGTCGTAGGCCCGGGACTGCTCGAGCTCGACCTGGGCGTAGAAGGTGTGCTTACCCAGGGACCGGCCCTGCGCGCTGCCGCGGGTGACCCGGGCGACGAGCTCGGCGACGGCCGCGTCGAGCTCGGCCGCGGGCACGACCCGGTTGACCAGCCCCCACTCGGCGGCGGTCGCAGCGTCGATCACGTCGCCGCTCAGGGCGAGCTCGAGGGCCCGCTTGCGGCCGACATTGCGGGCGACCGCGACGAGCGGCGTGTGGCAGAACAGCCCGGCCTTGCCGCCGGGGAGCGCGAAGCCCGCCGTGTCGGCGGCGACGGCGAGATCGCACGAGGCGACGAGCTGGCAGCCGGCGGCAGTGGCGAGCGCGTGGACCTTGGCGACGACCGGCTGGGGGATGGCCTGGATCGTGTCCATCATCCGGGTGCACAGGAGGAACAACTCACGGGCCGCGCGCAGGTCGGCCCCGGCCATATCGCCGAAGTTGTGGCCGGCCGAGAACACCGGGCCCTGCGCGGCGAGGACGACCGCGAGGGTATCGGAGGCGCCCGCGGCCTCGAACGCGCCGAGCAGGTCGGTCATCATCTCGGCGGACAGGGCGTTGCGTTTCTCCGGCCGGGTGAGGGTGATCGTCGTGACCGGCCCGTCGCGTCGCACGTCGAGGTTGTTCATCCGAGGTCCCCGACCATGAGGACGAGCTTGCCGCTCGAGGCGCGACCCTCGAGCGCCGCGTAGGCCGCGGCCGCGTCGGTGAGCGGATATCGGCCGCCGATCTCCAGTCGCACCCGACCCGACCGCAGGGCCTCGAAGACCGCGCCGGCCCGCCAGAGCAACTCGGCGCGGTCGGCCAGGTAGTGGGCGAGGGTCGGCCGGGTGACGAACAGCGACCCGCCGGCGTTGAGCCGTTGGAGGTCGAACGGCGGCACCTGACCGCTCGACCCGCCGAACAGCGCGAGCAGGCCCCGCGGGCGCAGCGATGCGAGCGAGGCGTCGAAGGTCGCCCTCCCCACCCCGTCGTAGGCGACGTGCACCCCGAGCCCGCCGTTCGCTTCGCGGACCGCCTCCGCGAGCGTCTCGGCCGTGTCGTATGCCGCGTAGTCGAGCACGTGGGCGGCCCCGAGCGCGGCCGCCTTGGCCCGCTTGTCGGCCGTGCCGGCGGTGCCGACGACCGTGGCCCCCGCGCTCGCGGCGAACTGGACGAGCCACTGGCCGACCCCACCCGCGGCGGCGTGGACGAGGACCGTGGAGTCGGGGGAGACGGCATACGCGCTCGTCGTGAGGAAGTGTGCGGTCATCCCTTGGAGCATCGCCGCGGCCGCCTCGTCGAGGGCGACGCCGTCGGGTACGGCGACGAGCGAGGCCGCCGGGACCAGGGCGAGCTCGGCGTCCGCTCCGCCGGTCATCGCCCAGGCGACCCGGCTGCCCACGCCGGGGCTGTCGGGCGGGCAGTCCGGCCCGAGCGACTCGACGATCCCGGCGCCCTCCATGCCGACGGTGAAGGGGGTCGGCAGGGGATAGATGCCCTGGCGCTGGTAGACGTCGATGAAGTTCACCCCCGCGGCGGCCACGCGCACCCGGGCCTCGCCGGGCCCGGGTGCGGGTACGTCGACGGTCTGGACGGCGAGCACGTCGGGTCCGCCGGACGTGGTCACTCGCAGGGCGCGTGCGCTGGTCATGCGGGCAAGGCTACGGCGGGGGACGACGGCACGGGGGTGTCGCACGGAGCGCATAGGGTTGACGCCGAGATGGCCACGCTCTTCGACGACCTGGGGCTCACCGACGGCGGGGAGCGGGGCTCCGGCGCGCCCCGTTCCGCCCGTGCCCATCCGCACGCCGCGTCCCTCGCCGACGTCCACCCGAGCGCCGATCCGTCCGAGGTCGACGACGCGGGCGTGCCGCTCTGGGCCCGGCTCGACGGGCCCGCCCCCGGTGGCGAGGGTGGGCGGCATACCGGGTTGCGGCGGGACACCGAGGCACTGCTCGCCGGGCTCAATGCCCAGCAGCGGGCGGCGGTCGTCCACGAAGGCAGCCCGCTGCTCATCGTCGCCGGGGCCGGCTCGGGCAAGACGCGGGTCCTCACCCACCGAATCGCCTACCTGCTCGCCGAGCGGGGCGTCGCGCCGGGGCAGATCCTCGCGATCACGTTCACCAACAAGGCGGCCGCCGAGATGCGCGAGCGGGTCGAGGGGCTTGTCGGCGGACGGGCCCGGGCGATGTGGGTGATGACCTTCCACGCGGCCTGCGTGCGGATCCTGCGCCGCGAGTCGACCACGCTCGGGCTGCGGTCGAGTTTCTCCATCTACGACGCGGCCGACAGCCAGCGGCTCATGAGCATGGTCCTGCGCGACCTCGACCTCGACCCCAAGCGCTATCCGGCGCGGTCCTTCTCCCACCAGGTGTCCAACCTCAAGAACGAGCTGATCGACGAGGAGACCTATGCCCGGCGGGTGTCGCAGGACTCGGGCGGCACCCATCACGAGCGGATCGTCGCCCAGGCCTACGCGGCATACCAGCGCCGGCTGCGGCAGGCCAACGCGCTGGACTTCGACGACCTCATCATGACGACCGTCCATCTCCTGCAGGCCTTTCCCGACGTCGCGGAGCATTACCGGCGTCGGTTCCGACACGTCCTCGTCGACGAATACCAGGACACCAACCACGCGCAGTACCAGTTGGTGCGTGAGCTCGTCGGCCCGTCAGCGAGTCCCGGAGGGGCGAGCGCGCAGGGCCGACAATCGAGTTCCGTCGGCCCGTCAGCGAGTCCCGCAGCGAAGCAGGCGTCGGGCCAGTCGAGTTCAGCCGTCAGCGGCCCGGCGAGTGGGGCGGCACACCCGATCCCGCCCGCGGAGTTGGTCGTCGTCGGCGACGCCGACCAGTCGATCTATGCCTTCCGCGGGGCGAGCATCCGCAACATCGTCGAGTTCGAGCAGGACTATCCCGACGCGCGCACGATCCTGCTCGAGCAGAACTACCGCTCGACCCAGAACATTCTGCGGGCGGCCAACGCGGTCATCGCCCGCAACCCCGACCGTCGGCCCAAGAACCTGTGGTCCGACGCCGGCGACGGGGCCACGATCGTCGGCTACGTCGCCGACAACGAACACGACGAGGCGTCCTTCGTCGCCCGTTCGATCGACCGCTTGGGCGACGAGCACGGGGTGCTCCCGCGCGACGTCGCGGTCTTCTATCGCACCAATGCGCAGAGCCGGGCCGTCGAGGAGGTCTTCGTCCGGGTCGGGATCCCCTACAAGGTCGTCGGCGGAACCCGGTTCTACGAGCGCAAGGAGGTCAAGGACGCCCTCGCCTATCTGCGGGTGATCTCCAATCCCACCGACTCGGTCAACCTCCGGCGCATCCTCAACGTCCCGCGCCGGGGCATCGGCGAACGCGCGGAGGCCTGTGTCGCGCAGCTCGCCGACCGGGAGCGCATCCCCTTCGTCGCGGCACTCGGCCGGGCGGCCGACGCCCCCGGCATCGCCACCCGCTCGGTCGCGGCCATCGGCGCGTTCACGAAGCTGCTCGAGGACCTGCGCACGGTCTTCGAGGGAGGTTCGGGGGTCGCCGGGTTGCTCGAGGCGGTGTTGGAGCAGAGCGGCTACCTCGCCGAGTTGCGGGCGAGCCCCGACCCCCAGGACGAGACCCGGGTCGAGAACCTCGCCGAGCTTCTCGCCGTGGCACAGGAATTCGACGAGGGCCGCGCCGAGACGGGCGAGCCGGCGAGCCTGGAGGATTTCCTCGAACAGGTCTCGCTCGTCGCCGATGCCGACGAGATCCCCGACGCGGTCGCCGCGGATGCCTCGGATTCGACCGACGATCCCACCGCCGACCAGGCGGCCCAGGGCGGGGTGGTCACCCTCATGACCCTGCACACCGCCAAGGGCCTGGAGTTCCCCGTGGTCTTCCTCACCGGCCTCGAGGACGGGACCTTCCCGCATCTGCGCTCGCTCGGGGACCCCAAGGAACTCGAGGAGGAGCGGCGGCTCGCCTACGTCGGCATCACCCGGGCGCGGGAACGCCTGCACGTGTCCCGGTCGGCCGTGCGGTCGGCCTGGGGGCAGCCGCAGTATTACCCGGGCTCGCGGTTCCTCGACGAGATCCCGGCCGGACTGGTCGACTGGGAGCGCGCGACCGCCGCCTCCGACACCGCCCGGTTCGGGCGTCGGGCGAGCGAGCCTGCCGTGGCCACGCTTGCCGCCCGGCCGGGAGTGCGTTCGCCCGGCAACCGGGCCGTGCTCGCGCTCGCCGCGGGCGACCGGGTGAGCCACGACGCCTTCGGCCTGGGCACCGTCCTGCGGGTCGAGGGCGAGGGGGAGCGTGCGCTCGCGCATGTCGACTTCGGCGGCACGCACGGGGTCAAGCGGCTGCTCCTGCGTTATGCCCCGGTCGAGAAGCTCTGAGCGGGATCGTCGTCGCCCGCGTCGGGGTCGTCCCCGTCGAGCACGACCGCGTCGGCGTGCAAGGTCGTCGTGCGCACCCGGACGGGCACCGGGTCACCCACCCGCGGTGGTGTCGTTCCCGGGGGTAGCTCGATCAGGCTCACCTGCATGTGCGGGGGTTCGACAAACCATGCGTGGCGCCCGCCCACCAGGAACGGGGAACGCACCCGTCCCGCCGACTCGAGCACGGCCTCGGCGAGCACCGTGGCGCGCTGGCGCAGGCGCCCGGCCGCGGCCGGGGCGGCGAGAGCGACGCCGTGGGCCGTGCCGCCGGAGACGACGAGCAGATGGCCGCCATGCAGACGCCGACGCCAGTAGCCGGCCCGATCGCCCGCCTGGACCGCGCGGACGTCCAGGACGTGAGCGCGGACATCGAGGGCACCCTCGGCCCCGAGCCACAGGGCGGTCCCGACCCGCGCCCGCAGGTCGCGGCCCGGATTGGCGGCCCGCAGGCGGTGCAGCTGATCGGGGGTCACGTGCGAGACGTAGACCCGGGCGATCGAGGGCACCGCGGTGAGCCAGGACTGGACCTCGGCCTCGTTGCCGGTGCCGAGCGGCAGATGCAGGGCGAGCCCCTCGACGGTGGCCGACCCCGCCGCCGCAGCGAGCGCGCCGACCTGGGCGGCCGGCATACCGTGGCGATTGAGCGAGGTGAGTCCCTCGAGGAGGATGCGCGGCGCCGATACCCGACCGAGCAGGTCGGCGAGGTCCGCGCCGTCGCTCACGGTGTGCACGAGCGCGCTCGAGTCGAGCACGGGATATCCGTCCGCGAGCGCCGCCCGATAGGGCTCGAGGACGAGCAGGTCGGCGAGGGGGCCCCCACGGCCGAGGGCCCGACCGGCCTCGTCGTAGGTGCCGACCGCCACCTGCCCGACGCCGCGCCCGCGCAGCCGTCCCGCCTCGGCGAGAAGCAGGTCCTCGCCCAGGCCGTAACCCCCGCCCTTGACGACGGGCACGAGCGCGCCCTCGTATGCCACGACCGTCGCGTCCAGGTGGGCCCGCCACCGAGGCGCGTCCACGTGCAGGACGAGGCTCATCGCCGGATCCGCTGGGCCAGCTCGAAGGCCCGGTAGGTGAGTGGGCGAACCGGGAGGTCCCACTCGCCGACGTATTCGACCGCCTCGCCGCCGGTGCCGAGTTTGAACCGGACCAGACCCATGAGCGGATCGTGCTCGTCGACGGTGTCGGTGATCCCACGCAGGTCGTAGACGTCCGCCTCGGCGGCCAGTGCGTCGCGCATCATCTGCCACTGCATCGCGGTCGAGCCCTGCACTTCCCGCTTGAGCGTCGTGGAGGCGCCGTAGGCGTACCAGGAATGTCGCCCGACGCGGACCCAGATGCCCGCGGCAACGAGATCCCCCTCGTGTCGAGCCAGGTAGAGCCGGATCGAGTCGGGCAGGTCGGCCTGCAGTTCGGCGAACATCCGGCGGAAGTAGTCGACGGGCCGGGGCAGGAAACCGTCACGCGCCGCCGTCTCGGCGTAGATCCGATGGAAGTCGGCGAGATCCTCGACCCCACCCCGGGAGACCTCCACCCCGGCGGTCACCGACTTCTTGATCGACCGTCGCCACAACTGGTTCATCCCCGCGAGCAGATCGGCCTCGGTGCGTCCGGCAAGCGGCATCTGGAAGACGAAATGCGGTTGCCCCGCGGCGAATCCCGGGCCCTCGCCCACCCGGTGGAAGCCCGCGGCGGCCAAACCCTGCGCGAGTGCCTCGCCGACGGGTTCGGCGACATCCGGGGTCACGTCGTTCAACGTGCGGACCTGCGGGTCGGCGATCGCCTGCTTGACCGTCTCGGCGCGCCAGCGTCGCCGGGGCACCGGTGGGCCGAGGCGCAGGGCGAAGGCACCCCGGGCGCGGACGTGCTCGGCGAGCGCCGTGATCGCCGTGAGGGCATCCGGTCGGGTCCAGTCGAGGACCGGACCTTCGGGGACGTAGGCGAGGTAGCGTGGCAGTCGCGGGATCTGCCGATAGAGCACGAGAGCCGCGCCGACGAGCGATTCCGGTGCCCCCGCGGCATACCAGCCGACCGACTCGGCGGACCAGTCGGACTTGAGGCGACCCCAGCCCGGGGTCTGCAGGAAGCTCGCGGACGGCTGGGCGGCCAGGACGGCGGCATGTTCCCGCGCGGTGATCGATCGGACGGCCAGAGGACGATCCACGACCGGCCACGCTAGCGGCTCGGGCGACACCGGTCGCTCAGCGGGTCACAGCGGGATGCCCTTGGACCGGAACCAGCCCAACGGGTTGATGGCCGCGCCCCCCTTGAGGTGGATCTCCAGGTGGACGTGCGGGCCGGTCGAGTGACCGGTGTTGCCGGACAGCGCCACGACCTGACCGGGCGCGACCGTGTCGCCGACCTTGACCTTGAGTCTGCTGTTGTGCGCGTACCAGGAGACCGTGCCGTCCCAGTAGCGGATCTCGACCTTGTAGCCGTAGCCGCCGGACCACCCGGCGAGGATGACGACGCCGCTGGACATGGCCTTGACCGGGGTCCCGACCGGGCAGGCAAGGTCGTCGGCCGGGTGCAGCACCCCCCAGCGGTATCCGTAGAGGGAGGTGAGCACGTATCGGTCGACCGGGCGCACCCACGCGTGCGATCCCACGCTCTTGGGGGCGGTGGTGGCGCCCGCGGCGACCGGGGCGGGATTGGTCGCCTTGACCTCGACGACCTGGTCGGACGCGCTGAGCGCGGCCTCGGCCGCCGCGCGGCGGGCGTTCTCCGCCGTGAGCATGTCGAGGCGCTGGCGTTCGCTGCCGCGGGCTGCCCGGTCGGCGACGCCGGTCTCCAACGCTTGCACGCTGCCGGCCTTGAGTCCGGCGAGCTCGACCCGGTCGGCGTCGAGGCTGTCGGTCGTGGCGTGGCTGGCGATCGCCACGGTGGCACCCGCCCCACCGGAGGACATCGCCGCGACGACCACCGTGGCGGTCGTGGGGACGGCCAGGCCGGCACCGAGCAGGCGCGGGGTGAGCGCACTACGGCGACCGGTGCGATGCCTCCCGCGGTACTTGCTGTTCGCCACGTCCACCCGTTTCGTTCGACTCGATGTCCCGATCGGCCCCGGGGTCGTGGAAGACCGGTTGGGGGCCGCCGGAGAGGCTACCGTGATGCAATCGTTATGCCAAACCCGTCGTCCACAGGCGAGCAGCTCGCGGCGTGAAGCCGCGGTCGCCCCGCACGCGCGATCGCAACCGTTGTGACCGAAGCCACAGGGGACGTGGGCTGCGCCACGGGACCCGAGGTCCGCAGCGGCCCCTTCGCTAGAGTGGCGCGCATGACTGATGCACCGTTGCGGATCGTCGTGGCCAAGCCGGGTCTTGACGGACACGACCGGGGCGCGAAGGTGGTCGCCCGCGCGTTGCGTGACGCGGGGATGGAGGTCGTCTACACCGGCCTGCACCAGACCCCCGAGCAGATCGTCGAGGCCTCCATCCAGGAGGACGCCGACGGTGTCGGTCTGTCGGTCCTCTCCGGGGCACACATGACGTTGTTCACCCGGGTCCTCGAGTTGCTGCGTCAACGCGACGCTGCCGACATCGTCGTCTTCGGCGGCGGCATCATCCCCGAAGCGGACATCCCCGAGCTCGAGAAGCTCGGCGTCGCCAAGGTCTTCACGCCGGGCGCGACGACCCACGAGATCGTCGACTGGGTGCGCGGGCACGTCCACGCACACTGAGCGGACCGAACCCTCCCACCGCACTGGGCGAATCGGGCATTCTCACCCCCGAACGTGGACAATTCGCCGCGCCCGTGGGGCGACCTTAAAAACTTGGTAAGGAAACCCTCGGAGTGGCCCAACCACCTCGTCGGACCCCCCATGATTGTCATCAGACGTCGTCGACACCTCTCCCCCCAGGCGCCGGCCCGTCAAGTCGAAAATAGGTGGATGGGCCCTCGGCACTCCCGCATCCCGAGGAAGCTCTCGCGCTGGCAACGGCGCTCACTGACCTGATCAGTGCCCTGTTTGCGACGCGTGGTTGTGGGGTCACGGCTTCGGCCGTGGCCCCACAACCACAGCACCTCCCCTCCTGCCCACCGCGGTCTTCCGGTCTGGTCCTCCGGTCTGGTCCTCCCCAATCTCGTGGTCCCGATCACGTCGCCGCCCGCGGGCTAGGGTCGAGGTATGCCGCAGCCCCCCACCGCCACCGACTGCTCGGCCCCCTCGGGCGCCCCCTCGGTGGCCCGTCGCGGATCCCCGGGCCGCGCGCGGCGCGGTCTGCGTGCGCTCGCGGCGCTCGTGCTGCCGACGGCGCTGTCGTTCGGTGCGTGCAGCTCGGCCCCTGCGCCGGCCCCTGCGCCCACGACCACAGTGACCTCGAGCACGCCCTCGGCCTCGCCGACTGCCTCGACCGCCGACGCACCGGCCACGCCGGCGCTCACCCCGCTCGGCGGTGGTCCGGTGCTCGCGGTGAAGATCGACAACACAGGCCCCGCGCGGCCCCGGATCGGGCTTGACTCGGCCGCAGTCGTCTACGTCGAACCGGTGGAGGCCGGCCTCACCCGGCTGCTCGCCGTCTTCACGACGATGCCCGCCGAGGTCGGACCTGTGCGCAGCGCCCGGGAATCCGACGTCGACCTGCTCGGCAACTACGGGCGGGTCGCCTTCGCCTTCTCCGGCGGCTCCGCGATCACTCTCGCCGCCGTCGCCAAGGGGCAACAGGTCAACCTCTCCTTCGACGCCAACCCGGCGGGCTACCGGCGTGATCGCTCGCGTCCCTCGCCCTACAACGTCATCGGGTCGCCGACCCAGTTGCTCGCCCGTGCCGGCGGCAGTGTCCCTCCGGGCGACGTGGGCCTGCGCTTCGGACCGGCGCCGGCCGGGGGTGCCTCGGGGACAAGCGTGAGCACGGCATACTCCGCCGCCTCGGTGGGCCTCACCTGGGACGCGGGCACCCAGCGCTACCTCGTGACGACCGACGGCCGCTCCGAGACGACTGCGGCCGGCGTGCGCGTGGGGGCGGCCTCGGTGATCGTCCAGACCGTCCGCACCCACCTGTCGGCCAACCAGGACGTCAACGGGGCGCACACCCCCGTCGTCGAAGTCGTCGGCTCGGGGCCGGTCACCCTCCTGCGGGACGGCCGGTCCTGGACCGGCACGTGGTCGCGCTCCGCGCGCTCCGCGCCGACCACGTTCACGAGCGCCTCCGGTGAGCAGCTCGCCCTCGCCACCGGCCCGGTCTGGGTGCTTCTCGTGCCGGCCGGCCAGGGGGTCACCGTCCGCTGACCGGGCGCTGGTGAGATTGGTCTCGCGGGGCTCCCGGGGGGCAGGTGGGGTCCGAGCGGTGCACTAGATTCCGAGATGCCGCGGACGTCGAGGTCGGCGGCGATCGCCGTTTGCACCGGTCACCTCACTTCGACGACGAGGACGGACGCCCGTGGATCTGTACGAGTACCAGGCACGTGACATGTTCGAGGCGCACGGTGTGCCCGTGCTGGCCGGGGAGGTGGCCGAGACGCCCGAACAGGCCCGCGCCGCCGCCGAGCGGATCGGACCCAAGAGCGGGGGCGTCGTCGTCGTCAAGGCGCAGGTGAAGACCGGCGGACGCGGCAAGGCCGGGGGCGTCAAGGTGGCCAGATCCCCCGAGGAGGCGCAGGCCCTGGCCGCGCAGATCCTCGGCATGGACATCAAGGGCCACACCGTCAAGCGGGTGATGATCGCCCAGGGTGCCCAGATCGCGCAGGAGTATTACTTCAGCCTCCTGCTCGACCGGGCCAACCGCTCCTACCTCGCGATGTGCAGCGTCGAGGGGGGCATGGACATCGAGACCCTCGCCGTCGAGCACCCCGACAAGCTCGCCCGGGTGCAGGTCGACCCGCTCGTCGGCCTCGATCCGGCCATGGCCGCGCAGATCGTCTCCGAAGCGGGCTTTCCCGAGGCCGACGCCGCCGCCGTCGCCGACGTGCTCGTCAAGCTCGGCGACGTCTACGTGGGCGAGGACGCCACCCTCGTCGAGGTCAACCCGCTCGTGAAGACGGCCGACGGGAGCATCATCGCCCTCGACGGGAAGGTCACCCTCGACAACAACGCCGCCTTCCGCCACGCCGACCACGAGGCGCTCGTCGACCACTCGGCCACCGACCCGCTGGAGATCATGGCGACCGACCTCAATCTCAACTACGTGAAGCTCGACGGCAACATCGGGATCATCGGCAACGGTGCCGGCCTCGTGATGTCCACCCTCGATGTCGTCGCCTATGCCGGCGAGGAGTTCACCGCCAAGGACGGCACACATCCGCGCCCGGCCAACTTCCTCGACATCGGCGGCGGCGCCGACGCCTCCGTCATGGCCAACGGCCTCGACGTGATCTTCGAGGACGCCCAGGTGAAGGCGGTCTTCGTCAACGTCTTCGGCGGCATCACCGCGTGCGACCAGGTGGCCGACGGCATCGTCAAGGCCTACGAGATCCTCGCCGGCCACGGCAAGCAGCCCAAGCCGCTCGTCGTGCGGCTCGACGGCAACAACGCCGAGAAGGGGCGCGCCATCCTCGACGGCGCCGCGCTGCCGCAGCTCGAGCGCGTCGACACCATGGACGGCGCGGCCCGCCGCGTCGCCGAACTCGCTTCGTTGGCCGACTGACCCGGACGCAGGACCGAGAGGACAAAGGACACTCACGACAATGGCGATCTTCCTCAACCGCGACTCCAAGGTCATCGTCCAGGGCATGACCGGGTCGGAGGGCATGAAGCACACGACCCGGATGCTCGCCTCGGGCACCGCGATAGTCGGTGGCGTCAACCCGCGCAAGGCCGGCACGACGGTCGACTTCCCCGGCGGCGTCACCGTCCCCGTCTTCGGCACGGTCGCCGAGGCGATGGCAGCCACCGGGGCGAACGTCTCGGTGATCTTCGTGCCGGCTCCGTTCACCAAGGCGGCGGTCGTCGAGGCCGTCGACGCGGCGATCCCGCTCTGCGTCGTCATCACCGAGGGCGTGGCCGTCAAGGACACCGCCGAGTTCTTCGCCTACGCCCAGCAGGCCGGCACGACCCGGCTCATCGGCCCCAACTGCCCGGGGCTCATCTCGCCCGGGCAGTCAAACGCCGGCATCATCCCCGCCGACATCTCCGGCCCCGGCCGGATCGGCCTGGTGTCCAAGTCGGGCACGCTCACCTACCAGATGATGTTCGAGCTGCGCGATTTCGGCTTCTCCACCGGCGTGGGGATCGGCGGCGACCCGATCATCGGCACCACCCACATCGACTGCCTCCAGGCCTTCCAGGACGACCCCGACACGGATGCGATCGTGATGATCGGCGAGATCGGCGGCGACGCGGAGGAGCGCGCGGCGGCATACATCAAGGAGCACGTGACCAAGCCGGTCGTCGGCTATGTCGCGGGATTCACCGCCCCCGAGGGCAAGACGATGGGTCACGCCGGCGCGATCGTCACGGGCTCCTCGGGCACCGCAGAGGCCAAGAAGATCGCCCTCGAGGCGGCCGGGGTCAAGGTCGGCAAGACCCCCTCGGAGACCGCCGCGCTCATGCGCGAGATCATGCAGGGCCTGGCGAGGTAGGCCGTTCGCAGACCTCCGACGAGGGCGCGCCGGGTCGACCGGCGCGCCCTCCGCCGTTGTGCCGGGTGCCTCGGGGACCATGGACGGGTGAGTCTGCTCGAGCGCGCCCGCGCCACCGCCACGACCGTCCGGGGCGCCGTGGGGTCGCCGCGGCGCGCCCTCGTCGAAGGGTGGCGACCGGCCTCCTTCGACTGGCCGTGGGCCGCGCCGGAGCAGCGCTGGCGTGGACTGCTCGCCGGAGCGGTCCCGGTCGGGCTCGGCCTGCTCGCGTGCATGCTCGTCGTCGTCCCGCTCTGGGCCATCACCGGCTCGGGCGCCTCGTGGGCGCACGCGGTCGGGGTCGCCGCCGCTTGTTGGTTGCTCGTCTCCGGCGGCGGCTTCGGGGCCGACGGGGTGAGCGTGTCGCTGGTCCCCGTCCTCGGGTGGGCCGGCGCTGTGTGGCTCGTCGCGCATTCGCTGCGCCGGGCCGCAGCCCTCGCCGACCGCCCCACCCTCGGGCTGGCCCCCCTTGCCCTCGGCGGATATGCCGCCGCGCAGGTCGTGGTCGCGTTGCTCGCCCTCGCCGGGCCGGCTCGCCCGACGCTCGGTGGCCTCGTCACCAGCCTCGGGGTGCCGGTGACCGCTCTGCTCCTCGACCAGGCGCGCGACCCGGACGAGTGGGTCGCCGAACGCCTCCCGACCTGGCTCACGCGAGCCGGCCGGCCGGCGCTCTGGGGGCTGGCCGGGTTGGGGAGCGCGGCCCTCCTGCTCGTCCTCGTCCAACTCGTCGGCCGCTGGTCGACCGTCTCGGGTCTCTACGCCGCGCTGGGCACCGGGATGCTCGCCTCCCTCGTGCTCACGCTGCTCCAACTGCTCTTCCTGCCCGACCTGCTCGTGTGGGCGCTCGCCGTGCTCTGCGGCCCCGGCTTCCAGGTGAGCGCCGGCGGCACCGTGAGCCTCGGCGGCGCCCAGCCGGGACTGCTCCCGATGATCCCGGCCCTCGGGCTCCTCCCGCCCGACGGCACCAACCCGGGGTGGGCCTGGCTCGGCCTGCTCGTCCCGGTCGCCGTCGGGGTCGGTGTCGGACGCCAGGCCACTGCTGCCTGGTCCCGGCTGGCCGACTGGCGGTCGCGCGCGGCCACGACCGGTGCGGCCGTCGGGCTCGTCGCGGTCGCCGTGCTCGTGCTCGCCGCCCTGTCGTCGGGCTCGGCGGGCGAGGCCCGTCTCGCCCACGTCGGAGTTCAGCCCCTCGCGGTCGCGGCCGCCCTCCTCGGCGAGCTCGCGCTCGGTGCCGCCCTGTGGCTCGGCTGGGACACCTTGCGCCGCCGCCGCATCGATGTGGTCGACTAGGCACCGACACCCCGTCAGCCCACGCCCACCCCGGAAGGTCGCGACACCGGCATGTCCGAGCCCACCGCCCCACCCGCACCGGAATTCATCCCGGCGGCCAGGCCCCTCGTGGGCGAGCAGGAGCGGGCGGCCGTCGACCGGGTGCTGCGCTCCGGGATGCTCGCCCAGGGCCCCGAGGTGGCCGCCTTCGAGACCGAGTTCGCCGAAGCGCTCGTCGGCGGTCGACGCTGCGTCGCGGTCAACTCGGGCACCTCGGGCCTGCACCTGGGCCTGCTCGCGGCCGGGATCGGTCCGGGCGACGAGGTCGTGGTGCCCTCGTTCACCTTCGCGGCGACGGCCAACTCGGTCGCGCTCACCGGCGCGCGGCCGGTCTTCGCCGACATCGACCCGGTGACCTTTTGTCTCGACCCCGCAGCCGTGCAGGCCAGTCTCACCGAGCGGACGGCGGCCATCATGCCCGTCCACCTCTACGGGCATCCCGCCGACCTCGACGGCCTCGGCGCGCTCGCGAGCCGACACGGCATACGCCTGTTCGAGGACGCCGCCCAGGCGCACGGGGCGAGCTGGCGGGGGGCGCCGGTCGGCTCGTTCGGCGAGATCGCGATGTTCAGCCTCTATCCGACGAAGAACATGACCTCGGGCGAGGGTGGCATGGTCGCCTGCGCGACCGAGGAGATCGCCCGAACGGTGCGCCTGCTGCGCAACCAGGGGATGGAACGGCAGTACGCGAACGAGGTCGTGGGCTTCAACGCCCGGATGACCGACATCCACGCGGCGATCGGTCGGGTCCAACTCGGCCGGCTCGCCGAATGGACCCGCCGGCGGCAGGACAACGCGGCATACCTCACCGCCGGGCTCGCAGGCCTCGCGGGCGTGCGCGTGCCGGTCGTGGCGACGGAGGCGACCCATGTGTGGCACCAGTACACGATCCGGGTCGAGGTCGGTGTCGGCGGTGGCGCGCAGCGCGATCGGATGGTCGCGGCCCTGCGGGAGGAACACGGGGTCGGGACGGGGGTCTACTACCCGATCCCCAACCATCGGTTGCCCTCGCTCGCCCCGTTCGCGCCGGGCCTGGAGCTACCCGAGACCGAGCGGGCCGCCGCCGAGGTCATCTCGCTGCCGGTGCACCCCTCGCTCACCCCGGCCCAGCTCGAGCGGATCGTCACGGGCGTCGTCGCGGTGGCGACCGCGGGGGGCTGAGCGGGTGCGGATCGCGGTCGTCAACAACTTCTACCCGCCCCGGGTCGGGGGGTCCTCGCACCTGTCCGACGCGCTCGCCCGCGGGTATGCCGCCCGCGGCCACGATGTCCTCGTCGTCACCGCTGCGTTCGCGGACGCCCCGGCGGTGCAGGAGCGCGACGGCCTGCGGATCGAACGGCTCCCGGCGGTCATGCTGCCCGAGACCCGGCTCGCGGTCTCCTTCGACCTCTCCTTCGCGAGCCGGCCCTCGCTGCGGGGTCGGCTCGAACGGCTCCTCGGTGGCTTCCGCCCCGACGTCCTGCACCAGCACGGTCAGTTCATGGACCTCACGTGGGCCACGGCGGCATACGCGCGACGCCACGGCGTGCCTGCCTTGCTCTCGGTGCACACGCGGTTGGAGAACCCGGCCGCGAGCTACCGGCACGCCTTCCGCGGGCTGGACGCCACTGTGGTCGCGCCGCGGCTGCGCCGCTACCGGCCGCGGATCGTCGTCATGGACGCGCACATGCGCGACTACATCACCACCCGGTATGCCGGTGGCTTCCGTGATCTCGTGGCCATCCCCGTCGGGGTGGATCCCTCGTGGGTGCGCGGCGGTGACCCGGCCCGGGGGCGCGAGTTGCTCGGCGTCGGCGACGCGCCGGTGATCCTCTCGGTCGGTCACGTGATCCCGCTGCGTGACCGGGTGGGGCTCGTCGAGGCGCTGCCCGCCGTGCTCGCCCGGTATCCGCGGGCCCGGCTCGTCGTCGCGGGGAAGGTTTACTACGACCTGTTCCTCCGGCGGGCCGAGCAGCTCGGGGTCGGCCACGCGGTGCGCACGCTCGGCGCCGTGCCCAAGGACGCGATCCCGCACCTGCTCGCGGCGGCCGACCTCGAGGCCCACGAGCAGGGCGACGGCCTGGGGACCGCGACCCTCGAGGCAATGGCGGCGGGGGTGCCGGTGGTCGGCTGGGGACGGCTGGACAACTTCCCGGGCATCTCCCTCGTCGACGGGCGCGACGTCTTCCTCACCCACCGCGACGACGTCGCGGGCCTCGCCGAGCGGCTCGTGCGGGTGCTCGACGACCCCGGCGCCGCTCGGCTCGTGGGAGAGCGCGGCCGCGCCCTCGTCGACGCACACTTCACCCTCGACCGGGTGCTCGATAGCCACGAGGAGACCCTCGCCGAGCTCGTCGCGGCCGGTCCGCCCGCGCTGCGGTGGCGGCCCTGGCACGGCACTCCTGCTTGATAGCCTTCGGCCGCGACCTTCCAAGGAGACCCGCCCATGCCCGCCCCCCGCACCGTGCCACTCGGCCAGCCGACGGTGGGCGACCCCGAACTTGCCGCCGTCGCCGAGGTCTTCGCCTCCGGCTGGCTCTCCGGGGCCGGACCGACCTGCCAGGTCTTCGAGCGGGAGTTCGCCGAGGCCGTCGGGGTGACCCACGCGCTTGCCACGTCCAACTGCGGGACCGCCTTGCACCTCGCCCTCGCGGTGCTCGGTACCGGCCCGGGCGACGAGGTGATCGTCGGGGACTACACCTTCCCCGCGACGGGTCACGCGGTCGTGTGGACCGGGGCTCGGCCGGTGTTCGCCGACATCCGCCCGGACATCTGGTCCGCGGACCCGGCTGCCGTCGAGGCGCTCGTCGGCCCGCGCACCGTCGGCATCCTCGCGGTCGACGTCTTCGGCCAGCCGGCCGACTACGACGAATTGCGGGCGATCGCCGACCGGCACGGGCTGTGGCTCGTCGAGGACGCCGCCTGCGCGGCGGGGGCGGCATACCGCGGTCGTCCGGCCGGCTCGCTCGGCGACCTGGCCGCCTTCAGCTTCCACGGCCGCAAGGGGATCACCGCCGGAGAGGGTGGGGCGCTCGTCGGCGACCGTGCCGACCTGCTCGACCACGCGCGGACCCTGCACACCTACGGCATCACCCCGGCGGTCGCCCGCGAAGGCGCGGCGACGCTGCCGGTGCCCAGCTTCGCCGAGGCGGGGTGGAACTACCGGCTCTCCGACGTGCAGGCCGGCATCATGCGGGCGCAACTACGCCGGCTGCCCGACCTGCTCGCCGCGCGGTCCCGTGCGGCGGCCGCGTATGCCGCGGGGCTGGGTGACCTCGATTCGCTCACGCTGCCGGTGGCCCTGCCCGACCGGACCCACCCGTGGCAGTCCTACGTCGTCACGCTCGACCCCTCCCTGGACCGGGGGGCTGTGGCAATCGCCCTGCGGGACAACGGCGTCGGCTGCAACTTCGGCACCTATGCGAGCCATGTGCAGCCGGTCTACGGCGGGGCGGACCCGCAGACCCCCGGTCGGCACTGTCCCGTCTCGGCCGACCTGTTCACCCGTCACCTCGCCATCCCCATGCACGCCAACCTCGACGACGACGACCTCGAACACGTCGTGACGACCCTGCGCTCCGTGCTCGGGTCGGCCGCCGTGCGCACCGAAAGGGATCCCCGATGACCAGCCGCGAGACCGTCTTCTTCACCGGGGGAGCGGGCTTCATCGGCCTGCACGTCGTGCCCATGCTGCTCGACCGGGGCTATGACGTGCGGATCTTCGACAACATGTTCCGCGGCGATCGCGCGGCGGTCGAGGCGCTCCAGGCGGCCCACCCCGGGCGGGTCGAGCTGGTCGACCAGGACGTGCGCTACGGCGGAGCCGTGCACGCGGCGATGCGGGGGTGCTCGGTCGTCATCCACGCGGCGGCGGTCTCGATCAACAAGAGCCAGGCCGACCCCCACGAGTCGATGGACATCAACACGATCGGCACCCACAACGTCGTCGCGGCGGCCGCCGACCACGGGGTCCGCCGGGTCGTCTTCTGCTCCTCGGCGAGCGTCTACGGCGACCCGAAGAAGCTGCCCATGCACGAGGACGACGAGCTGGACCCGCAGACGCCCTACTGCATCTCCAAGCGCACGGGGGAGGACCTGCTGCGCTACTACCAGCGCCGGTCGGGGCTCTCCTGGATCGCCCTGCGCTTCTTCAACGTCTACGGCCCGGGGCAGAAGACGACGGCCTACTACACCTCGGTGATCAACCACTTCGTCAACCGGCTGCGCGCCGGGCAGCCCCCGGTCATCGACGGCAAGGGCGAGCAGTCGATGGACTTCATCCACGTCCACGACATCGCGCGGGCCGTCGTTCTCGCCGTCGACTGCGCCGACTCCGGGCTGCCGGTCAACGTCGGCACCGGCATCGACACGTCGATCGCCGACCTCGCTCGCATCCTCATCGACGCGGTCGGTGTCGACGTGCAGCCGATTTTCAACCCCCGCGAGGTCCTCGTCTCGCGCCGGGCGGCGGACATCCAGCGTGCCCAGGAGGTCCTCGGATTCACGGCGAGCATCCCCGTGGGCGAGGGAATGGCCGCGCTCGTCCGCGACGGGGGCTGACCGCCATGCCGTCGGGTGAGCCGGCGCAGGGCCTCCCGTGCGAGCCCGCACCGGGATTCCCGCGCGAGCCCGGGCGGCTGCCGACCAATCCATGGAACGAGCACGCGTGGATCGTCGGCGAACCGGTCGTGGGGTCGGGCACCTGGATCGGGGCCTTCACCGTCATCGACGCCTCGGGTGGGCTCACCATCGGAGCCGGGTGCGACATCTCGAGCGGAGTGCAGATCTACACCCATTCGACCGCCCGCCGGTGCGTGAGCGGTCGGCGCTATCCCGACGTCGACCGGGCCCCGGTCGTCATCGGTGACCGGGTCTACCTCGGGGCCGGGGCGATCGTCCAGATGGGCGTGACGATCGGCGACGAGGCCGTCGTGGCCGCCGGTGCGGTCGTCACGGCCGACGTCCCGCCGCGGACCATGGTGGCCGGCATACCGGCGCGGGTGGTCGCGACGGTGCACCTGGACCCGCAGACGGGCCACCCCCGCTTCGACCCCTGCTGACGGTCGCCCGGCGGTCTCAACCGACGGGGGTCCGTGCGGCGAGCACGGCGTCGACCACCCGGTGGGCGGGCAGGATCGAGGCCCGCTCGGCGTCGGGGTCGGCCCGTCCGTCGAGCAGGTCGACGAAGTGGGCGAGCTGGCTCACCAACGGCTCGGCCCCCACGATCTCGGGCACCTCCATCTCGGTGAGCTGGCGGAAGCCCCCGGTCCCGATCTCGCCCTCGATCGTCGTATGCCGGTAGGCCGTGACGCCGCGGCGCAGCAGGTCGACCTCGACCGTGCGGTCGAGCTCCTGGATGACCATCCGGCGGACCTTGCGTTGCCCGATCCGGCTCGCCGACACCGAGGCGACCCCGCCCTGCGGGAAATGCAGGGTGGCCTCGACGACGTCCTCGGCGTCGGGGAGCGACGAGGGGTGGTAGTGGCCCACGCCCACGTCGACCCGGGCCGGGTCGACGCCGCCGAAGAACCGCACGGCGAGGTCCACGTCGTGGACGAGCAGGTCCCACCCGACCCCGGTGCGGATCCGCGGCGCATAGGGCGAATGCCGCTCGGCCCGCACGTAGCAGGGCGCGCGGACCATCCGCAGAGCGGTGAGCACCGCCGGGTTGAAGCGCTCGAGGAGCCCGCACTGCAGCACCGTGCGCCCGGCGGCCGAGGCGGCGACGATCTGCTCGGTCTGGGCCAGCGAGGGGCACAGCGGTTTCTCGACGAGCACCGGCATCCCGGCCTGGACGATCGGCAGGGCGAGCGCGAAGTGGTGTTCGGTCGACGCGGCCACGACGGCGGCGTCGCAGCCGCCCAGGGCCTCGAGGTCGGGCGCCCACCGGGCGCCGTGCCGGTCGGCGGCGGCCCGGCCGACGGCCTCGTCGGGGTCGATCACGACGGTCAGCCGGGTGCGCGGCCCGGACGCGATGACCCGGGCGTGGTTGAGCCCCATCGAGCCCGAGCCCACGAGTGCGACGGCCAGGGTGTCCGACATAGCTCCTCCTCGGGCGCCCCGTGCGCGTGCGACGCCGCAGTGGGCCACACTAGTCGCCGTGACCGACGGCTCCGCGCGCATCCACCCGACAGCGGTGATCGGGCCCGGCGTCCGGCTCGGCGAGGGCGTGTCCGTCGGGCCCCATGCCGTGCTCACCGGACCGCTCGTCGTCGGCGACCGGGTGTGGATCGGCGCCGGGACGACGATCGGGGCGCCGCCGGAGATCACCAGCGCGCGACACAACCTCGCCTGGGACGGCGACCTCGACCATGCCGGGGTCGTCGTCGAGGACGATGCGGTCATCCGCGAACTCGTCGTCGTCCACCAGGGCAGCCGCCGGGCGACCACCGTCGGCGCCGGGTCGTGGCTGCTCAACCGTTGCTATCTCGCCCACGACGTCGCCCTCGGCCCGGGAGTGACGATCTCGGCCGGCGTGAGCATCGGCGGGCACGCGACGATCCGCGAGGGTGCCAACCTCGGGATGAACGCCACGGTCCACCAGGGTCGCCACGTGGGCGACCGGGCGATGGTGGGCATGGGCGCGGCCGTGGCCCGCGACGTGCCGCCCTTCGCCAAGGTCCTCGGCGTGCCGCTGCGGCTGCGCGGGATCAACGCCGTCGGGATGCGCCGCGCCGGCCTGCCCGTCGAGACGATCGCCGCGGTCGAGGCACGGTATGCCGCCGGACGGCTCGACCTCGACGGGATCCCCGGGATCGCCGGCCCGGCGGACTGGTGGGCGGGACTCGCCGACCTCAGCCCGGTGCGGGTCGAATGGGCCGGACCGACCGGGCACGGCGCGTGACCGATACGCCGGCGCGGCCGGCCAGGCGAAGCGGCGTCCTCCTGCGGGTGGGCCGGACCCTCCTGCTCGTCCTCGTGCTCGCCGCCGCGGCATACGCCGTCGTGCGCAATTGGCGCGACGTGAGTGAGACCGTCACGCATCTGGACTGGCACGCGTGGGTGCCGGCCTTCCTCGTCCTGCCGGTCGCCGTCCTGTGCTCGACCCTGTCCTGGCAGACCCTCGTCGACGAACTCGGCGAGCCGGTCGGCGCGCGGCGGGGCGCCCAGATCTTCCTCGTCGGCCAGCTCGGGAAATACCTGCCCGGATCGGTCTGGGCCTATGTCCTGCAGCTCGAGCTCGGCCGCCGCGCCGGGGTCGCCCGAGCCCGGGTCTTCGCCGCGACCGTTCTCTCGCTCGCCATCACCGTGGTCGCCGCCCTGCTGGCCGGGTCGCTGGCCGTCCCCACGCTGGTGGCCGCCAACCCCGACCTCGGCTGGCTGCGCTGGCTCTATGCCGTGCTCCCGGTCGTCGTCGTCGCGCTCCATCCCCGATTGCTCACCTGGGCCGTGACCCAGGGCTTCCGGCTCCTGCGCCGTCCTCCCCTCGAACATCCCGTCCGCAAGCGGGCCATCCTCAAGGCCCTCGGCTGGACGCTCGCCTCCTATCTCTGCTTCGGGGTCCACCTGTGGTTGCTCATCCGGGCCAGTGAGCCGGTGGGCCTGGATGTCCTCCCGCTCGCCGTCGGGACGATGGCCACCGCGATGATCTCGGGGCTGTTCGTCTTCCTGCTGCCCTCGGGGGCGGGGGTGCGCGAGGCGGTGCTCGTGGCCGGTCTGGGACCCTTCGTCGGCACCGGGACCGCGATCGCCCTCGCGGCCGTCTCGCGGGTCCTGCTCACGGTCACCGACCTGGTTACCGCCGGTGCGGCCGCCGCCCTCGCCGCGCACGAGCAACGGGTGCACGGCCGCTATCACGGCGACCCCGGCATCGAGGACGACGAGGCCTGAAGCCGGGCGCGGGGGCGCGGAGGCGCGGCCTACGATGCCGGTATGCCCATCGCCTTCGTCGAGGATCGCATCGACGCACGGGTGCCCGAGCTCGGCAACCCCACGCACCTGATCGACACCCCGATCACCGTCCGCTTCGACCCGCTCACCGGGCGTACCGCGCGGGTGATCGTCGGGGAGAAGCTCGCCCCGGCCACCCGGCCGGACCTGTCGGAGCTCACCGCGACGCCACGGTTCTGCCCGTTCTGCGCCGACCGGATCGAGTCGGCCACCGGACTGCTCGACCCTGCGGTCACAACGGAAGGCCGGATCCGGCGCGGGGTGAGCGTCATCGTCCCCAACGTCGTCGCCTATGCGCACCACTGCTCGGTGGGCCTCTACGACGTCACCCGGCACTTCGTCGACCTCGACGAGCTCACTCCCACGATCGTCGGCGACCTGCTCACCGGGCTCGCGGCATACACCCGGAGGGTGCACGCGCTGCGCCCGGCCTGGCACTCGATCAGCGCCAACTACCTGCCGCCGTCGGGCAGTTCGATGATCCACCCGCATGCCCAGACCTCCCACGACCACGTCGGCACGACGATGCAGCGGCGCCTCGTCGAGGCCTCCGATGCGTGGGTCGGTCGACCGTTCTGGGAGCAGCTGATCGAGGCGGAGGCCGGCGGCCCCCGCTGGCTGGGGACCCGGGGCCGGGTCGTCGCCCTCACGCCGTGGTCGCCGGTCGGCTTCCACGAGGTGTGGGCGGTGCTGCCCGGCGTGCCCGACGTCACCGCGCTCACCGACGAGGACTGCCACGACCTGGGGGCGGTCCTCTCCGGGGTCTTCGCGGCATACCATGCGGCCAATCTCTCCTCGTTCAACTGGGCGCTCTACGGCGGTGGGCCCGCACCGACCGGCCGCTATTCGCTGCTCCTGCGGGTGGTGAGCCGCTCGAACCCCAAGCCGATGTATCGCAGCGACGTCACCTACTTCGAGCGCTTGCACGACGAGGTGATCCTCGACCTGCCCCCGGAGCAGATCGCCGACCTCGTCCGGCCGCACCTGGCCTCCCTCGTCCAACCGTGAGCACGCCAGCGGTCTTCGCCGGGACCCGTGCGCGCCGGGTCGTCGTCGTCGGCGGCGGGATCGTCGGGCTCGCGACGGCCCGGGCACTCGGGCGCCACGGCATCGAGGTGCTCCTGCTCGAGAAGGAGTCGACCCTCGCCGCCCACCAGACCGGTCGCAATTCGGGGGTCGTCCACGCCGGCCTCTACTACGCGCCGGGCAGCCTCAAGGCCCGGATGGCCGTGGCCGGCGCGCAGTCGATCTATGCCTACGCGCGGGAGAAGGGCATCGCCCACGACAACTGCGGCAAGCTCGTCGTCGCGTGCGACGACTCCGAGCTCACCGGACTCGCGCGGCTGGCCGAGCGCGCCCGCGCCAACGGCGTGCCTGCCCACGAGCTCACCCCCGAGCAGGCCCGCGAGCACGAGCCCTACGTCCGCTGCGTCCGCGCGCTGCACGTGGAGACGACCGGGATCATCGACTACCCCGCCGTATGCCGCGCGCTCGCCGACGACGTGCGCGCCGCCGGGGGCGAGCTCCGTCTCGGGGTGGCGGTGACCGGGGCCGAATCCACCCCGACCGGGGTCCGGGTGGCGACCCGGACGGCTCGCGCCGGCGGCGCGAGCACCAGCAAAGGGGAGCTGACCGAGGAGGTGGCGGCCGACGCCCTCGTCGTGTGCGCCGGGCTCTACGCCGACCGGGTCGCCGCCGCCTGCGGGCTCGTCCCCGAGGCCCGGATCGTGCCCTTCCGCGGGGAGTACTTCGAACTCGCCCCCGAGCGGGCGCACCTCGTGCGCAACCTCGTCTACCCGGTGCCCGACCCGCGGTTTCCCTTCCTCGGGGTCCACCTCACCCGGATGATCCACGGCGGCATTCACGCCGGCCCCAACGCGGTCCTCGCCCTTCGTCGCGAGGGCTACACGTGGCGCGACGTGGACCTGCGCGAGCTGGGCGAGTCACTCGCCTGGCCGGGGCTCTGGCAGCTCGGCCGGCGCAACCTCGGGCCGGGCGCGCGCGAGGTGCTGCGCTCCCTCTCCCGACGGCAGTTCGCCGCGAGCCTGTCCCGGCTCGTGCCGGGGATCGAGGCCGAGGATCTCCGGCCGGCTCCGGCGGGGGTGCGCGCCCAGGCCCTGCGCCGCGACGGGAGCATGGTCGAGGACTTCCTCGTCCAGACCCACGGCCGCCAAGTGCACGTGCTCAACGCCCCGTCCCCGGCCGCGACCGCCTCGCTCGAGATCGCCGACCACCTCGCGGCCCAGGTCGAGGCGGTGCTCGCAGGCTGAGGCCGGGCCCGAGTCGCGTCCTGTCCGCCCCCGGGAAGGTGGACCGGGACGCGACGACGGTGCCGGGATGACTACCCTGGGAGCCGTGAGCGTCCCGCCCCCGCCAGTCGGCACGAGCGCGACGCCCGTCCCGATCGTCGCGCTCGTATCCGGCTCGGGAACTCTGCTCCAGGCCCTCATCGACGCGAGCACCGACCCGGCCTACGGCGTGCGGATCGTCGCCGTGGGAGCCGACCGCCCCGGCACGCTCGGTGAGCAGCGGGCTCAGGCGGTCGGCATACCCACCTTCGTATGCCGCGTGGCCGACTTCGCCACCCGGGCGGAATGGGACGCCGCGCTCACCGCGGCGGTCGCGGCATACGCTCCGGCGTTCGTCGCGACTCCGGGCTTCATGAAGCTGCTCGGCCCGGCCTTCCTCGCCCGGTTCGCGGTGGTCAACACCCACCCGGCCCTGCTGCCGGCCTTCCCCGGGGCGCACGCGGTGTCCGACGCGCTCGCTTATGGCGTGACCGTCACCGGCACGACGTGTCACTTCGTCGACGCGGGCGTGGACACCGGGCCGATCATCGAGCAGCACGCCGTCGCCGTCGAGCCCGACGACACCGTCGACTCGCTCCACGAGCGCATCAAGGTCCTCGAGCGGGCGATGCTCGTGGACGTCGTGGGCCGGCTGGCCCGATCCGGATTCACCGTCAGTGGCAGGAAGGTCACCATCCCGTGAGCAGCGTCCAGGTCAGCGCCCCCGGGCCCACGCAGGACGTCCGGCCGGTGCGCCGGGCCCTCGTCTCGGTCTTCGACAAGAGCGGCCTCGAGGACCTCGTCCGCGGCCTCCACGAGGCGGGCGTCGAGCTCGTCTCCACCGGCGGGTCGGCCGCGCTCATCGCGTCGCTCGGGCTGCCGGTGACGAGGGTCGAGGACCTCACCGGCTTCCCCGAATGCCTCGAGGGCCGGGTCAAGACTCTGCACCCGCGGGTGCACGCCGGGCTGCTCGCCGACACCCGCAAGCCCGACCACCTCGCCCAGCTCGCCGAACTCGACGTCGCGCCGATCGAGCTCGCCGTCGTCAACCTCTATCCCTTCACCGCGACCGTCACCTCCGGCGCGAGCCCCGACGACTGCGTCGAGAACATCGACATCGGCGGCCCCTCGATGGTCCGCGCGGCCGCCAAGAACCACCCGAGCGTCGCCGTGCTCACCAGCCCCATGCAGTATGCCGAGGCGCTGGCTGCCGTCCGGTCCGGCGGCTTCAGCTTCGCCCAGCGCCAGCGACTGGCGGCCGAGGCGTTCGCCCACACCGCGGCATACGACGTCGCGGTGGCCAGCTGGATGGGCAATGCCTACGTCGACACCTCCGAGGGCACGGGCTTCCCGGCCTGGGTCGGCGCCACCTGGGACAAGGTCTCCGTGCTGCGCTACGGCGAGAACCCGCACCAGCGGGCAGCCCTCTACCGCAACGGATTCCAGCCGCAGCCGAGCCTCGCGCAGGGCGAGCTCCTGCACGGCAAGGAGATGTCCTACAACAACTTCGTCGACGCCGACGCCGCGGTGCGGGCGGCCGGCGACCAGGGCGACCGCCCGACCTGCGCGATCATCAAGCACGCCAACCCGTGCGGGATCGCTGTCGCGAGCGAAGCCGAGGGCATCGCGGCTGCCCACCGGGCGGCTCATGCGTGCGACCCGCTGTCGGCCTTCGGTGGGGTGATCGCGGTCAGCCGGCCGGTCACCGCCGAGCTGGCCGAGACCGTGAAGGACATCTTCACCGAGGTGGTCGTCGCGCCGGCCTTCGACGCCGATGCGCTCGAGATCCTCAGCCGCAAGAAGAACATCCGGCTCCTGCGGGTCGACGCCTCGGCCTTCACCTCCCGCCCCGGCGTCGAGACCCGCTCGATCGGCGGTGGGCTGCTCATGCAGACGACCGACCGGGTGGACGCGGTCGTGCGCGACGAGGCGGGCACGATCACCGGCGGCGACGACGCGGCATACTGGCGGCTGGTCGCGGGGGAGCCGGCCGACGCCGCGACCCTCGCCGACCTAGCCTTCGCCTGGCGCGCGGTGCGCGCCGTGAAGTCCAACGCCATCCTGCTCGCCCACGACGGGGCGTCGGTCGGCATCGGGATGGGTCAGGTCAACCGGGTCGACTCGTGTCGGCTGGCCGTCTCGCGCGCGGGAGCCGAGCGGGCCCGGGGCTCGGTCGCCGCGTCGGACGCCTTCTTCCCGTTCTCCGACGGGCCGGCGATCCTCCTCGAGGCGGGCGTCCGGGCGATCGTCCACCCGGGCGGCTCGATGCGCGACCAGGAGACCATCGACGCGTGCGCCGCGGCCGGGGTGACGCTCTACCTCACGGGCACGCGCCACTTCGCGCACTGAGGTGGGCTCACTCGTACCTCACGTAGTCCGGCGTCGGGGTGAGGGTGCGGACCTGCCGCCACGCAGCAGAAGGCCACCGGGGATCGTGGGAGGATGACGGACGTGACGGCGCGGATCCTCGACGGCAAGGCCACTCTCGACACGGTGAAGGCCGAGCTGCGGGCCCGCGTGGCCGTGCTCGCCGAACGGGGCGTCGTCCCCGGCCTCGGCACGGTGCTCGTGGGTGAGGACCCCGGCAGCCGGTGGTACGTGAGCGCCAAGCACCGTGACTGCGCCGAGATCGGCATCCGCAGCATGCGTCACGACCTGCCCGCGAGCGCGACCCAGGCGCAGGTCGAGGCGGTCATCGACGAGCTCAACGCCGATCCCGCGTGCACCGGCTTCCTCATCCAGCAGCCGACCGGTCTCGACGAGCTGGCCCTGCTTTCCCGGGTCGACCCGGACAAGGACGTCGACGGCCTGCACCCGACCAATCTCGGCTGGCTCGTCCTCGGCAAGCCGGCGCCGCTCCCGTGCACGCCGATGGGCTGCCTCGAACTGCTGCGTCGGCACGGGATCGCCATCGCCGGAGCCAAGGTCGTCGTCGTCGGCCGAGGCCTCACCGTGGGCCGACCCCTCGGGCTCATCCTCACCCGCCGCAGCGAGAACGCCACCGTCACCCTCTGCCACACCGGCACCCGCGACCTCGCCGCCGAGGTGCGCCAGGCGGACATCGTCGTGGCTGCCGCGGGCGTGCCCGACATCATCACGGCCGACATGGTCAAGCCCGGTGCGGCGGTCCTCGATGTCGGGGTGAGCCGGCGGGTCGACCCGGTCACCGGCGCGAGCGTGGTCGCGGGTGACGTGGCCCCCGAGGTCGCCGAGGTCGCCGGTTGGGTGAGCCCCAACCCGGGCGGGGTCGGTCCGATGACCCGCGCCCAGTTGCTCACCAACGTCGTGCTCGCCGCCGAGCGGGCCGCCGGGTTGGCCTGAGCCCGTCGTGGCCGCGCCCACTCCACCGGACCCGCCTGCCCCGGCCACGCCGGTCGCGCAGGTCGCGGCGGCGGCTGTGGCGCCGCCGACCCGGTGGCGACGGTTGCGCCGTTTGGGCCTCTGGTATGCCGTCGCGGCCGGTAGCGTGTTCGGGCTCGCGCTGAGCGCATGGAGCCCCCAGTCGGTGCGGGTCGGCGGCTACGTCGTGGCCGCCTCGCTCGCCCTCGGGGGCCTGCTGCGGGCGGTGCGTCCCCAACCTCGGGTCGGGGGGCTGGCCGTGCGCCGGCGGTGGATCGACGTCTTCAGCTGGGTGGGCCTGGCCGTCGCGGTCGCCGTCGCCTTCACGCTCGTGCGGCTCTGAGCGGGCACCCGCCCGCGCAGAGCCGCACGTCGACCACTCGGCTCAGATGAGGCCGAGTTCCTTCACCTGGTCGCGCTCGGACTGCAGCCGGGCCACCGAGGCGAGGATGCGCTCGCGGGAGAAGTCGGACAGCTCGATGCCCTCGACGATCTCGTAGGCGCCGTCGCGGCATACGCACGGGAAGGACGACACGACGCCCTCGGGGATGCCGTAGGAGCCGTCGGTAGGCACCGACATCGACACCCAGTCGCTCGTGCCGAGCACCCAGTCGCGCATGTGGTCGATGGTCGCGTTGGCCGCCGAGGCCGCCGAGGACAGCCCGCGGGCCTTGATGATCGCCCCGCCGCGGGTGGCGACGGTCGGGATATAGCTGCCGGTGATCCACTCGGCGTCGACGAGATCGGCGGCCGTCCGACCGTCGACCTTGGTGTTGTAGAGATCGGGGTACATCGAGTCGTCGTGGTTGCCCCAGATCGCCAGCTGGGTGATCGAGGAGACGCCGACGCCGAGCTTGGCGGCCAGCTGGGCCTTCGCGCGGTTGTGGTCGAGGCGGGTGAGCGCGTTGAAGCGCTCGCGCGGGATGTCGGGGGCGTTGCTCATCGCGATGAGGGCGTTGGTGTTGGCCGGGTTGCCTGTGACGAGGATCTTCACGTCGTCGGCGGCGACCTTGTTGAGGGCCGCGCCCTGGCCGGTGAAGATCTTGCCGTTGGCGGCGAGCAGGTCGGCCCGGTCCATGCCCTCCTTGCGCGGCATGGCGCCGACGAGCATCGCGAGGTTGGTGCCGGCGAAGACGACCTCGGGGTCGTCGCCGATCTCGACGCCGGCGAGGGTGGGGAAGGCGCAGTCCTCGAGCTCCATGACGACGCCCTCGAGTGCCTTGAGAGCGGGCGTGATCTCGAGCAGTCGCAGCTGCACGGGGGTGTCGGGGCCGAGCAGGGCACCGCTGGCGATGCGGAACAGCAGGCTGTAGCCGATCTGGCCGGCGGCGCCGGTGACGGCCACCTTCACGGGGGCGGTGCTCACGGGAGTCTCCCTCTCACGACGGCGGGGTTGGGGTCGCTCCGACGCTACCAGCAGCCCCGTGGGCCGCTGTCGGCCGCCGAGGGCGCAGCGGGTATGCCGTGCCTCACGCCGTCGCGTGCCTTCGGCGCGGGTGATCGCCTGCTCAGGCCCAGAGCGCCTGCCAGGCCATCCGGGCCAACCCGCCGAGGAGCGAGGCCCAGACCAGACTCGTCATGCTGCCGATGAGGAATCGCTCGGCCGCCCCCTCGGTCTGGCCCTGCAGGTCGGCGAACCGGCCCAGGCCCTTGAGGGCGACCACTCCGATCATCGCCTCGGGCCAGCCGGAGAGGATGCCGAAGAAGACGGCGGTGCGCTCGAGCAGGCCGATGACCTGCCCGCCGCGCAGGACGAGCTCGGCGCGCTCGATCCCACTCACCGACTGTCCCGGCGCACGCCCCGAGCGGCGTTCGACGTGACGCAACACCCACACGGTGAGCGGGCTGCCGAGGAAGACGGCGAAGAGCCCGCTCACGACCACGGCGGCCGTGAGCAGGATGTGGGGGATCGTCACGGGTCGATCATGCCGTCGGCGAGCGACAGGTGGTGGCAGGCCAGCTCCTCGCCGCGCTGCTGTTCCTGCCATCCGGCCCGGCGCACGCGTTGGCTCACCGCCGACGGGCTGATCGACAGCCGCTGCGCGACCTCGCGTTGGGTGAGACCTTCGCTCAGCAGGTCGGTGACCTCCCAGCCCTCGGCCGTCCGGGACCGGAGTAGCCGCACCTGGAGGATGAGGGCCGCCTCGGCCAACCAGGTATGCCGGGTGCGCACCTCGCGGATCGCCCGCGGCATACCGGGGTCGACCCGCAGGCGCACTGCGAGCTGGGCCGGGACCGGGTGTGCCGCGCCCACGGCCTCGCGCGCCGCGACGAAGGCGAGCCCGCGTCCGGCCCGCGGCGAGTCGGGCAGAGGCAACTCGACCGGGCCGATGCCGATGCCGATCCGCCAGTGCCCGTCGCGCACGAGCGAGGTGACGACGTCGAGGACCCCCTCGGGTTTGTCGCTCACACCCTGGATCTCGTCGCCCGCGGTCCGCTCGAAGCCGCGGGTGGTCGGCGGCCGCAGGGCAGAGAGCGCGCGCAGGGTCTGGGGAACCCGGTCCGCGTCGGTGCGACTGGCGACCTGGTCGGCGGTGACGACGTACATCTTCTCTCCTTCACCGGATCAAATGAAGTATAGAACCTGCATTCGTCCTGGTGAAGTGTGAAAGCTGGAATCCTGCGAACGGGGCCCTGGCGACGCGACCCGTCAGTCGGAGACCTCGGCCTCGACCGCCGGTTCGGCCAGGCTGCCCGAGACCTCCTCGTTGCTCGCGTCGATGCCGGTGATCGCCTCGTAGCTCCACCCGGCGATGAGCGCACCGACGATGGGTGCCACCCAGAACAGCCACAGCTGGCCCGGCGCCCCGTCGCCATTGAAGAAGGCGACGGCGGTCGATCGGGCCGGGTTGACCGAGGTATTGCTGATCGGGATGGAGATGAGGTGGATGAGGGTGAGGGTGAGGCCGATGGCGAGCGGCGCGAAGCCCTGGGGTGCGTGCCGGGTGGTCACCCCGAGGATGACGAAGAGGAAGAAGGCGGTGAGCAGGACCTCGGCGAGGAAGACCGCCCACATCGAATAGCCGCCGGGAGAGTGGTCGCCGTAGCCGTTGGCCGCCATGTTGCCCACCGCGCTGCCCGGACCCTTGGCCGACTTGTAGAGGCCCCACAGGCAGGCGCCCGCGAGCAGGCCGCCGACGACCTGGGCGACGAGGTAGGCGAACAGGTCGCGCACGTTGTCGAACCGCCGCGCGGCCCACAGGCCGATGGTCACGGCCGGGTTGAAGTGTCCGCCGGAGACGTGCCCGACGGCGTAGGCCATCGTCACGACGGACAGCCCGAAGGCGAGGGCGACGCCGAGGAAGCCGATGCCGAGCTCGGTGCCCTGGGCGTCGGCCAGACCGGCCGGTGCGAAGAACTTCGAGGCGAAGATGGCGCTGCCACAACCGCCGAAGACCAACCAGAAGGTGCCGAGCAGTTCGGCGCCGAGGCGCTTGCTGAGGGCGGGCTGCATGTGTGGCTCTCCTTGAGTCGGTCCCCCGACCACGGGGTATGCCGTGGTCTCGACAACGCTAGCGCCTCGCCCCCCGCGCGAGCCGGTAGCGCCGCGGGCGCTCACGACCACCCGGCATACCATTTATCTTGATGTCAAGCTATTGTGTGAGGCGGTGGCCGGGCAGTCGGCCCGGCGGCGCGCGAGCGCCTCACCCAGCGGCAACGCCTTCGATGGAGATGCGATGACCTCGACAATTGTGTGGACCAAGATCGACGAGGCGCCTGCGCTGGCGACCTATTCGTTCCTCCCGATCGTCCAGGCGTTCACCCAGGGCACCGGCGTCGAGGTCGTCACGAGCGACATCTCGCTGGCCGGGCGCATCCTCGCCGCCTTCAGCGAGCCCGACGGCCCGCTCTCCCCCGAGCAGCGGGTGGCCGACAGCCTCGCCGAGCTCGGCGAACTCACCCTGCGCCCCGAGGCCAACATCATCAAGCTGCCCAACATCTCGGCCTCGGTGCCCCAGCTCAAGGCCGCCATCGCCGAGCTGCAGGCTAAGGGCTACGCCGTCCCGGACTTCCCCGAGTCCCCGGCGACCGACGAGGAGAAGGCGACCGCGGCGGCATACGCGAAGGTCCTCGGCTCCGCGGTCAACCCCGTGCTGCGCGAGGGCAACTCCGACCGGCGTGCACCCCAGTCGGTGAAGAACTACGCGCGCAAGCACCCGCACAAGCTGCGTGCGTGGGACCCGACGACCGCCGCGCGCGTCGTGACGATGACCGAGGGCGACTTCTACGGTAACGAGCAGTCGGTCGTCGTGGAGTCCGGCGGCGACCTGCGGATCGAGCACGTCGGCACCGACGGCACGGTCACCGTGCTCAAGGACAAGGTGTCCACCCTGCCCGGCGAGATCGTCGACGGCACCTTCATGTCGGTGGCGGCCCTGCGCGCCTTCTATGCCGCGCAGATCGAGCAGGCCAAGGCCGAGGGACTGCTGCTCTCCTTGCATCTCAAGGCGACGATGATGAAGGTCTCCGACCCGGTCCTGTTCGGACACGCGGTGTCGGTCTTCTATGCCGACCTCTTCGCGGCGCACGAGGCCACCTTCGCGCGCCTGGGCGTCGACCCCGACCTCGGGATGGGCGACATCGAGGCCCGGGTCGCGACTCTGCCGGAGGCCGAGGCGGCCCAGATCCGGGCCGACATCGCCGCGGTCTATGCCGCGCGGCCGGCGCTCGCGATGGTGAACTCCGACAAGGGAATCACCAACCTGCACGTGTCGAGCGACACGATCATCGACGCCTCGATGCCCGTGGTCATCCGCGAGGCGGGTCAGATGTGGAACGCCGCGGGCGAGTTGCAGGCGACCCTCGCGATGGTCCCGGACCGCTGCTACGGGCCGATGTACAACGCGGTCTTCGACGACTGCAAGGCCCACGGTGCGCTCGACCCGGCGACGATGGGCTCGGTGCCCAACGTCGGGCTGATGGCCCAGAAGGCCGAGGAATACGGCTCGCATCCGACCACCTTCGTCGTCCCCGGCGCCGGCACGGTGCGCGTGGTGGGACCCGACGGCGGCGTGCTCATCTCGCACGAGGTGGGCGACGGCGACGTGTGGCGGATGTCCCGCGTGCGCGACATCCCGGTCCAGGACTGGGTGAAGCTCGCCGTCACGCGGGCCCGGGCCACCGGCGCTCCCGCGTGCTTCTACCTCGACGAAGGCCGGGCGCACGACCGCAACGTCATCGCCAAGGTGGAGCGCTACCTCGGCGACCACGACCTCACCGGGATCGAATACCGCATCCTCGCGCCGGTCGAGGCGATCACCTGGTGTCTTGAGCGCATCCGCGAGGGCAAGGACACCATCTCGGTCACCAGCAACGTGCTGCGCGACTATCTCACCGACCTGTTCCCCATCCTCGAGCTGGGCACCTCGGCCAAGATGCTCTCGGTCGTGCCGCTGCTCGCCGGCGGCGGGCTGTTCGAGACCGGCGCCGGGGGTTCGGCACCCAAGCACGTCCAGCAGTTCGTCGCCGAGGACTACCTGAGGTGGGACTCGCTCGGTGAGTTCTCCGCCCTCGGCGCCTCGCTCGAGCACCTGGCCGCGACCCAGGGCAATCCCACGGCCCAGGTGCTCGCCGACACCCTCGACCGGGCGATCGCGACCTTCCTCGACGAGAACAAGTCGCCGGCCCGCCGGGTCGGTCAGATCGACAACCGGGGCTCGCACTACTACCTCGCCCTCTACTGGGCCGAGCAGCTGGCCGCCCAGACCGCCGACGCGGGTCTGGCCGCCCGCTTCGCCCCGGTCGCCCAGGCGCTGCGCGCGGCCGAGACCCGGATCAACGAGGAACTCATCGGCGTCCAGGGACACCCCGTCGACATGGGTGGCTACTACCTGCCCGACGACACGAAGACCGGCGCGGCGATGCGCCCCAGCCCCACCCTCAACGCCATCCTCGCCACCCTCTGACCCTCCCGCGCACTGCTCCCCCCGGCTCCCTGCCGGGCCTGCTCCCCGCCGGGCCCGCTCCCTGCCGGGCCTGCTTCCTGCCGGGAGTAACCGCTTGACTGTGCACCTTTCCCGTGACGTGAGGCCCAAGTCACGGGAAAGGCGTTCACGTGTGCGATTTTCCGCGGAGCCACGCAGACCCGTTGTGAGCGTCGTGCCGGAGCAGGCCGCAGGGCGGCCTGTGGATGACGGCCGAGGGGCGGACGGCGGACGTGGCACGCTGCCGTCATGGCCGATCTGCCCCCGCCGCCACCCGTGGATCTTGGGCATCCGTTCACCCGCCGGGCCGGGCTGCACGCGGGGCTCACCGATGCACAACTGCAGGGCGAGCGCTTCCGGCGCCTCTTCCAGGGCGTCTACGTGCCGGCGCACGTGCCCATGACGCCGGCCCGGTGGGTCGAGGCCGCCCGACTCGTCGCACCGTCCGACGCCTTCGCTTCGCACCGCTCCGCCGCTCGACTGCTCGGTGGGCTCGTTCCGGACAGCGCGACCGTCGACCTCGGCACTGCTTCGGGCCGCCAGTCGCGGGTCCGTGGGCTGCATCTCCATCGGTATGCCGCGCCGCCACGCCTCGTGCGGGTCGAGGGTCAACCGTGCACGCCGCCGACCAGGACCTTCGTCGAGCTGGCCGGCGAACTCGACCTGGTCGACCTGGTCGTCCTCGGCGACTCGTTGGTCCGTCGGGGACTCGTGGGCCCTGACGCCCTCCGGGCCAGTGCCGCGCGTCCGCAGCGGTGGGGTCAGCGGGCGGCCGCTGCGGCGGCATACGTCCGGGTGGGTGTCGACTCCGCCCCAGAGAGCCGGCTGCGCCTGCTCCTGGTGTTGGCCGGACTGCCGGAGCCGACGGTCGCCCTCGAGGTCCGTGATCGGCGCGGGCGGATGCGGCGGCTGGATCTTGCGTGGCACGCGGTGCGGGTGGCCGCCGAATACGACGGGCGCCATCACATCGAGCGTCGGCAACAGTGGCAGGACGACCTCGCGCGCCGGGAGGATCTCGAGCTCGAGGGGTGGCGCTTCGTCGTCGTCACCGGGCCCGACCTCTATCGGACCCCGGGCCAGACCCTCGAGCGCGCCGCGGCGGTCCTCGCCCGGGCGGGGCTCGTGGTTCCGCGGATCCGGCCGGGATGGCAGGTCCACTTCCCCGAACGCGGCTCCTATCTCGCCTGAGACCGCGGTGGTCGCTTGACCGGCCTCGTCACGTCCGACGGGGCGCTCGCAAACCTGCACACCTGAGGGCCGTTTCCCGTGACATTCCACCCACGTCACGGGAAAGGTGCACAGTCAAGCGGTTACTCCAGGGGAAGGAGGGGGCGGGGAAGGAGCTCCAGGGGAAAGGAGGGGGG
>JAKPEG010000159.1 GCA_029552065.1 Actinomycetes bacterium
CCCCATCATCGCGCGGACTGGGCCCGCACGGCGGCTTCGAGGGCAGCGAACCGGGTCTCGACGAGGGTCGTGAGTTCGCGGACCGCGGTGTCGAACTCGCCCTTGTTGACGTTCTGCTCGTGCTTCTTCAGTTCGATCGTGATGTTGCCCCCGGGGGAGATCGAGGCGGTCTGCACCTCGTGGATGTGGTCGGCGCCCTGTCGATGCAGGACGGAGAGCAAGTCGTGCCGAGTGAGACCGACGCTGCGCATCCCGTCGCCGTCGAGTGAGCCGTCGCAGATGAGCCGGGTGTCGCGACCGTTGAACACCCGGTCGACGAGCGGCGAGCTGAAGCACAGGCGGTCGACCAGACCGTTCACCGCGATGAGCACGACCGCTCCGAGGAGCCCGCCCACGAGCGAGTTGTCGTTGCCGATGATGGCGTTCTGCACGACATTGGACAGCAGCAACGCGACGACCAGGTCGAAGTTGTTGAGCTGAGCCATCTGTCGCTTGCCGGCAAGTCGCAGGATCACGACCATCGCGGCATAGACCGCCACCGTGCGCAGGAGCTTCTCCGTGGGTGGGATCTCGAAGGTGAACATGCTCGTCCAGATCGAGGGGTCGTCCTCGTTGGCGACGGCGGCGAACAGGGGCAGGACTGTGGTCATCGCGAAACCCTTCGCTCGGATCAGACCAGGTGGATTGTGGGGATGGCGACCTCGCCCCGCTGGAGCTGTCGGGCCTGCCGAGGGAGTTCGTCCCGCGCGCGTTCGTGCCGACTCCGGGCGTCGTGCAGGTCGCTGCGGTCGACGATCTCCCCGTCGCGCACGAGCTCGACCATGAGTGGGCGTTCGGTGCCCTCGCTGCCCGGCGGGGTGCCGACACCGACGACTTCGGCGGTGGCTCGCCCGTCCGGCCCGATCCGGCGCACCGCCCACTTGCGCCCGCCGATCGAGCCCTTGTCCTTGCTCAGCTTCGCCACGGGTTGCAGGACCCCGTCGGCGTCCTCCCGGGCGACCAGTTTGTAGACGAGCGACGAGGTCGGATGGCCGGAGCCGGTGACCAGCGCGGTCCCGACGCCGTAGCCGTCGACCGGGGCGGCGGCCAGGGCGGCGATCGCGTGTTCGTCGAGATCGCTCGTCACCAGGATCCGGGTCCGGGTCGCCCCGAGGGAGTCGAGCTGGGCACGTACCTCGTGGGCCTGGACGATGAGGTCGCCGGAGTCCAGCCGCACGGCCCCCAGGTCCGGGCCGGCGAGCTCGACGGCGACCCGCACCGCCTCGGCGACCTCGTAGGTGTCCACGAGCAGCGTCGTCGAGGGACCGAGGGCGGCGAGCTGCGCCGCGAAAGCCTCCCGCTCGGTGTCGTGCAGGAGCGTGAAGGCGTGCGCGGAGGTCCCGGTCGTCGGCACTCCGTAGCGGCGCCCCGCTTCGAGATTGGACGTCCCCGCGAAACCCGCGAGGTATGCCGCCCGCGCCGCCGCGACCGCGGCCTGCTCGTGGGTGCGCCGGGAACCCATCTCGATGCACGGTCGCTCACCGGCCGCCGAGGTCATCCGGGAGGCTGCCGAGGCGATCGCGCTGTCGTGGTTGAGGATCGACAGGACGAGGGTCTCCAGGACGACCGCCTCGGCGAAGCTGCCCTCGACGCGCAGGACGGGGGAGCCGGGGAAGAAGCACTCGCCCTCGGCGTAGCCGCGGATGTCTCCGGTGAAGCGGTAGTCCGCGAGCCACCGACAGGTCGCCTCGTCGACGACCCGACGCGCCCGCAGGTCCTCGACCTCCGCCTCGCCGAACCGGAAGTCCGCGAGCGCCTCGAGCAGTCGCCCGGTGCCCGCGAGCACGGCATACCGTCTGCCCTCGGGCAACTGCCGGGTGAAGGTCTCGAAGACGCAGCGGCGGTGCGCCGTCCCACTACGCAGGGCGGCCTGCAGCATGGTCAGTTCGTAGTGGTCGGTGAGCAACGCGGTGCTGGTCGTCACGTCGATAAGCCTAGAGTTGGTCGGGTGAGCACGGCCCCCGTCGTCGAACCCGAGGTGATCCCCGGGGTCGCCGAGGAGACCGCACTGCCGTGGATCACCCTCGTGTGGAACGACCCGGTCAACCTCATGACCTATGTCACCTACGTCTTCCAGACCTACTTCGGCTACTCCCGGAGCAAGGCGGAGAAGCTCATGCTCGACGTCCACACCAAGGGCAAGGCCGTCGTCGCCCACGGGAGCCGCGAGGAGATGGAACGGGACTGCATGGCCATGCAGGGCTACGGCCTGTGGTCGACCTTCGAGAAGGACCAGTGATGGCCCGCGCCTTCCGACGCAAGGGCGGATCGCTCGAGGGCCGGCTCGATCCCGGCGAGCGGGAGATCGTCGCCGGTCTGCTCGAGCAGACCAGGAGCCTGCTCGAGCCCCAGGTCGCCGACACGGGCGACCCGCTCGCGGACCTCGTCGCCGACCTCGAGTCCGCCTTCGAGGGGATCGGATCCCCGGACGGTATGCCGCGCGGCACGCCCGTCGGGGACCGCGACCCCGCGCTCGCCCGGCTGTTGCCGGACGCGCACCGGTCCGACCCGGAGATCGCCGCGGAGTTCCGGCGGCTCACCGAGCAGGATCTGCGTCGACGCAAGACCCAGGCCCTCACGACGGGGATCGACGCCCTGCGTGCCGTGCCGGTCGACACCGACCGCGTCGTCCTCACCCGCGCCCAGGCCGAAGCGCTGCTCGTCGCCCTCACCGATTGCCGACTTCTGCTCGCCGAACGACTCGGGGTCCGTGCCGAGGAGGACGTCGAGGCCCTGGAGCGGCGTGCGGTCGAGCAGGCCGGAGAGCCGATCGCCTATGCGGTCGCGATCTACGACTTCCTCACTTGGCTGCAGGAAAGCCTCGCCGGGGCCCTGCTCGGCCGGCGTCTGTTCGGCTGAGCAGGGCGACCCGGGCTCGGGGCGAGTCCGGCGGTCTGCATGCGCGCGAGGCCACGCGCCCCCGCGTCGAGACCGGGTGTGACCGAGGCGACCACGGAACGGTTAGTGGACGCGCGCCCGGCTCCATATCCTGTGCGTCGTGGCGGACGCCCCGATCGGGATCTTCGACTCCGGCTACGGTGGCCTCACCGTCGCCCGCTCCGTGCTCGACCAGTTGCCGCACGAGTCGATCGTCTACTTCGGTGACACCGCACGCACTCCCTACGGCCCGCGTCCGATCGCCGAGGTCCGCGAGTTCGCCCTCGAGTGTCTCGACCGGCTCGTCGAGCGCGGGGTGAAGGCACTGGTCATCGCGTGCAACACGGCGAGCGCCGCGATGCTCCACGACGCCCGCGAGCGCTATTCCGTGCCGGTCGTCGAGGTGATCCGTCCGGCGGTGCGCCGTGCCGCGGCGGCGACCCGGACCCAGCGGGTCGGCGTGATCTCGACCCTGGGCACGCACACGAGCCGCGCCTATCTCGACACCTTCGCGCCCGCGCCGCAGATCACCGTGACCTCGCAGCCCTGCCCCCGTTTCGTCGAGTTCGTCGAGGCCGGGATCACCGGGGGCGACGAATTGCTCGCGGTGGCGCGGGAATACCTCACGCCCCTGCAGGCCGCACAGGTCGACACCCTCATCCTCGGCTGCACCCACTATCCGCTGCTCACCGGCGTCATCTCCTATGTCATGGGCGATCTCGTCACGCTCGTTTCCTCGGCCGAGGAGACCGCCAAGGACCTCTACCGGGTGCTCGCCGACGGTGGCCTGCTGCGTCCTGACCACCTGCCGGCGCCGCGGCACGAGTTCGTCACGACCGGCGATCCGCTGACCTTCACCCGGCTGGCCCGGCGCTTCCTCGGCCCCGAGGCGGCCATCGAGGCCCGCCGCGAGGAGGTGGCTCCGGGATGACCGCCACCACGGGGTATGCCGTGCGGCTCACCGTCGTCGGCTGCTCGGGCTCGTTCCCCGGGCCGCAGTCGCCGGCCTCGTGCTACCTGCTCCAGGCCGAGCACGCCGGGCGCACGTGGAGCGTCGTCATCGACCTGGGCAACGGGTCGCTGGGGGTGCTCCAGCGGCATATCGATCCGCTCGCCCTCGACGCGATCGTGCTCACCCACCTGCATGCCGACCACTTCCTCGACATCTGTGGGCTCTACGTCATGCAGAAATACCACCCGGGCGACGAGCCGCGGCTGGCGATCGCCGTCCATGGTCCTGCCGACACCCCCGAGCGGGTCGCGCTCGCCTACTACGGGAGGCCGAGCGTCCCGGTGCCGGAGTTCGAGTTCCGGCCGCTGCTGGACGGCGTGGCCTTCCACGTCGGGCCGTTCCGCTTCCTGCCGCGACGCGTCGAGCACCCGGTCGAGGCCTACGGCTTCCGGGTCGAGGTAGGCGGGCGCGTGGTCGCCTTCACCGGCGACACGGACGAATGCCCGCCACTCGCCGACCTGCTGCACGGCGCCGACCTCGCCCTGGCCGACAGCGCCTTCGTCGACGGTCGCGACCACGCTCCCGGCATCCACCTGAGCGGGTCGCGGGCGGCCCGCGCCGCCGTGGCCGCGGGTGGCGTGCGCCGGCTCATGCTCACCCACATCCCCGTGTGGAACGACCCCGAGGTATGCCGTGCCCAGGCCGCCGCGGTGTGGCCCGACGAGGTCGAGATCGCCCACAGCGGCCTGGTCGTCGAGCTGTAATCCGGCGTCGGGCCGCGGCGGCGTCAGCGCACCGTAAGGTGCGCGCGGCGGTGGCGCCGCGGCATACGGACGTAGGGTGAGGGCCGTGACCACCGGATCCCGCCACGACGACCGTGCCCCCGACCAATTGCGCGAGGTGCGCATCACGCGCAACTGGCTCGACCATGCCGAAGGGTCGGTGCTCGTCGAGTTCGGGCGGACCCGAGTGCTCTGCACGGCGTCGTTCACCGAGGGCGTCCCGCGGTGGCTCAAGGGCAAGGGCAAGGGTTGGGTGACGGCGGAATACGCGATGCTGCCGCGGGCGACCAACACCCGCTCTGACCGCGAGTCGGTGAAAGGCCGGATCGGGGGGCGCACCCACGAGATCTCCCGGCTCGTGGGCCGGTCGCTGCGTGCGGTCATCGACACGAGCGCGCTCGGTGAGAACACGATCGTCCTGGACTGCGACGTCCTGCAGGCCGACGGCGGCACCCGCACCGCCTCGATCACCGGTGCCTTCGTCGCCCTCGCCGACGCGATCGCCGACGCGAAGGCGCGTGGGCTCGTCCGTGCCGACGCGGCGCCGCTCACCGGGTCGGTCGCCGCGGTCTCGGTCGGTGTCGTGGGCGGGGTGCCGGTGCTCGACCTGGACTACCCCGAGGACGCCGGCGCCGAGACCGACATGAACGTCGTGATGACCGGCGACGGGCGCTTCGTCGAGGTCCAGGGCACCGCCGAGGGGGAGCCCTTCGACCGGGTGCTGCTCGACCAGCTGCTCGACCTGGCCACGACCGGATGCGCTCGGCTCACCGGGCTCCAGCAGGACGCGCTGGGCACCGAGCCGCGGGCGTCCGGCCCGTCGTCAGGCACGCGCCCGCGGCTCG
>JAKPEG010000162.1 GCA_029552065.1 Actinomycetes bacterium
ACGAGTTCATGGCGCTGCACAACCGCGGCTATGTGCAGTACCTCCGGGGCGACCTCCCCGCGGCCTTGGCGCTGATGACCCGGGCCGACGCCATGACCGTCGAGGTCAACCGCAGCATCTCCGAACTCGACCGCGCCAGAGTCCTCCTGGAAGCCGGCCTGCACGACGACGCCGCCCACTCGCTGCGCCGGGCCCACGACCTCGCGCTCGCCGAGGCCACCGGTCAGGACCTGGCCGAGATCGAACTCGACCAGGCCCGCACCGCCCTCCTGCTCGGAGATGCCGAACGCGCCGCACAGGCCGCGGCCCTCGCGCGTCGGCACTTCCGGGAGCGCGCCGCGGGTCCGTGGCGGCGGCAGGCTCACCTCGTCGAGCTGGAAGCGAGGGCGTATGCCGGTCGCACGCCGCTCGCAACCGTCCGGCTGGCCGAGGGGCTGGCTCAGATCGCCGCCCACCACGGCGAGCACGACGTGGCAGTGCGTGCCCAGCTCCTCGTCGCCGACGTGCTGAGCCACGCCACGGCCCTCTCGGGAGCGGCGGACGAGGTCGGCGACGGTGAGCGAGAACGGGCCCAGACGGCATACCGGGCGGCAAGCCCGCTGCGACGGTCGGCGTCCCTCGCCACGCGATTGCACGTGCGCTACGTCGGCGCCCGGCTCGCCCTGCCCCGTGACCCCCACCGCGCCTCGCGGCTGCTGCGGAACGCTGCGGAAGACCTCGCCGCCGCCACGGCCCGCGCGTCCAGCCTCGACCTGCGCACGGCCCTGGCGGTCCACAGCGGGCGGCTTTCCGAACTCGACCTCGACCTAGCGATGGCGACCGGGGCTGCAGCGTCGGTCTTCGCCCGCACCGAGCGCTGGCGAGCCGTGTCCGAACGTGTCCCCCTCGTGCGCCCACCCCGCGATCCCCGAGCGGCGGCCCTGCTCACCCAACTGCGCAAGGTCCGCGAGGACCTGCGAGGAGCCCCGCCGCAGGCCCGCCCGACGTTGCGCGGCCAGGCTGCGGATCTCGAGCG
>JAKPEG010000166.1 GCA_029552065.1 Actinomycetes bacterium
GGCCAAGCACCGCCGCCACCACGAACTCAAGACCGTCGGCGTGTGGACCGCCACGCGTGACGGCGACGACCTCGTGTGGACGACTCTGGCCGGCCGGACCTATCGGACCGAGCCCCACGACTACCGCGAGCTCGACCCGCAGGCCGGTGTCACGGACCTCGAACGAGGGTGAGGACCGATTCGCGGTCGCGCGGCCGACGTCACCGCCACGCCCAGCCGCAGTGGGGTGTCACTTCCCGCGGAACTGGCCGACGGGTCCGGGCAGCAGCTGGGTGGCGAGATCGACCGCCCGTCCGGCGGGCAGGTCGATCGCGTGGTAGCCCTGTTTGCCGGCAGCCGTCGTCACCGTGAGCGTCGCCACCCCGGCCCGGCGTTGGAAGAACGACTCCCGCAGCACGACCCCGATGACCCCGTCCCGTTGGACGACGTCCCGCCGGCGGGTGAGCGACCCCGAGCGGACGACGATGTGGCGCCCGGTGAGCAGGTGTCCGAGAGCGGCATACCGGTCGGCGGCGAGCCACGGCGAGGCGACCAGCGGGAGGAACCCGAGCCCGACGAGGCCCAGCGGCAGTCCCCACCGCCAACGGGCGAGGAGCACCCCGAAGGCGATGACGAACGCGGTCCCCACGGCGCGGGTCCACCTGCGTCGACGTGCCGCCGGCCCGTGCGCGACGAGCACCCCGCAGATCGCCTCCCGATCGCCGACGACCTCGTCGGCCACCTGCGACACGACCGCCGACGGGGCGGGCGGGGTGAGCAACGCGCTGCCCTCGCGTTGTTCGTGGCGACGCAGCCCGGTGGTGATCGCCTGCAACCGGGCCGCGCGCGCGAGCCGCAGGCCGAGCGGCTCACCGATCTCCACGCCCCGGACCCGCGCCTCCTCAAGGCTCGTGGCCCTGCTCGTGAGCAGGCCGCGAGTCGTGTGGAGGGTGCCGCCGCGGTGGCGGGTGAGCCGGAAACCCCAGAAGGACAAGACGTATGCCGTCACGGCGAGCGCCGCGATCGCCACGCTCGCGCCCAGCAGACCGACACCGAGGTTCAGCAGAAGCCCGACGCCCTGGACCCAGGCAACCGCGGAGAGCACCCCGTCGACCTGGTCGCCGAGCAGCTGCATGGCGAACCCCCAGATCGCCAACGCGGAGACCAGTCCGCTGGTCGTGAGCGGCGCATAGCGGACCCACCGGGGATCCAACGAGACGAGGACGGTCTCCTCGGACACCTGCTCGTCCGGCGCGTGTGGCTCCGGTTCCGCTGCAGGGGAATCCGATTCCACTGCAGGGGGGTCCGATTCGGCTGCAGCCGGATCGGACCTCGACGCGCCGGGATGGGCCGCGATCCGGTGGAGCAGCTCCGCCCGCAGCCGGGCGGCTTCCGCGGAGGCGAGGGCATCGAGGACGATCCGGTCCCCGTGCTGCTGGCCGGCGGTGCCCAACTCGACCTTGGCCAGGCCGAGCACCCGGTGCCAGGGAGGGGCGGTGACGTCGACGGTGCGGACCCGGTCGGCGGGCGTCGCGAGCACCCGCCGCAGTACGAGCCCGCGCCGCAACTCGATCTGGCCGTTCCAGATCCGGTACCTCGTGGTGAACCAGCGCGACATGCCGAGTGCGACGACGACCGCGAGGGCCCCCCAGTCCCACCATCCGCTGCGCCCACTCGAACGGCCGGTGAAGAAGAAGATGACGAGGGCAGGCAGGAAGCGGACCGCCTCCTGGACGGGGTGCACGAGGAGCATCCGCGCATCCAGGCGCCGCCACTGCGCGTCCTCGTATGCCGTGTCGCTCATCCGCGGCTCATCCGCCGCTCACGTCGCGTGACTCATGTCGCGTCGCCCCGTTCGGACTCGGCCGCCCGGGTGAGCGTCTCGACGAGGCGGGCGGCCACTTCGTGGTCGAGACCGTGGATCGACAGTGGCCCCGCCGCCGAGGCCGTCGTCACCCGCACCGACGCGAGGCCGAGCAACTGGGCGACCGGACCGCGGGTGAGGTCCACGGTCTGGATCCGGCTGATCGGAGCGATCCGACGCTCGAGCGAGAGCCACCCGGTCTGGGTGTAGACGGCGGTGGGGGTGACCTCCCACCGGTGCACGCGCCAGCGCCACAGCGGCATGAGGACGGCATACCCAACGCCGAGCAGGGCGGTGGCCAGGCCGACGACGAGATGCGGGGTGCTCGAGCCACGCCGGTCGAGCGTCGACCACCACACCTGAGCGCCGACGAGCACGGCGAGCAGGACGAGCGCCTCGGCGAACCAGAGCCAACGCGCCCGGGGACTCACCCGCTCGGCGGGTGCCCGCAGGGTCGCCTCGACCGCCTCGTGCTCCATGGCCCCAGCACATCACATCGGATCCGCCGCTGTGCCCCTGCCCGACCGCCGCGCCGGCGCGTGGCCGGACTCACCACCCCTGCGTCCAGCAGCCGCGCCCCTCTGCACGAAGATGTCCCCATGGCCGACGTGCGCGAGTCCCTGCACATGGATGCTCCCGCCGAGCTCGTCTACGACCTCGTGGCGGACCTCCCGCGGATGGGCGAGTGGTCCCCGGAATGCGAGCGGGTGATCTGGCGCGGCAATGCGACCGACGCCCGGCCCGGATCCCGCTTCGTCGGCCACAACCGCCGAGGCACGGTCCGATGGGTCACCTTCGGGCGGGTCGTCGCGGCCGAGCGGGGCCGCTACCTCGCCTTCGACGTCTTCGTCGGCCGGATCCAGGTCTCTCGATGGGAGTACTCCTTCGAGCAGGACGAGGTCGGGCGCGGCTGCACCGTGACCGAGCAGTGGACCGACCGCCGCTCCCGTCTCCAGCGTGGCCTGGGCGACCGGCTCGTCGGCAACCGGGTCGAGGTCAACCGCCGGAGCATCCGGCTCACCCTCGCCGCCCTCCGCCGCGTCGCGGAGGGCCTGGCCGTCCACCGCTGACCGGGCCGACGATCAATCGGTCGCGACGGCGGCGTCGTAGAGATCCTTGCGCGACCAGCCGGTGCTCGCCGCGACCTGCGCACACACCTCCTTGAGCCGCTCGCCGGCGGCGACCCGCTCCCGGATGCCGGCAACCACCACCGCGAGTCCGGCCGCCTCCCCGGCGTCGTGGGGATCGCGTCGGGCCGGCCGGCCTGCCACGACGACGGTGAGTTCCCCCTTGACCCCCTCGGCGGCCCACGCCGCGAGGTCGGCGAGTCCCCCGCGGCGGACCTCCTCCCACGTCTTGGTGAGCTCGCGGCATACCGCCCCGGGTCGCTCGGCACCGAAGGCGGCGGACATCGCGCCGAGCGTCTCGGCGAGCCGGTGCGGCGCCTCGAAGAAGACCATCGTGCGTTGCTCCTCGGCGAGCCCGGCGAGCAGGCGGGCGCGCTCGCCCGCGCGGCGCGGGAGGAATCCCTCGAAGCAGAACCGGTCGACCGGCAGGCCGCTGAGGGCGAGGGCGAGCAACACGGCGCTCGGCCCCGGTATGCCGGTCACCCGCACCCCCGCGGCGACCGCGGCACGCACGAGGCGGTAGCCCGGGTCGGAGACCGAGGGCATGCCCGCGTCGGTGACGAGGACGACGCGGGCACCCGCCTGCAGCCGCTCGACGAGCTCCGCGGTGCGGGCGGTCTCGTTGTGCTCGTGGTAGCTGCGGACCTCGCCGGCGAGCTCGACGCCGAGGTCGCCCGCGAGTCGACGCAGCCGGCGGGTGTCCTCCGCCGCGACGACGTCGGCTCCGGCGAGTTCGGCGGCCAGGCGCCGGGCGGCGTCGCGCGGATCCCCGATCGGCGTGGCCGCGAGGACGAGCACACCACTCATGGGAGCACCCTATGGTGGGCCCCGTGAGCACGGAGGATCGCGTGGGCACGGACGCCTCGGTGAGCCGGCGATCCCTGCATGTCGAGGTGCTCATCGTGCTCGGGCTCTCGCTCGGCGCGTCGGCACTGTGGTCGATCCTGCGGATCGTCGAACGGCTCACCCGGGCCGTGCCCCTCGGCCAGCAGACCTCCTCGCTCAACAACTCGGTCACCCCCGACCGACCTTGGCTCGACCTCGCCTACCAACTCCTCGGCATCGGCCTCGCCCTCATGCCGGTCGCCCTCGTCCTCTACCTGCTCGCGCGGGTCGCCCCCGTTCCCGGGGGCGCTCGGCATGCGCTCGGGCTCGACCTGCGCCGGCCCGGACTCGACCTGGGCGGCGGGGTGGCCCTCGCGGCGCTCATCGGGATCCCGGGTCTGGGCCTCTACGCGGCGGCGACGGCGCTCGGGCTCAACACCCAGGTGCAACCGGCCAACCTCGCGGGTGCCTGGTGGACCGTGCCGGTCCTCGTGCTGTCCGCGGCCCAGAACGCCCTTCTCGAAGAGGTCGTCGTCGTCGGCTACCTGCTCACCCGGCTCGACCAGGCCGGCTGGGGTTGGGGGTGGGCGCTCGCGGCCTCGGCCCTCGTCCGGGGGTCCTACCACCTTTACCAGGGCTTCGGTGGCTTCGTCGGCAACGTCGTCATGGGGGTCGTCTTCGCGCTCGTCTGGCGACGCTGGCGTCGGGTCGGCCCACTCGTCGTCGCCCACACGCTCATCGACGTCGTCGCCTTCGTGGGCTATGCGCTGCTCAAGGGCCACGTCCCGTGGCTGTGAGCGTGGGTCACTCGTAGGAGCGGGGATCCTCGATCGGCTCGAGGTGCGTGTCGATCGTGATGTGGGCGAACGTGTCCCGGAAGCGTGCCTCGATGTCCTCGAGCACGTCGTGTCCTCGCTGGACGGTCCACGAGCCGGGCACGAGGACGTGCATGGCCACGTGGTTCTCGTGACCGGCGACCCGCGCCCGCACTCCGTGGATGTGCACGTCGGGCGAGGACACCTCCTCGATGATCCGGTTGATGTCCGCCTGGCACTCCGCGCTCGGCGCATGGTCCATGAGCCCGTCGACCGACTCTCGCACGAGATGCCAGCCGGTCCAGATGATGTTGCAGCCGACGAGGAAGGCGATGATCGGGTCCAGGCGCAGCCACCCGGTGAGCGAGACGAGCAGGACGCCGACGACGACACCCGCGGAGGTCCACACGTCGGTGAGCAGGTGCTTTCCGTCGGCGACGAGGGTGATCGACCGGTGGGTCCGCCCGGCCCGCATGAGGACGAGGGCGACGAGGCCGTTGACGACCGACGCCGCCACCGAGACACCGAGGCCGACCCCGACGTTCTCGAGCGGTTCGGGGGCGAAGAAGCGCTGCACCGAGGACCAGAGGATGAAGACGGCGGCGACGAAGATCATCACGCCCTCGACCGCCGCCGAGAAGTACTCCGCCTTCGAATGCCCGAACTGGTGGTCCTCGTCGGCCGGCTGCGCGGCGACGTGCAGGGCGATGAGCGCGACGAAGGCGGCGACGAGGTTGACGATCGACTCGGCCGCGTCGGAGAGCAACCCCACCGACCCGGTGAGCAGGTATGCCGCGAACTTGAGCACGATCGTGAGCACCGCCGCGCCGATCGACAGCCACGCGAACCGGGTGAGGTTCTCCCGCCCAGCCGGACGCGCAGCACCGGTGGCGGAGGACGATTCGGGCGGGGACGGCATACGGGCGAGTCTGCCACCCAGCCCGCCCCCCTAGCATGTCCGCCATGACGGCGTCCGAGGAGCAGCTGCGCCGGCGGCTCCTCGGCGATCCACCGGGCCAGCGCCTGCTCGGCTGGATCGGGCCGCTCGTCGCGATGGTCGTCGGCGGGATCCTGCGCTTCTGGGACCTGGGCAATCCGCACCAGCTGGTCTTCGACGAGACCTACTACGTCAAGCAGGCGTGGTCGATGCTCCAGTACGGCGTCGAGATGCGCAACGGCGGGCCGTTCGGGGAGAAACCGGACGAGGCCTTCACTCACGGCACCCTCTCGGTTTTCGACCCGACCAACGGGGACCTCGTCGTCCACGGCCCGGTCGGCAAGTGGGTGATCGCCGCGGGCGAGGCCCTCTTCGGCGGCGACAGCTCGGTCGGCTGGCGCTTCTCCGTGTGCGTCCTGGGCACGCTCTCGATCCTGCTCGTCGGTCGGATCGGCCGCCGGTTGCTCGGTTCGTCGGTGCTCGGCACGATGGCCGCACTCCTGCTCGCGGTCGAGGGCCACCACTTCGTCCACTCCCGCACGGGCCTGCTCGACCTCATCCTCATGTTCTGGGCGCTCGTCGCCTTCGGTGCACTGCTGCTCGACCGGGATCGGTCCCGCGGGCTGCTCGCCGCCCGGGTCGCCGCCGCGCAGTCCCGGCCGGGCGGCATACCGGCCGGGTGGCTGGGGCCGCGGCTCGGCGCCCGGCCGTGGCGCTGGGTCGCGGGGCTCGCACTCGGGCTCGCCTGCGGGACCAAGTGGTCAGGTGCCTATTTCCTCGCCGTCTTCGGTCTGCTCACCGTCCTCTGGGACATGGGCGCTCGGCGCGCGGTCGGCATCCCCTCCCCCGCCTATGCCGCGCTGCGCCGGGACGCGCCGCTCGCCTTCGTCGCGATCGTGCCGGTCGCGATCGTCACCTACCTGGCCTCGTGGTGGGGCTGGTTCGTGAGCGACCACGGCTACAACAAGAGCTGGGCGGCGAGCCATCCGGCCGAGCCGGGCTGGGGCTGGATGCCGGACCTGCTGCGGTCCTGGTGGAACTACCAGGCACAGATCCTCGACTTCCACCGCGGCCTGTTCACCCCGCACGCCTACCAGTCCAGCCCGTGGTCGTGGATGATCCAGGGCCGGCCGACCTCGATGTTCGCCGAATATCCCAAGCTCGGCGAGCAGGGCTGCACCGTCGACATGTGTGCCAAGGTCATCACGCCCATCGGCACCCCCACGATCTGGTGGCTCGCGACCGCGTCGCTGTTCGTGCTGGCCTTCCGGTGGGCGCTGCGCCGTGACTGGCGGGCCGGGGCGATCCTCGCGGGCTATGCGGGGGGCTTCTTCCCCTGGTTCCTCCTGGGCGACCGGACGATCTACCAGTTCTACGCGGTCGCCTTCGTGCCCTATGCCGTGCTCGGCGTCACCTACGTCCTCGGCCTCGGCCTGGGCGCCCCCGACGCGAGCCGCGAGCGCCGGCAGGTGGGAGCCGTCGCGGTCGGTTCCTATCTCGTGGTCACCACGCTCGTCTTCGCCTGGTTCCTGCCCCTCTACACGGCCCAGCTCACCAGCTACGACCAGTGGTGGGTCCACATGTGGTTCCCCTCGTGGGTGTGACAGCTCCCGCTGCGATGATGGGGGTATGAGCGCGGAGCGGTCGGCATTGGCTGCCCCGCTTGCAACCCACGCGGCGAGCCGTGCGGCGACGATCATGCTCGCCCTGTTCGTCGGTGTCTCGGCGCTGGCCGGCTGCACGACCCGGGCGGTCTCCGACGTCGACGAGCCCACGACCCGCCCGAGCCCGACCACGTTGTCCAGTGCCCCCTTCCTGCCCGTGCTCGGCCTCGGCTCCAACGAACGTGCGATCACTTGGGGCGGGCAGATCCGGATGTACCGGGTCTACCGGCCGGCCAAGCTCAACCCCCTCGCCCCGCTCGTCGTCATGCTCCACGGCGGGATGGGCAGCGCGCGAACCACCGAGGCGGCATACGGCTGGAACGCCCTCGCCGACCGCGAAGGCTTCCTCGTCGTCTACCCCCAGGGGGTGGGCGGGAACTGGGACGTGGGCGGCGGCTGCTGCGGAGTGGCCGGTGAGAGCGGGGTCGACGACGTCGGCTTCGTCTCGGCGGTGGTCGCCGACGTGCGCACCCTCGCCTCGCTCGACCCGCACCGCACCTACGCCGCGGGAATGTCCTCCGGCGGGATGCTCGCCTACCGGCTCGCCTGCGAGACCACGCTGTTCGCCGCAATCGGCGCGGTGGCGGCCACCGAACTCGGCGCGTGCGTCAACCCCAGCCCGCTTTCCGTCATCCACGTGCACGGCACCGCCGACCCCACCGTGCCCTATGCCGGCGTGTCCGGTCCGGGGGTGGCCGAGATCCTCGGACCCTCGATTCCGGCGCTGCACACGACCTGGCGCGAGGTCGACCGATGCGGCGGCGACGTCGTCCGCACCGAGGGCGCCCTCACCTTCACGACCGCGCAGTGCCCGAGCGACCGGACGGTCGCCCTCGTGACCATCGAGGGCGGCGGCCACGCGTGGCCCGGCGTGATCGAGCGGGGCCCCCTGGACGCCTCGCCTTCCCCGGCGCCGACCGGCTCCACGACGGCGGCTCCCGTGGTGACCGTGGGTCCGACGGTGGCGACGAGCCCCGGCTACCCGACGACCGAGCGACTGTGGGAGTTCTTCAAGCCGCACAACCGCTGAGCGGCTTCAGCCCCAGCGGGCGATCTCCGGCATGACCTCGTCCGCGAACAGCCTCATCGACGCCGCGACCGGCTCGTGCGGCATACCCATGTGGTTGAACTGGATGACGATCTGGTCCATCGGCAGGTCCTGGTAGGCACCGAGGATGCGCAGGACGTCGTCGGGCGTGCCCACCGCGAACGGGGTGCCGAAGATGCCTGCGTGCGGGTCGTGACGCAGCTCGCCGATCGGCGCCAGCGGCATGGGGATGCCGCGGCGGCGGTAGAACTCGACCCACTCGTGCAGGCCGGCCTCGCATTCGTCCCAGGCCTGCTCGCGGGTGGGGGCCACGTGCACGGCGAGCGGCCCGGAGACGAGCCGGAAGTCCGCCCGGGTCCGACCGGCCGCCGCCTGGGCCTGCAGGTAGATGTCGTGCTCGTGGGTGTGGATCATCGAGGCGAGGTGATAGCCGAGAGTGCCGGCCTTGGCCAGGCTCTGCGGGCCGAGGGCGGCCACGTAGATCGGCGGTCCGCCCGCCTGGACGGGCGTCGTCGTCATCTGCACGTCGGGGAAGGTGAAGTAGCGCCCTGCGTGGGAGAAGCGCTCGCCGCTGAAGCAGCGCTGCAGCACCTCGAGCGCCTCGTAGGTGCGCCCGAACCGCTCCTTGGGGTCCACGCCGAAGACCGCGCACTCCCCCGGCATCGGGCCGGCCCCGATCCCGAGGTCGAGTCGGCCGTTGCTGAGGATGTCGACGGTCGCGGCGTCCTCGGCCACGAGCAGCGGATTGTGCAGGGCCAGGAGCAGGACATAGGTGCCCAGCCGGATCGTCGACGTGCGCGCCGCTGCGGCGGCGAGCAGCGGGAACTGCGAGGGATTGTGCTGGTCCTCGGCGAAGTGGTGCTCGGCCAGCCACCACTGGACGAAGCCGAGATCCTCCCCGAGTTGCGCCTGCAGGAGGGTCTCCTCGTAGACGACCGGCAACGGCCTCGGATATCCCGGGTGGTTGCGTGCGACGATGCCCAAGCCCACGTCCATGAGTCCTCCTCGACCCGCGCGGTATGCCGTGCCGACCGCTGCTCCCCACCGTCGGGGTGGACGGCATACTCGGTCAACGTCGTGAACAATCACCGATGCCGATGGGTGGCATGACCGAGTGAAGGGAGCCCCGCGGATGACCGCGCACGAGTCCGCCCCAACCGAGCCAAAGGCCGATCCGGTCGGCCGGCTGGCCGTCGTCGTCAACCCGACGAAGTTCGACGACCTCGACTCGGTCAAGCGGGTGGTCGCCGCGGGGTGCGCCCGCCGCGGATGGCCGGATGCCACCTGGTACGAGACGACCGCGCAGGACCCGGGGACGGGGCAGGCCCTGCAGGCCGTCCGCGACGGGGCGAGCGTCGTCTGCCCGCTCGGCGGCGACGGGACGGTTCGTGAGGTGGCCCAGGCGCTCGTGGGCTCCGACGTCGTCCTCGGCCTGCTGCCCGGCGGCACCGGCAACCTGCTCGCCCGCAACCTCGGCCTGCCCGTCCACGACCTCGGCGCCGCGCTCGACGTCGTCCTCACCGGGCACGAGCGCCGGATCGACGTGGGACTCCTGCACTGCGACGACGACGAGGTCCGGGTCTTCCTCGTCATGTGCGGCCTGGGCCTGGACGCCGACGCGATGGCGGGGGCGAACGAGAGGCTCAAGGGGCTCGTCGGGTGGCCGGCCTACCTGCTGTCCGGTGCACGGGCACTCACGCGGTCCGGGTTCGCGGCACGGCTCACGACCGACGCCCTCACCCCCATCCGCGGCCGAGCGCGCACGGTCCTCGTGGGCAACTGCGGGACCCTCACCGGTGGCATGGAGCTCATGCCCGACGCGGTCCTCGACGACGGCCTGCTCGACGTCGTCGCCCTGGCCCCCAAGGGTCCGGTCGGGTGGTTCGAGGTCGCCCTCCAGGTGTTCACCAGTGGCCGCCGCGGGCACGGGAAGCTCGTCCGCCAGACCGGCCGCCGGGTGGAGATCGTCGCCCTCGAACCCACCGACGTCGAGCTCGACGGGGACGCGCTCGGGCCGCGCACCCGGTTGGTATGCCGCGTGCAGCCCGGTGCCCTGCGCGTGCGCGTTGGCTAGGCCCCCGGGGCCCGGGCGAGCAGTCGCCCGCCGCGTGCTGAGGTCGGTCGGTCTCGCGATCCTGTTCACCCTGCCCACGACCGTGCTCGCCGTGCTCGTACGCGCGGGGTGGGAGCCGCTGCTCGGCGCCGACGGGGCGGCCGTGGACGCGGCGACGGCCTTCAGCCGCGCGCACCCGGACCTCGTGCGGGCCCTGCTCGTCTGGGAGGAGCTCTTCCAGCCCCGCTGGGTCTACCTCGTGGGCACCCTTGTCTGCGGGTGGGTCTGGTGGCGACACCGGTGGCCGGCCCGGGCGGCCTGGGGGTTCGTCACGATGATGATCGCCTGGAACCTCGCGCTCGACGCCAAGCTCGTCGTCGCCAGGGACCGCCCGGTCGTCGCCGACCCCGTCTCGGTGGCTCCCGGCTACAGCTTCCCGTCGGGACACGCGGCCAACACGGCCACCTGCGCCACCGCCGTCGTCGTGCTCCTGTGGCCGGCCCTCACCCGACGAGGACGGACGTGGGCGATCGCCTCTGCGGTCCTGCTCACCCTCGCCACCGCGGCCGATCGGGTGTTCCTCGGCGTGCACTTCCCCACTGACGTGTTGGCCGGCATGGTCTTCGGCACGGGTCTCGTGCTGGCCTCGTATGCCGGCTGGCGACCGGCCTCGGCCACGACCCCGAGAAGGTGACGAACATGCTCACGCGCTACCGCGACGACGCTTCGGCCCCGACCATCGGCGGGTGGGCACGCGACGTGCTCGTGCGCGCGGTGCTGCCCGCCATCGTGCTTTTCGGGGTCATCGTCGCCATCGGGCAACTCATCGTCGGACCGCTGCACAGCCTGCCGGCCGAGGACGACATCAACCGATCCATCCGGGCGAGGGGCGGGCCCGCGTGGGACGACATCACCGGCGTTTGGTCGCACATCGGCAACACCGAGATCGTCATCGGGGTCTGCGCGCTCGCCGTCGCCGTGTTGTGGTGGCGCACCCGCCAGTGGTGGTACGCCGTGATTCCCGCTCTCGCGATCTCGCTGCAGGCGAGCGTCTTCGTGCCCGCGACCGAGATCACCGGCCGCCAGCGACCGCTCGTCGAACACCTCGACCCGGCGCCGCCGACGTCGAGCTTCCCCAGCGGCCACATGGGCGCCTCGACCGCGCTCTACGTCACCTTCGCCGTCATTGCGCAGCGGATCGAACGGGTCTGGCTGCGCCGACTGGTCACCGCCGTGTGCCTCGTGATCCCCCTGCTCGTCGGCTTCGCCCGGGTCTACCGAGGCATGCACCACGTGAGCGACGTTCTCGTGGGCGCGATCAACGGGCTGGTCTGCGCCGCCCTCGCGTGGCTCGCCCTGCGCCGACGCCGAGAACGCTGACGACGCGCAGACCCCCGCCCGGGCCGGCGCGTGCGCGCCGGCCCGGGCGGGGGTCATCACGGGTGGA
>JAKPEG010000194.1 GCA_029552065.1 Actinomycetes bacterium
GAAGTCGATCCCGGTCTACTCGCGGCTCACGCTGCTCTGGGCCTCGATGCGCTGGGCGACGATCGAGCTGGCGAACGGCCGCGACCCGGATCCGCGCTGCTACGTCACCCCGTCCTACAGCGGCGGCGACGACGATGCGTATGTCGACGGCAAGCTCCGGCGACCCATGTGCTTCGGCTCGCGGCGCGAGGCCTGGGCGCAGCCGCACGGCACCCGCTGGACCCTGGACGGCGAGCTGCCGGCGGGGCTGCAGGTCGTCAAGCAGACCGCCGGCTGGACGATGATCGCCGAGGAGGCCCGGTCGTGAGCCGCCTTCCTCCCCGCCCGCTCGTGGCGATCGACAAGGCCGCCTGCGCGGACGCTGCGGCGACCGGCGCGTGGCACCTTCGCGGCTTCCTGACCGACGCGCAGCAGGACGCCTTCGTCGCCGCCGCTCGCCAGCTCCGGGGCCTCGCTCCGATGGCCCACCCGACGATGCGCGACGGGACCCCGCTGTCAGTCCGCGTCTCGAGCTTCGGATCCCGCGGCTGGTGGGGCGACGGCCAGGGCTTCCGCTACGTCGACAAGCACCCCGGCACCGGCCGGGCGTTCCCGGCGATCCCCGTCGACTTGCGCGAGGCGACCTACCACGCGCTCTATGCGGCCTCGCGCTACACCGGCGAGGTCGACCCGCAGCACACCGCCGCGTCGTGGGGCCTGCCGCGCGGCCTCTACGACCACGTCGCGGCGATCGACACCTGTCTCGTGAACCTCTACGCACCGGACGCGTCGCTCGGCTGGCACGTCGACCAGACCGAACTCGATCGGGTCTCGCCCATCATCACGTTCTCGATCGGGGCCTCCTGCACCTTCGAGCTCAAGCTCGAGATCCGCGGTGAGACCAGCATCGTCCGTCACCACCTGTCGAGCGGCGACGCCGTCGTCATGGCCGGGCCGTCGCGCCTCGCCGAGCACCGCGTCACGAACATCCACCCCGAGCAGCAGGCCGACCTGTTCGGCCCGCCCCTGTACAATCCGATCCAGGCCAGCGCTCCCGGCACGCGCCTGTCCTTCACCCTTCGCCGCACCGGATACGCATGACCTACGCACGACCAGACGCCCCACGAGGGCGCCCCGCATCGACTCCGAACGACAGCCCCGCTGACCTGCGCCGCCAGCTGATGCACGCGCAGCGCGAGCTGGCGATCACGCGCCGGTACCTGCACCGCGTCCAGCGCGAGCACGGCCTCGAGCTGACCAAATACTTCGGCATGCCGAAGTACGGGAAGCTCGAGTACCGCCCGGTCATGCTCGGCTACGGGCCCAGCTCCGGCGCGCGCTCGGGCCTGCCGTTCGACGACGAGCACGGCGACAACCTGTGCGAGGTGTTCGGCCTGAGCGGCTACCAGCACCTCCTCAACAACTTCAAGATCCGCAACGTGTTCCTGCGCCCGGCTGACGACGTGCTGCACAGCGACCGCGGCCGCGAGGCGATGGACCGCGCCGTCGCCGGCCACGTGCACCGGCACCTGTTCGCCGGCCGGGTCGTGATCGTCGTCGGGCAGGACGCCCGGCGCGCCTGCCGGATCGAGAGCGACACCGACCTCGGGTTCGTCGAGCCGACGATCCCTGGCGCCGTCGCAGTCCTCGTGGTCCCCGACATCGGCCACCCGCGCAGCTGGGACCGTCCGCGGCGGGAGAAGCTCTGGGAGAACCTCGCGCGCGCCATGCTGATCGCCCGCCTCCCGTGCCCCGACCCGATCGAGCAGGCCGACCGCGTCCTCGCTGGTGAGACCTCGCCGGCCTGGCGCGCGCTCCCGGCGGGCGAGCACCAGCTGTGGTGGAACATCCCCGGCCTGGACCGGGGCCTGGACCTGTGGATGACCCTCGGCTCGGTCGGGCTGGCCGCTCCGCCGAACCTCACCCGCGGCGCCTGGATGCCGACCAAGGACGGCGAGTTCGTGTTCTTCGCCACCCACGGCTACGCGCTGCTC
>JAKPEG010000196.1 GCA_029552065.1 Actinomycetes bacterium
CTGCCCTTCCCCGGCGGACCGCACATCGACCGGGCCGCGCGGGACGGCGACCGGGTCGCGATCGACTTCCCCCGGGGGCTCACCACCGGGCGGGATCTCGAGCGCCACCGCTTCGACTTCTCGTTCTCCGGGCTCAAGACGGCCGTCGCCCGGTGGGTCCAGCTACGCGCGGCCGCAGGCGAACCCGTGCCGGTCGCCGACGTGGCGGCGAGCTTCCAGGAGGCGGTGGTCGACGTGCTCACCCGCAAGGCGATCGCCGCCTGCCGTGACCAGGGCGTCGACGACCTGCTCGTCGGCGGGGGTGTCGCGGCCAACTCCCGGTTGCGGGCGCTGGCCGCAGCCCGGTGCGAGGCGGCCGGCATCCGGTTGCGGGTGCCCCGGCCGGGCCTGTGCACGGACAACGGGGCGATGGTCGCCGCCCTCGGCGCCGAATTCCTCGCGCGCGGGCGCACCCCCTCGGCACTCACCCTCCCGGGTGACTCGAGCATGCCGGTCACCCAGGTCCAGGCCTGACCGCCGGACCCGGGCGGAGGGCATACTGGGCGGTCGTGACACCGGTCATCCTCGACGTCGACACCGGGGTCGACGACGCCTGCGCGCTCCTGCTCGCCGCACTCCACCCGGCCCTGGACTTGCGGGCCGTCACCTGCGTGGGCGGCAATGCGCCGGTCGACGAGGTCGTGCGCAACACCCTGCTCGTGCTCGAGGTCGCGGGCCGCGCCGACGTGCCGGTGGCTCGCGGCGCCTCCCGCCCGCTGCTCGAACCCGCCCGCAACGCGCGCCACGTGCACGGCGGCGACGGGATGGGCGACCTCGGTTGGCCCGCCTCGGCGCTCGCGCCCGACCCGCGGCATGCGGTGGAGCTGCTGCGCGACCTGCTCGCCGAGGCAGCGGCGACCGGCGATCCGGCGCAGCTCGTCACCCTCGTCCCCACCGCGCCGCTCACGAACATCGCCCTGCTCCTGCGGACCCATCCCGAGGCGGCGCGCGGCTTGCGCGAGATCGTCTTCATGGGTGGGGCCGCCCAGGTCGGGAACGCGACGGCCTCCGCGGAGTTCAACGTCTTCCACGACCCGGAGGCCGCGGCAATCGTCCTCGACGCCGCCCGCGAACTCGGTGTGCCGGTGACGATGTACGGCCTCGACGTCTTCTACGAACCCGTCGTCACCGCCACCCAGGCCGCGGAGCTGGTCGCCCGCGGGGGGCGTGGCCCGGCCGAGCTCGCCGGTCGGCTGGTCGCCTTCCAGTGCGAGCGCTTCGCGACCGACGAGGCGACGATCGGCGACGCCGGCGCGGTCGCGGCGGTGATCGCCCCGGATCTGCTGCGCTGCGAGGAACTGCCGATCCGCGTCGAACTCGGCGGCGCGTGGTCGAGAGGCCGCACGGTGCTCGACCGTCGGGACTGGTCGGGCGACCTCGCGCACGATCCGCACGGGGTCGCGCCGCAGCGGGTGCGGGTCGCCCTCGGTGTCGACGGCCCCGGGTATGCCGCCCTCTGGCTCGACACGGTGGGTGCGTGATGGCCACCCAGGGGCCCGGACACGGACCGGGCCGCGTCCTGGTCCTCGGCTCGCTCAACGTCGACCTTGTCACCCGGGTCGAGCGCTTGCCGCGGCCGGGGGAGACGGTCCTGGTGAGTGCACCCACCCGGCGGCTGGCCGGGGGCAAGGGCGGCAACCAGGCGGTCGCGGCGGCCGAGGCGGGTGCCCGGGTCGTCATGGTCGGTGCGGTCGGCGACGACGAGCCCGGTCGGGCCTACACCGTGCGGTTGTCCGGTCGGGGGATCTACCCCCGGCTCGCCGTCGCCCACGGGCAATCGACGGGGATCGCCCTCGTCACCGTGGACGACACCGGGGAGAACGCCATCGTCGTCGACCCCGGCGCCAACAGCCAGGCGCGCGCCGACGTCGAGGACCTCACCCCGGCCGACGTGCTCCTCTGCCAGCTCGAGGTGCCGGTCGAGGTCGTGTGCACCGCCGTCCGGCAGGCGACCGAGCGGGGTGCCCGGGTCGTCCTCAACGCCGCGCCCTTCGCGGCGCTGCCTCACGACGTGCTCGCCGCCGCCGACCCGCTCGTCGTCAACGAGCACGAGGCGGCGGCGCTGGCCGACTCCGGGCTCATCCCGGGGTCGCTGCTGGTCACCTTCGGGGCCGCGGGGGCGAGCTGGGACGGGCAGCGGGTGGACGGCATACCGGTGCCGGCCGAGGAGGTGCTCGACACGACCGGGGCGGGCGATGCCTTCTGTGGCGCGCTCGCGGCATCCCTCGCCCGCGGCGACGACCGCGTCACCGCCATGCGGTGTGCCGTGCACGCCGGTGCCGCCGCGGTCCGCCGGGTGGGCGCGCAGCCCGACCCGGAGGTCTAGCCGGCCTCGACGACGAGGGCGATCCCCGTGCCGGCAATCGTCGTCACCACGAGGGTGGCCTCGCCCTCCAACCGGGCCAGCCCCGCGGTCACCTCGCGGCGCAACCGTTCGGGGTCGACCGCGCTCCCGCGCTTCTTCACCGTCACGCGCCCGACCTCGTGACTGCGCAGCCAGGATCGGATCACCTTGGGGCGCAACGGCATCGCCTCGATCACGGCATACGAGCGCAGCCATGGGAGGGTGCTGGCGGCACCGTCCGTGGCGTAACCGATCCCCGGCGACAGCTCACGCCCGGGGAGTGCGCCGGTGAGGCCGGCCCGCACGATCGCGCGATCGGCTTCGAGCAGCCACGGGCCGAGGTCGTCGAGCGACTCGACCGGTTGCGCGGGCCGCAGGTCCGCCTCCGTGACGACCGCGGGTGGCGAGCCGGGGCGGCATACCGCGGCCGTGCGTCCCGGCGTCTGCACCAGCGGACCCCACCACACGACGCATTCGAGCACCTCTGCGCGCCACGAGGTCCACTGCGCCTCGGCACCGCTCGGGAGCGCCCCGTGGGGGAAAGCCGGCGAGAGCTTGGCGCCGGTCGCCGGGACCTGGGCGGCCCATCGACAGACCTGCTCCCACGAGGGCTCGATCGCCTGGAGCGAGAAGACCCGCCGCGCCCGCCCGTCGACCGCTCGTACCCCGCTCACCCGCCGCGCCGGGTCCGCCCACACGCCGGTATGCCGTGCCGCCTCCCCCGCGGGAAGGGCCACCTCCTGCGCAGGCAGGCACCGCACGGTGGTGCCGGGGCGTTCCCGCAGGTTGGCGGCGGCCACCGCGGCGGTGACCGGGTCGGCGTCGACCGCGTCGACGGACATCCCAGCCGCGGCGAAGGCCCTGGCGTCCGAACCGATCCCGCAGCCGAGGTCGTGGACGAGGTCGATACCCGCGCCGACGAAGCGCTCGGCGTGTCGGTCGGCCAGCTCGGGCCGGGTGGCCTGCTCGAGCCCGTCGGCGGTGAACAGCAGGGTCGCCGCGGCCGACCCGAACTTCTCCGCCGCCCGTGCCCGCAGCCGGGCCTGGGCGAGCGCGGCGGTCACCAACCCCGGGTCGTGGCCCTGCGCCCGCAGCCGCGTGCTCAGCGCGAGCGCCTCCTGGTCGGCGTAGTCGCCGAGTGAGTCGAGCAGGGCGCGTCCGGAACCGCTCGTGAGACTCTCGACGAGGGCGACGTCCACGTGACCGATGGTGCCAGACCCTTCCCTCACCCCCACAAGCTCCTTGCCTGCGCCGACGGCCGACCAGCTCGGCCTCGACCCGACGTATGCCGTGCCCGGCTTCACCGGGCACGCGCCTCAGGTGGGTAACCCGATCCGCTTCTTCGACCACGAGCCCGCCAGGGACATGCCACCCCCAGGGTTGGACCAACACGGGGCGATGGTGCGTGCCTGGTTGGCAGGGGAGGACTGGCACTCGACTTGACCGAGTGCTAACGGCATACCTAGATTTGCGTTAGCACTCTCCCCCCGAGAGTGCTGACAGTCGCTGACGACCGCCGGCATCGAGCCCCGCGACGGCGAGGCCGCAACGGTGGTCAGCGCACCAGACATCGAAACCATCGACGTTCCGTCGACAACTGCGAAAGGACACCGACGTGTCGGTTTCCATCAAGCCGCTCGAGGACCGGATCCTCGTCAAGTCGCTCGAGGCCGAGACCACCACCGCCTCGGGCCTGGTCATCCCGGACACCGCCAAGGAGAAGCCGCAGGAGGGCGAGGTCCTGGCCGTCGGCCCCGGGCGGATCGACGACAAGGGCAACCGCGTCCCGCTCGACGTCAAGGTCGGCGACCGGGTCATCTACAGCAAGTACGGCGGCACCGAGATCAAGCACGGCGGCCAGGAATACCTCCTGCTGTCCGCCCGTGACGTCCTCGCCGTCGTCGGCTGAGGCGGGCACCCGTGGCAAAGACGCTGGAGTTCGACGACTCCGCACGCAAGTCGCTGGAGCGGGGCGTCGACGCCCTCGCCAACGCGGTCAAGGTGACGCTGGGTCCCAAGGGCCGCAACGTCGTCATCGACAAGAAGTGGGGCGCCCCCACGATCACCAACGACGGTGTGACCATCGCGCGGGAGATCGAGCTCGAGGACCCCTACGAAAACCTTGGCGCACAGCTGGCCAAGGAGGTCGCGACCAAGACCAACGACATCGCCGGTGACGGCACCACCACGGCGACGGTCCTCGCTCAGGCCATGGTCAAGGAGGGCCTGCGCAACGTGGCCGCGGGTGCCGCTCCGGCGGCGCTCAAGCGTGGCATGGACAAGGCGGTCGAGGCGGTCAACGACCGGCTGCTCGCCAACGCCCGCGAGGTCGAGGGCACCGAGGAGATCGGTCAGGTCGCCGCCCTCTCCGCGCAGGACCAGGGCATCGGCGAGACCATCGCCGAGGCCTTCGACAAGGTGGGCAAGGACGGGGTCATCTCGGTCGAGGAGTCCTCGACGACGGCCACCGAGCTCGAGTTCACCGAGGGGATGCAGTTCGACAAGGGCTACATCTCGGCCTACTTCGTCACCGACACCGAGCGGATGGAGGCCGTCCTCGAGGACGCCTACATCCTCATCCACCAGGCGAAGATCTCCTCGATCCAGGACCTGCTCCCGGTGCTCGAGAAGGTCGTCCAGACCGGCAAGCCGCTCGTCATCGTCGCCGAGGATGTCGACGGCGAGGCCCTCTCGACGCTCGTCGTCAACAAGATCCGCGGCACCTTCGTCGCGGCCGCGGTCAAGGCGCCGGGCTTCGGCGACCGCCGCAAGGCGATGCTCCAGGACCTGGCCATCCTCACCGGCGGTCAGGTCATCGCCGAGGAGGTCGGGCTCAAGCTCGACCAGGCCACCCTCGACGTGCTCGGCCAGGCGCGCCGCGTCGTCATCACCAAGGACACCACCACGGTGATCGACGGTCAGGGCGCCAAGGACGATGTCGAGGGTCGGGTCGCGCAGATCAAGAAGGAGATCGAGCGCACCGACTCGGACTGGGACCGCGAGAAGCTGCAGGAGCGGTTGGCCAAGCTCGCCGGTGGCGTGTGCGTCATCAAGGTCGGCGCCCACACCGAGGTGGAGCTCAAGGAGAAGAAGCACCGCATCGAGGACGCCATCTCGGCCACTCGCGCGGCGATCGAGGAGGGCATCGTCGCCGGCGGCGGCACCGCCCTCATCCACGCCACGGAGGCCATCGACGCCCTCGACCTCGTCGGCGACGAGGCCACCGGTGCGGCGATCGTCCGCAAGGCCTGCGCCGAGCCGCTCCGGTGGATCGCCGAGAACGCCGGCCTCCAGGGCTACGTGGTGACCACCAAGGTCGCCGACCTGCCTCTCGGCCAGGGCCTCAACGCCGCCACCGGCGTCTACGAGGACCTGCTCAAGGCCGGCGTCATCGACCCGGTCAAGGTCACCCGATCGGCGTTGCGCAACGCCGCGTCGATCGCCTCGATGATCCTCACCACCGACACGCTCGTCGTGGAGAAGAAGGAAGAGGAAGCACCGGCTCCGGCCGGGCACGGGCACGGGCACGGCCACTGAGCCGTCCCCTCGACCGCGACGACGGGTCGCATCCCTGCGGGGGTGCGACCCGTCCGCACGCCCGGCCGAGGTGAGTGGGGTTGCGGGTCAGGCAGGGACGGCGAGGCGGCCGGCGAGCACCTCGGCTCGCTCCTCCTCGGTGAGCCCGCCCCACACCCCGTAGGGCTCGCGGACCCGCAAGGCGTGCTCGCGGCAGCATTGGACGACCGGACAACCGCGGCATACCTGTTTGGCCTCGGTGGCGCGCGTGCGTCGCTCGCTGCCGCGCTCTCCCTCGGGGTGGAAGAAGACCTCGGACCCGAGGCCCTGGCACGAACCCAGCGCCTGCCAGGTCCACGCGTGCGCCACTGGCCCGGGCAGTCGGGAGATTTCGGCCACGGTCCCTCCTGATCACCATGCCGACAAGACATCGCCGAGGACGTCCAGGAGGCCCCCGGTCCGGGAACGTTAACCAGCGAGTAGGTCGCCGGAGAACCCCGTGTTGGTCAAGGAAGGGTAAAAAAAGGGTAAGGGCTTGCATCGGTCGAACCGCGCCCAGGCCGTCGTCGCGTCCCGTATCATGCCGTTTCGGGCGCCCGATGGGATCGAGCCCCCGGGAGCACGGAACCGGGTCGCAGCCGGAATCGGAACAGGGATCAGACACATGTCATTCGGGGTGGATGTGGCGCATGTCACACCGGTCCCTCCGGTCGAGCAGCCGCGGGTCGTAACGACGGCCCTCCCCGGCGCGATGGAGACCACGGACGCGCAGTCCTCGTTGCGCGTCCTCGCCCAGGCGGCGCGTGCGCACGACCCCGTGGCGACCGAGACCCTCATGGGTCGGGTCCGCCAGTTGGCCCTGCGCTATTCGCGCGCTCGGCTGGGCCGCTACGGGGTCGAAGATGCCGCGCAGGACGTCGCTCAGGAGGTGTGCATGGCCGTGTTGACGGCGTTGCCCACCTTCGAGGACCGCGGCTACCCCTTCGAGGCCTTCGTCTACTCGGTGGCCGCGCACAAGGTCGCCGACGCCCAACGGGGCATCTTCCGGTCGGCCGAACCGGTGGCCGAGCTCCCCGAGACCGCCGACCGTGGCCGTGGCCCCGAGGAGCGCGCCGTGCTGCGCGACGACGTCGCCCGGGTGATGGCGGTGGTCGGTGAGTTGCCCGAACTGCAACGAGAGATCATCACCCTGCGTGTCGCCGCGGGGCTGTCCGCCGAGGAGACCGCCGCCGCGCTCAACATGACCGCTGGCGCCGTGCGCGTCGCGCAGCACCGCGCGCTCACCCGGTTGCGCACCCTCGTGGGCACCAAGGGGGTGACCCGGTGAGCGCCCTTGCCCGGGTCGACGCCATCACGGCCGACGACCACCTGCTCGACCTCGTGTCCTGCCGTGACTATGCGGGCGACGACGAGCTCGGTGCCCTGCTGCAGACCCTCGCACTCGCCTGCGACGCCCCGTCGCCCGAGCTCCCTCGCCGCCGTCGTCGTCCGACCGGACGGATCGTCGTGAGCACCCTGGCCACGGCCGCCTTCCTCGCCTCGGGCGCGGGTATGGCGGCGGCAGTCGGAGATCGGCTGCCGCTCGTCGCCCGGGTCGCCGACTCCGGGTTGTCCCTCGCTGCCCCCGGGGACCTGCCTGGCTTGTTGCTCGCCCCGCTTCGGCCGCCGGCCACGCGCGAGGTCCCCGCCGCCGGGCAGGTGGAACCTGCGGCAGGCACCCCCGCGGCTTCGGAGCGCTCGGACGACGGCCAGACCTCAGGCAGTTCGACCGAGGAAGCGGCCCAGAACACCGGCGGGACCACGGACACCACCGGGATCACACCCGGCGACGTACCCACCTCGACGCAGACGGACACGCCGGTGGACTCCACCGTGACGACGAGTCAGTCGTCGAGCACCACCGGGACCACCACCAGCACGGCCTCGACCAATGGCAACGCCAACACCAACGGCAATGCCAACGGCGGCAACGGCAACGCGGGCGGCAACGGCGGCAGTGCAGGCGGTGCCAACGGCAACCAGGGCGGGCAGGCCCAGGCGCGGTCTACGGCCGCGCGCTGATCGCGGACGGGGCGGCATACCGGCCGCCCGTAGACTTGGGTGATGACCCCCGGGAGCGGCGACGTCGACACATCCTTGTTCGCCCCGCTGGGCCTCACCTACGACGACGTCCTGCTCCTGCCGGGCGAGACCGACGTCGTGCCGAGCGAGGTCGACACGAGCACCCGGCTCACCCGCGACATCACCCTGCGGATCCCGCTCGTCTCCTCGGCGATGGACACGGTGACCGAGGCACGGATGGCGATCGCGATGGCGCGCCAGGGCGGCCTCGGCGTGCTCCACCGGAACCTGTCGATCGAGGACCAGGCATACCAGGTCGACGTGGTGAAGCGCACCCAGACCGGGATGATCTCCAACCCCATCACCATCGGTCCCGACGCGACCCTCGAGGATCTCGACACCCTATGCGGGCAGTACCGCGTCTCGGGTCTGCCGGTGCTCGACGCCGACGCGCGGCTCATCGGGATCATCACCAACCGCGACCTGCGCTTCACGCCGGTCGCCGAATGGGCGAGCACCCTCGTGCGCGACGTGATGACGCCGATGCCGCTCATCACCGCCCCCGAGGGCATCTCCCGGGAGGACGCGACGCTCCTGCTGCGCCAGCACAAGAAGGAGCGGCTGCCGATCGTCGACACCGAAGGGCGCCTGGCCGGGCTCATCACGGTGAAGGACTTCGTCAAGTCCGAGCAGTATCCGCAGGCCTCCAAGGACGCCGACGGTCGGTTGCTCGTGGCGGCGGCGATCGGCTACTTCGGCGACGCCTGGGAGCGGGCCACGACCCTCGTCGAGGCCGGGGTGGACGTGCTCGTCCCCGACGTGGCCAACGGGCACGCCCGGCTCATGCTCGACATGGTCAAGCGGCTCAAGAACGACCCGGCGACCGCGCACGTCCAGGTGATCGGCGGCAACGTCGCCACGCGTGCAGGGGCGCAGGCGCTCATCGACGCGGGGGTCGACGCGGTGAAGGTCGGGGTCGGACCCGGCTCGATCTGCACGACGCGGATCGTCGCGGGCGTCGGGGTGCCCCAGGTGACGGCCGTCCACGAGGCCGCCATGGTGGCGCGCCCCGCCGGGGTGCCGGTCATCGCCGACGGCGGCCTGCAGTATTCCGGCGACATCGCCAAGGCCCTTGTCGCCGGCGCCGACACGGTGATGATCGGGTCGTTGCTCGCCGGCTGCGAGGAGAGCCCGGGAGAGACGATCTTCGTGAGCGGTGTGCAGTACAAGGCCTACCGCGGGATGGGGTCGCTGGGGGCGATGGCCTCCCGGGGCAAGAAGTCCTTCTCCAAGGACCGCTACTTCCAGGCCGACGTCGACAGCGACGACAAGATCGTGCCCGAAGGCATCGAGGGCCAGGTCCGCTATCGCGGCCCGCTGCGCGCCGTCGTCCACCAGCTCGTCGGGGGGCTGCACCAGTCGATGTTCTACGTGGGTGCCCGGACGGTCCAGGAGCTGCAGGAGCGCGGGCGCTTCGTCCGGATCACGGCGGCCGGTCTCAAGGAGAGCCACCCGCACGACGTCCAGATCACCGCCGAGGCGCCCAACTACACGACCCGCGGCTGATCGGCACCCGACCGGGGGCCCGCGGGGTGGCGCTACCGGCCGGTACATTGTGCCCGTGACCGAGATCGAGATCGGCCGGGGCAAACGCGGCCGACGGGCCTATTCCTTCGACGAGATCGCCGTCGTGCCCTCCCGGCGCACGCGTGATCCCGAGGACGTGTCCGTCTCCTGGCAGATCGACGCCTACCACTTCGAGATGCCGGTCCTCGGGGCACCGATGGACTCGGTGATGTCGCCGACGACCGCGGTCGCCTTGGGCCGCCTCGGGGGACTTGGGGTGCTCGACCTCGAGGGCGTGTGGACCCGCTACGACGACCCGGAGCCCTATCTCGACGAGATCGCGCAGCTGGACCCCGTGCGGGCGACCGCGCGGATGCAGCAGATCTACGCGGAACCGATCCGGCCCGAACTCATCACCGAACGGCTGCGCGAGTTGCGCTCGGCCGGGGTGACCGTGGCGGGGGCGCTGAGCCCCAAGCACACCCAGACCCACTGGCGGACGGTCGTCGACGCGGGGGTCGATCTGTTCGTCATCCGGGGCACGACCGTCTCCGCGGAGCATGTGTCGAGCAACACCGAGCCGCTCAACCTCAAGCGGTTCATCTACGAACTCGACGTCCCGGTCATCGTCGGCGGGGCCGCGACCTACACGGCAGCCCTGCACCTCATGCGCACGGGAGCCGCGGGCGTGCTCGTCGGCTTCGGGGGTGGAGCGGCCCACACGACGCGGCGCACCCTCGGCCTGCACGCGCCCATGGCGACCGCGATCGCCGACGTCGCGGCCGCTCGGCGCGACTACCTCGACGAGTCCGGGGGACGCTACGTCCACGTGATCGCCGACGGGGGAGTGGGCACGTCGGGCGACGTCGTGCGGGCGATCGCGTGCGGCTCCGACGCCGTCATGCTCGGTGCCGCGCTGGCCCGGGCTGCGGAGGCTCCCGGGGCCGGCTTCCACTGGGGCCCCGAGGCGCACCACCAGTCGCTGCCGCGCGGCGAGCGGGTGGCGGTCGGCGTGCGGGCCTCGATGGCCGAGATCCTGCACGGTCCAGGCCGTGCGGCCGACGGCACGACGAACATCATCGGCGCGCTCCGTCGGGCGATGGCGACCACCGGATACTCCGACGTCAAGGAGTTCCAGCGGGTCGAGGTCGTCGTGGCCCCGCACAGCCATGCGTGAGTCCGCGGCGCTTGCCGGCGCCACGCCGGTCGCCGCCGCGCCGGTCACCGCGACGGCGGTCGCGGCCACCGCCGCCGGACCGTATGCCGTGCCGCAGGAACTCGTGTCCCTGCTCGCCCGCCGCGCGGTGGCCGGCCCGCGTGCGGGCTCCTTCCTCTCGCATACCCCGATGACCGGGGCCGAACTCGCGCGGCTGCCCCTCTCGACCCAGGCCGACGTCGAGGCCGCGGTCGCCCAGGCCAGGGTGGCCCAGCGTGGGTGGGCCCGGTGGAGCATCGAACGTCGGGCGCGGGTCTTTCTGCGACTGCACGACCTCGTCCTTCACCGTCAGGTCCAGCTGCTCGACCTCATCCAGCTCGAGTCCGGCAAAGCCCGGCTGCATGCCTTCGAGGAGGTCGCCGACGTCGCGCTCGTCGCACGCCACTACGCGCGCGCGTCGGCGGCATACCTGCGGCCGACTCGCACGACCGGCGCCTTCCCCGTGCTCACCCGTGCCGAGACCGTCCTGCACCCGCACGGGGTGGTGGGGATCGTCAGCCCCTGGAACTACCCACTCACCCTGCCGCTGGGCGACAGCATCCCGGCGCTCATGGCGGGCAACGCCGTGGTCCTGCGGCCGGATCCGGCAACTTCGCTCACGGCGCTTTTCGGCGCCCAGCTGCTCGCCGAGGCCGGGCTCCCCGAAGGGGTCCTCCAGGTCGTGCTCGGGCCCGGAGCGACCATCGGCCAGGCTGTCCTCGAACTCGCCGACGACCTCTGCTACACCGGTTCCACGGAGGTGGGGAGGCGGGTCGCCGTGACGGCGGCCCAGCGGCTCGTGCCCGTGTCGCTCGAGCTGGGCGGCAAGAACACCGCCTACGTGCGGGCCGATGCCGACCTACGACGCAGCGTTCCCGGGGTGTTGCGGGCGGCGTTCAGCTCGGGCGGGCAGCTGTGCATCCACGCCGAGCGGCTCGTCCTGCACGAGTCGATCGCCGACGACTTCCTCGCGCGCTTCGTGCCCGCCGTGGCGGCGATGCGGATCGGGCCGGCGCTCGAATTCGGTTGGGACATGGGCAGCCTGCTCAATCAGCGCCAGCTCGACCGGGTGCGCTCCCACGTGGACGACGCGGTGGCCAAGGGTGCCCGCGTGCTCGTCGGCGGTCGGGCCCGCCCAGACCTCGGTCCCTTCTTCCACGAGCCGACCGTGCTCGACGGGGTCACGGCCGAGATGGCCTGCCGTGACGAGGAGACCTTCGGACCCGTGCTGTCGGTCTATCGGGTGTCCTCGGACGAGGAGGCGGTCGCGCTCGCCAATGACACGGCATACGGGCTCAATGCCTCGATCTGGACCCGCGACATCCCGGCCGGGCGCTCGCTCGCGCGACTCATCCACGCGGGCACGGTCAACGTCAACGAGGGGTATGCCGCCGCCTGGGGCACGACGGGTGCACCCATGGGTGGGATGGGCCAGTCCGGTCTGGGACGTCGGCATGGGGCGGAGGGGATCCGCAAATACACCGAAAGTCAGACCATCGCGGCGCAGCATGTCGTGCCGTTCGCGCCCTTCTGGGGGCTCGACGACCGCGGTTTCGCTGCCGTCGTCACCGGAGCGTTCCGAGTCTTCAAGCGAATGGGGTTGTCATGACTGGGAATTGGGATCACGACGTCGTTGTCGTCGGCTCGGGTTTCGGTGGTTCGGTGGCGGCGCTGCGGCTGGCGGAGAAGGGATATGGGGTGCTCGTCTTCGAGGCGGGCCGGCGGTTCGAGGACGCCGACCTGCCGAAGACCTCGTGGGATGTCCGCCGCTATGTGTGGGCGCCCACGCTCAAGTGCTTCGGCGTGCAGCGGATCCACCGGCTGCGCGACGTGATGATCCTCGCCGGGGCGGGTGTGGGTGGCGGGTCGCTCAACTACGCGAACACTCTCTACGTGCCGCCGGAGCCGTTCTTCCGCGACCGACAGTGGGGCCACATCACCGACTGGCAGGCGGAGCTGGCGCCGCACTACGAGTCCGCGTCGCGGATGCTCGGGGTGGTGACCAACCCGTGTGACGGGCCGGTCGAGAAGATCATGCGTGCTGCCGCGCGCGACCTCGGGGTCGAGGGGACCTTCCGGCATACGCCGGTCGGGGTGTTCTTCGGCGAGCCGGGTCGGCGGGTGCCCGACCCCTATTTCGGCGGTGAGGGGCCGGATCGCAGCGGCTGCACCGAGTGCGGCAACTGCATGGTCGGCTGCCGTGACGGGGCGAAGAACACGCTCGTGAAGAACTACCTCTGGCTCGCCGAACGCCGCGGCGCCAAGATCGAGCCGATGCGCACGGTCGTCGAGGTGCGCCCGCTCGACCCGTCGCGCCCCGAGGGCGGCTACGCGGTGACCACCGAGGCGACCGGTGCGTGGTTCCGGCGCGACCGGCGGACGGTCACCGCCGGACAGGTCGTCCTCGCCGGCGGTGCCTGGGGCACGCAACAGCTGCTGCACCGGCTCAAGGCGCGGGGCGTGCTGCCCCGACTGTCCGACGCGCTCGGTGATCTCACCCGCACCAATTCCGAGGCCCTCGGCGGCGCCCTCACCGTCAAGGTGCCCGACATCGACCTCACCCGTGGGGTGGCGATCACGACGAGCTTCCACGTCGACGAGATCACCCATGTCGAGAACGTCCGCTACGGCAAGGGCTCCAACCTCATGGGCGGGCTCACCACCGTCATGCTCGACGTCGAGCACGACGGCGCCACCGGGGCCGGCGGCGCGGAGAGCCGGGCGACCGAGCGGGTGCCCCGTCCGCTGCGCTTCCTCGGGCTCGCGGCGAGGCATCCGGTCGACTTCCTGCGCTATACCTCGGTGCGCCGCTGGTCGGAGCGGACGATTATCGCCCTGGTCATGCAGAGCCTCGACAACTCGCTGACGGTTCGGGCCAAGCGCGGGCTGGGTGGGCGGATCCGGTTGACCTCCCGACAGGGCCACGGAGTGCCCAATCCGACCTGGTTCCCGCAGGCGAGCGCGGGGGTCCGCGCGATGGTCCGGGCCCTCTCGGCGGCCACGGGGGTGCGCGCCCTCGAGGGCGGCAACATCTCGGCGATCGTCGACATGCCGCTCACCGCGCACTTCCTCGGTGGCGCCGTGATCTCGGACGACCCGGCCCACGGGGTCGTCGACCCCTATCACCGCGTGTGGGGCTACCCCGGCCTGCACGTCACCGACGGGTCGGCGATCTCGGCCAACCTCGGGGTCAACCCGGCGTTGTCCATCACGGCCCAGGCCGAGCGTGCGTGCTCGCTGTGGCCGCGCAAGGGTGCGGTCGACGCGCGCCCGGCCCAGGGGGCGGCATACGTGCGGCTCGACGCGGCGAGCGCTGCCGTCTGACCCTGCCCCCTCGGCCGTGCGCTGATGTCGCTGCGCGCTGACGTGTTCAGGCCGCGAGGAATGACGACAGCCATCGTTCGAGCGGCGATCCGTCGTCCGGTGCCTGGCTCGGCTCGAAGGTCGGCGGGCTCCAGCCCCAGCCGAGGACCGGGGGAGCCTGCGAACGGGCGGTCAGCCCGGTCGCAGTGGTGATCTCGATCGTGTGCGATGGCCCGCCGGGATCCAGTCCCGTGTGCACGACGTCGACCCGCCAGCCGGGTGTCTCCTTGGTGAGGTTGCAGCGACGGCACAGCCCGGCGGAGTTGGCCACGCCGGTCGGGCCGCCGTCGGCGTGCCGCTCGACGTGGTCGGCATCGACGACCGGGGCATCGCACCAGGGCGTGCGGCAGGTCTGGTCACGCAGGACGAGCATCCGCCGCAGCCCCCCGCCGAACCGGCGTCGGCGTGAATCGAGCGCGACGAGGTCTCGGCCGTCCGGCCGCGTGTAGAGCCGCCGCAGGAACACCCGCGCCCGCCCGTCCCGCAGCCATCCACGGGCTAGTGCCGCCGGCACGCTCGCCATGCCCAGAAGGTATGCCGGCTCGTCTGCCGAGCGAGCCGGGTCGCCGACGCCGAGCAGGCTCCGGTCGGTCATCACGAGCTGGACCTCGACCGATTGGGGCTTTCCGACGGCCCGGCCGGAGAGCAGGCGCAGCGCCGTGTCGGCCATGATCGCTCCGCGCCCACGGCCCTCGGGCAGTTCGTCAGGCCGTTGGCCACCGAGCACCGATCCCGCGTGCGCCCGCAGGGCGGCGTAGGCACCGATCGCCTCAGGGAGGGGACCGAGCACCGTGAGGTAGGCCATGCCGTCGGGGGCCGGACGCACGCTTACCGTACGGCCGGCGACCGCACGCTCCATCCGTCGCACGACGGACGCGGCATCGAGCTCGGCGGCAACGCGTCGGGCGGCCCGGCCGAGCTGGCGAGGGGAGAGGTGGCCGAGGTCGGGTCCGAGCCGCCGATCAACCCATCGCCGGTCCTGCACGGCGAGGGTCGCCGTCTCGGCGGCGATCACGGTGGCCGCCCACTCGCCGATGTCGCCGGCGGTCAAGGCCCGCATCGTCTCGGGGAGCTCCTGCACGAGCGCGCGGGCAAGGCCGAGCTGACGGTCGCCTCGATGGGGTGACTCCCGCCGGGCGAGGGCGACCTCGGCACCGACGGCCCGTCTCGTCGACGCCTCGTCTTCGCCGCGCTCACGGGCCCGGACGAATCGGGCATCGGCGAAGGCGACCGTGAGTCGTGCCTGCGCGCCGGCGCAGGCCGCCTTGAGCCGCTCGAGTTCCTCGATCGCTCCGAGCAGCTGGGTCGGATCGAGCCCAGCCGGGTTGAGCCCAGCCGGGTCGAGCTCGGCCGGGTCGAGCTCGACCGGGTCGGCGGCGACGTCCTCGGCCGCGACCTCGCCGCCTGCCGGCCTGGCTTGCGCGGGGTGCAGTGGCATCGGATCGTGCTCGTCCGCACCGAGGCCGACGAGCCAGGCCCGGACGGCGCGAAGTCGGGCAGTCAGTGGCGATCCGGCCGCCGGCTGCGACATGGCCGTTGGCGCGGCCGCGCTCACCGCGGCGCGTCGGGCGCCGCTGGGGGAGAGGGGCTGTCGGTCCATTCCAATATCGTACAAATGTTCGATCGCGGTGTCAAGCGCTCACATCGACAGAGGAGGCCGGAAAGCATTGTGCGAGAACGGGTTCACGCACTCCGAACGGCGCGGCCGGCGGCCGAACCGGGTGGGACCGAACTGGGTGGGACCGAACTGGGTGGGCTCGAACTGGGTGGGACCGAACCGGGTGGGCCCGAACCGGGCAGCTCCGCGGCGGGTGGGACCGAGCCGGGGTAGAGCGCCCCCCACGCCGAGCGGATGTGTTCCTCGACAAGGCGCTCGGCCTCGTCGGCGTGGCCACCTTCGATGGCGGCATAGAGCGCACGGTGGTCGGCCTGGAGGTCGACGACGAGCCCCTCCCAGTCGCGGACCCCCCGGAAGGCGTCGAGCAGCGGCAGCCGCATCGACTCGCGGATCGCGACCGTGAGGTCGGCGGCGAGCCGGTTGCCCGCGGCCTCGGCGATGGCGACATGCAGTGCCGTGTCCGCGTCGTTGAACCCTGCCTTCGAGAGCCCCGGCGTCTGCATGACCGCGATCGCCTCGCGCATCGCACCGAGGTCGGCGGCGCGTGCGTGCTCGGTCGCGAGCCGGATGCTCAGGCGCTCCAACGCGATCCGCGCCTCGATCACGTCGTCGAGCGGGAAGTTCGCGAGGGCGACGTGCAGCCGCAACAGCCGCATGAGCGCCCGCGCGGGCACCGCGGTCACCGTGGTCCCGCCGGCCCCGCCGGCACCGACCGCCGAACGGACCACGCCCTGCGCCTGCAGCGTGCGCACCGCCTCGCGAACGGCCGCGCGGCTCACATCGAGTCGGCGCGCGAGCTCGCGCTCGGCCGGCAGCTGGTCGCCGACTCGGAGCTCGCCAGCGAGGATGCGCTCCTCGACCCAGCCGAGCACCACCTCGAAGGCGCGCAGCCCGTTGCGCTCCGACGCGTCCTCGCTGCTGCGTGGCCGGTCGTGCAGGTCCGTCACTGCGTCCTCACTCTCTGCGTGCGACAGTTCGGGCAACCGGCGACCGTTCGGACAACCGGCGACCGTTGGGCCAATCGGCGACCGTTCGGCGCGGTCGGTATGCCGTCCGGCTCAGATCAGGGGTCAACCCCGACCCGAGGGGGTTGACCGAGAATGGTCTGACCTCTACCGTCCTGTCAAGACCTAATGGTCTGACCAAAGATCGGCACCTGCATCGCACCTCCCACCGCGGCGAACCACCCGACTCGCCCCGTCGACCCAGGAGCCCGCATGACCAGCTCGATCGGCATCGTCGCCGACGCCTACACCCCACAACTCGCGCCCGTCGGCGGCAGCCTCGTCGCCTCGGCGCTCATCGCGCTGCTACCCCTGCTCACCGTCTTCGTCACCCTCGGCTGGCTGCGCTGGAAGGCGCACTGGGCCGGCCTCGCCGCCGTGCTCGTCGCGATCCTCGTCGCGGCGATCTTCTTCAAGATGCCGGTCGGGCTCGCCGTGGCCTCGGCCGCCGAGGGCGGCGTCTACGGCCTGTTCCCCATCATGTGGATCGTCTTCACGGCGATTGTCCTCTACCAGGTCACAGTCGCGAGCGGGCGCTTCGAGGACCTGCGCGCGACCTTCCATCTCATCTCCGACGACCCGCGGATCCAGGCGATCATCATCGCCTTCTGCTTCGGGGGCCTGCTCGAGGCGCTCGCCGGTTTCGGCGCACCGGTCGCCATCACCGGTGTCATGCTCATGGCGTTGGGCTTCAGCCCACTGCGCGCCGCGGCCGTCGTCCTGCTCGCCAACACGGCACCGGTGGCCTTCGGCGCCATCGGCACCCCGATCATCACCGCCGGCAACCTCACGAAGATCCCCTACCAGCAGATCGGCGCCTACGTCGGCCACCAGACCCCGGTGCTCGCCTGCCTCGTGCCTCTGCTGCTCGTCCTCATGGTCGACGGCCGCCGCGGCGTGCGCCAGACCTGGCCGGTCGCGGTCGTCGTGGGGGTCGCCTTCGCCGTCGGACAGTGGATCTCCGCGAGCTACATCTCGGTCGAGCTCACCGACATCATCGCCTCGCTCGTCGGTCTGGCCGCCGCCGTCGTCTTCCTGCGCTTCTGGAAGCCGGTCGGCAAGGACGAGGCGACTGCCGCACTCGCGGTCGAGCGCGAACTTGCCCTCGTCGGGGGCGGCTCCGGCTCTTCGGCCGGCCCGGCCGGTGGCTCCGCGGCGACCGCGCAGTATGCCGTCTCCCAAGCCGACCTCGAAGCCCGCGCCCGGGCGCTCACCCCCGGGCGGATCACCATGGCCCTGTTCCCCTACCTGCTCGTCATCGCGATCTTCTCGGTCGCCAAGCTCGTCGACCCGGTGAAGGCGTGGCTGGCCTCGACCGACGTGAAGATCGGCTGGCCCGGCCTCGACGGCCAGGTCCTCACCGCGAGTGGGGCGAAGAACTCCTCGACGGTCTACACCTTCCCCTGGCTGTCCTCTCCGGGCACGAGCCTGCTCATCTGCGGGATGGTCACCGCGGCCGTCTACGGCGTCTCGGCCGGGGCCTGGGCCAAGGAGGTGCGGGACACGGCATACAAGATGCGCTGGGCCTTCCTCACGGTCGCCTCGGTGCTCGCCCTCGCCTACGTGATGAACCTCTCCGGCCTCACCATCACCCTCGGCACGTGGATCGCCGGCACCGGCGCGGCCTTCGCCTTCTTCTCGCCGATCCTCGGCTGGATCGGCACCGCGGTCACCGGGTCGGACACCTCGGCCAATGCCCTCTTCGCCACCCTCCAGCAGACCGCCGCGAAGGCTGCCGGGATCGACCAGACACTCCTCGTCGCCGCCAACACGGCCGGTGGAGTCGTGGGCAAGATGATCAGTCCACAGAACCTCACGATCGCGGCCACCGCGGTCGGCTTGGTGGGCCGCGAGTCCGACATCTTCCGCAAGGTCGTCCTGTGGAGCGTCGGCCTGCTCGTCGTCCTCTGCCTGCTGGTAGGACTGCAATCGACCCCCGTCCTCTCCTGGATGCTCCCGAGGTTCTGACATGACGGCCACACCGATGACCGAGCTCTCCCAGGTGGGCAAGGGGGTGACCGTCGCCCTCTTCGCCGCCTGCTACAACGACACGATGTGGCCCGGCACGCCGATCGCCACCGTGAAGGTCCTCGAACGGCTCGGTTGCCGGGTCGAGTTCCCGCGCAAGCAGACCTGTTGCGGTCAGATCTTCACGAACACCGGGTATGCCGCCGAGGCCGTCCCCCTCGTGCGCGGCTTTGTCGACACCTTCGCGGCATACGACGCCGTCGTCGCGCCCACCGGGTCGTGCGTGGGGGCGATCCGTCACCAGCACCACGACCTCGCCGCGCGCGAGGGCGACGCGGCGCTGGGCCGGCGGGTGGACGCGCTCTCGGCCAAGGTCTTCGACCTGTCCGAGTTCCTCGTCGACGTCCTCGGGGTCACCGACGTGGGGGCCTACTTCCCCCACCGGGTGACCTTCCATCCCACCTGCCACTCGCTGCGGGTCGCCGGCGTCGGCGACCGGCCGCAGCGGCTGCTCAAGGCGGTGCGTGGGCTGACCTTCGTCGAACTGCCCCACCAGCAGGAGTGCTGCGGCTTCGGGGGTACCTTCTCGCTGAAGAACTCCGACGTGTCGATCGCGATGGCCACCGACAAGGTGCGCCACGTGCGCGAGACCGGCGCCGAGGTGCTCGTCGCCGGCGACAACATGTGCCTCATGAACATGGGCGGGGTGCTGTCCCGCCAGCGCGCCGGGGTGCGCACCCTGCACCTCGCCGAAGTGCTCGCCTCGACCGAGGAAGACCCCGCATGACGACGACCACACCGGGCCCGCTGCAGCGGACCACCCCGACCTTCGTCGGCATGCCGAAGTTCCCGAAGGCCGCCCGGACCGCCCTCGCCAACACCCAGCAGCGGCGCAACCTCGCCCACGCGACCGGGGTCATTCGGGCCAAGCGCGCCAAGGTCGTCGCCGAACTGCCCCAGTGGGAGGACTTGCGCCTGGCCGGCTCGCAGGCCAAGGACGAGGTACTCACCCACCTCGCGGCATACCTCGAGCAGTTGGAGACCAACCTCGTGGCCAACGGGGCCCAGGTCCACTGGGCCCGCGACGCCGCGGAGGCCTGCCAGATCGTCGTGGACATCGCCAAGGCCACGGGCGCCGACGAGGTGGTGAAGGTCAAGTCGATGGCGACCCAGGAGATCGAGCTCAACGAGGCCCTCGAGGCCGCGGGGATCCGCGCTTGGGAGACCGACCTCGCCGAACTCATCGTCCAACTCGGTCACGACCGGCCCTCGCACATCCTCGTGCCGGCCATCCACCGCAACCGCTCGGAGATCCGCGAGATCTTCCGCCGGGAGATGCACCTCGTCGGCCGTCCCGCGCCCGAGGACCTCACCGACGAGCCCCGCCGACTGGCCGAGGCGGCCAGGCTGCACCTGCGGGAGAAGTTCCTCCGGGCCAAGGTCGCGGTGTCGGGGGCGAACTTCGCCATCGCCGACACGGGCACCCTGGTCGTCGTCGAGTCCGAGGGCAACGGCCGGATGTGCCTCACCCTGCCCGAGACGCTCGTCTCGGTGGTCGGGATCGAGAAGGTCCTGCCGACCTGGCAGGACCTGGGCACCTTCCTCCAGCTGCTGCCCCGTTCCTCGACCGGCGAGCGGATGAACCCCTACACGTCGATGTGGACGGGGGTACATCCAGGCGACGGTCCGCAACAGGTCCACGTCGTGCTCGTCGACAACGGCCGCACTCATGTGCTCGCCGATCCCGTTGGGCGCCAAGCGCTTCGCTGCATCCGATGCTCGGCCTGCCTCAACGTCTGTCCGGTCTACGAGCGGGCCGGTGGCCATGCCTACGGCTCGGTCTATCCCGGTCCGATCGGTTCGATCCTCAACCCGCAGCTGCGTGGCACCGCGAGCGACATCGACAAGTCGCTGCCCTATGCCTCGTCGCTCTGTGGTGCCTGCTTCGAGGCCTGCCCGATGCGCATCGACATCCCCACCCTGCTCGTCAAACTGCGAGCCCAGGTCGTCGACGAGAGCGGGCGGACCTCGGCCGAGGCACGCGCGATGAAGGCACTCGCGTGGATGTTCGGCGACAGTCGCCGGCTCGAGAAGGTGCAGCGGGCAGCCACCCTCGGCGGACGAGTGTTGTCGGGCCGGACCGTCCGGCACCTGCCCGGACCCTTCGCCGGCTGGCTGAGCGTCCGCGACCTGCCCAACCCACCCACCCAGACCTTCCGCGACTGGTGGGACGCGCGCGACAAGGGAGACCCCTCATGAGCACCGCCCGCGCAGAGATCCTCGCCCGGGTGCGGGCAGCGGTCACCGACGTCGGCCGGCCCCTCGGCGCCCGGGGCGATGCGCCCCGCGTCGAACAGGTCTCGCCGGGCCGCGCCGAGACGGTCGAGCTGTTCGTCGAGAACGTCGTGGACTACAAGGCGGCCGTCGTGCGGGTGGCACCCGGGGGGGAGGGTGCGGCCATCGGCGACGCGCTGCGGACCGCACAGTCGGTGCTCGTCCCCGCCGGGCTCCCCGCGGCCTGGACGTCGGCGCTTCCGGACGGGATCCTGGTGGTCGCCGACGACGCGCTGTCCAACGGGGGGCTCGACGCCGTCGACGCGGTCGTCACCGCCTCGGCGGTGAGCATCGCGACGACCGGCACGATCGTCCTGGACCACGGCCCGGACCAGGGCCGGCGAGCACTCTCGCTCGTGCCCGACCTACACGTGTGTGTCGTGCGCGCCGACCAGGTCGTCCACGACGTGCCCGAGGCGGTCGCCCGGCTGCGACCCGCGGTCGACCGCGACGAGACGGCCGGTATGCCGCGTCCGCTCACCTGGATCTCCGGGCCGAGCGCGACGAGCGACATCGAACTCGACCGGGTCGAGGGCGTCCACGGCCCCCGCACCCTGCACGTGATCCTCATCGAGGGCTGACGGGCGCGCGCGCCGCGACGGATGGTCGGATCTCGACTTCACCCTGTTCGCCGAGCCCGCGTCGGTCGGGCCGAGCGCCTTCGACCCGCTGCGGCGACTGGAGGCGGCATACCCGCGGGTGGGTGCACGCCTGGTCGCCGCCCGGCTGGGCTGGCGTTGACCGGAGGGTATGGCGTCTAGCCTGGGAGGGTGCTGCGGACCGCCCTCACCCCTCGATGGCTGGGCTGGCTCGCCGTCGTCGTCGCCCTCGCCGTCGGGATGGTGTGGCTCGGCATCTGGCAGTACCGGGTGGCCGAGGCCAACGGTGTCGCCGACGCCCTGCGCGAGGCGAACGAGCGACCGGTGATCGCGCTCACGGCATACCTGCAGCCGCACACCGCCTTCCCCGCGGACGGGTCCAACCAGCGGCTCACCGCGGTCGGCCACTACGAGCCGGCCCGCCGCGTGTGGGTGCTCGACCGCCGGCTCGCGGGCGTCGAGGGTTACTGGGTGCTGGAACCCTTCGTCGTCGAGGCGACCGGTGCCCGGATCCCGGTGGTCCGCGGCTTCGTCACCAGTCACCCCGCCGCCCTCCCCCCGTCGGCGGGGTCGGCAACGTCGACGGGGCCGGGGCCGTCGGCGACGCTCACCCTCGTGGGCAGCCTCGCCCCGACCGAGGGACCGGGCACGCCGCGGCGTCCCCCTCAGGCCGGGGAGGTCGCCGCGGTGTCCGTGGGGGCACTGCTCAACGACTGGGGCGGCGAGGTCTACAACGCCTTCCTCTTCGCGATCTCCGAGACGCCCGACCCCGGTGACGTCGGGCCGGCCGGCTCTTCTGCCGCAGGTGCCACCGGTGCGATGGAGCGGGTCCCGCCGCCGCTGACCACCGGCGGGCTCACCCTGCGCAACGCGGCATACGCCCTGCAGTGGTGGGCCTTCGCCGTCTTCGTCGGGTGGATGTGGGTGAAGATGGTGCGCGAGGACTACCGTCGTGCCGTGGCCCGAGAGGGCGATTCCGCACCGACCGCACCGACAACCGCACCGACAGCAGGAGCCCCGCTGTGAGCATGTACCCGACCAACCTGGCCAAGCCCACGCAGATCCGTCAGGCACTGGGCATCTACCGGGTGATGGCGATGGTCGCCGGGGTGGCCCTGTTCGTCCTGCTCGCCGAGATGGTGTTGAAGTACGGCTTCCACCAGGACAACTGGTTCACCCGCAACTGGTCCTATGTCCACGGCTTCATCTACATGATCTACGCCGGGTCGATCGCCAACCTCGGGTTGAAGCTCGCCTGGCCGCTCCAGCGGATCGTCCTGCACCTGCTCAGCGGATTCGTTCCGGTCGCACCCTTCGTCGCCGAACGTCGGGTGACCGCCGAGACCAAGGCCGTGCTCGCCCGGGTCTACTTCGGCGGTTAGGACACCTCGACCGGCAGGGCTCGGTCAGGCTGCGGGCTCGAGGACGAGCAGCCCGGTCGCGGTGTTGGAGATCGGGATGTGGTAGTTGCGGTGGACCTCGCGGATGGGTCCGTCGGCCGCGCCGAGGGCCGCTCGCATCGCCAGCCAGTTGAGCACCTCGACCCCCTGCGTGCCGGCGAGGGAGACGAGCTCGCGGTCGCTGAACTGGGTGAGCCACTGCGGGTCCGAGACGATGCTCGCGAGGCATTCCTGGTCGAACTTCTTGTTGATGTGCCCGGCACGCTCGCCCTCGAGTTGGTGGCTGAGCCCGCCGGTGCCCATGACGACGACCCGCTTGTCGGAGTCCCAGGAGCGGATCGCCTGCCCGACCGCTTCGCCGAGCCGATAGGTGCGGTGGGTCGTCGGCAGCGGGAACTGCACGGTGTTGATGCAGATCGGCACCACCTGGACCGGAGCGACCTCCTGGTCGGGCCAGAAGAGCTTGAGCGGGAGCGTGAGAGCGTGGTCGACGAGCATCTCCTGGCAGGTGACGATGTCGAACTCGGCGGCGACGAGGTGCTCGATGAGATGCCAGGACAGGTCCTGGTTGCCGTCGACCGGCGGCAGGGTGGGGATGCCCCATCCCTCGTCGGCGTTGGCGTAGTGTGCGGCCGCCCCGACCGCGAAGGTCGGCATCTTGTCGAGGAAGAAGTTGAGCCCGTGGTCGTTGTAGAAGACCACGGCGATGTCGGGCGTGGCCTGCGCGAGCCACCGGTGCACTGGCGGGAAGCCGTCGAAGAACGGGGCCCAATAGGGGTCGGCCTGCAGGCCCTTGGCGATAGCGCCGCCGATCGCCGGGATGTGTGAGACGGCCAGGCCGCCGACGATGGAAGCCATCAGGCGTCCCCCTCCTGGTCGTTGGCCGCCACCAACCTGGCCTTGAACTCGTCCTTGGTCATGCCGGTCTGTTGGGCCCCGATGTCCTGCATGTCCAGCCCGTAGATCCCGGCCAGCTTCGCCAGGTAGTAGGCGTTGCCGCCGGCGGCCAACATGTCGAGCACCTGGAGGGACTTCACCGCGGCCACCTGCGCGTCGTCGAGCTGGTAGGACCGCATGTAGGCCTCGGGGTCGGCGAGGAAGGCCGCGCGGTTCTCGGCCGAGTTGAACGAGTAGCACATCTTGTTGAGCTGGTAGCCCCGGCGCGCCTCCTCCCCGTCGAAGGGAGTGGTCCCCGGGATCGTCGTCTGATTCGCTCGCACGTCTGCCCACCGTCCTTTCGGTGACGCGAGTATGACCGGGCCGCCGGGACCGGACAACGGGCCTGCGATGATGGCATTCATGAGCGGAATCGATCGATCGGTGATCGATGTCGGCCTCCTCCAGACGCTCGTGGCCGTCATCGAGGCAGGTGGTATCACCGCGGCGGCGCATCGGCTCGGAGTGAGCCAGTCGGCGGTGAGCCATCAGGTGGAGCGGCTCCGCGGGGTGGTCGACGACCAGCTGTTCGTCCGCTCCGGGCGGGGCGTCGTGCCGACCCGCCGCGCCGAGGATCTCGCCCAGCGGGCGCGGGAGCTGCTCGCCGAGCTGTCCCAGTTCCCCCGGGTCGGCGCCTTCGACCCGGGCCAATGGGAGGCGACCTTCACCATCGCGGCCAACGCCCTCCAGCGGGACCTGCTCCTGCCCGCCCTGCTCGCCCGGGTCCGCAGCCGTGCCCCCGGCCTGGCCGTGCGCGTGGTGCCCTCGGGGGTGCCGTCCACGTCGATGCTGCGCAGCGACCAGGTCCAGCTCGTGCTCTCGCCGAGGCCACCCCAGGGGGAGGACATCCTCCACCTGCACCTGTTCAGCGACCGTTACCGGGTCTTCTACGACGCCGAGGTCCGGCCGGAGCCGCGCGGTTTGGTCGACTACCTCGCCGCCGAGCACGCCACCGTCCGCTACGAGGACCAGCGCAGGCTGGCCTTCGACGAGGAGGCGGAACGGGGCGGCATACGGCGCCGGTTCCGGGTGTTCGTGCCCGCCTTCGACTGCATGGGCGCCTTCGTCCGCGGCACGCCTCTGCTGGCCACGGCACCGAGCCTGCTGGGCCGGACCACGCTCATCGGCCTCGCGCACACGTCCGTGCCGTTTCCCGCGGATCCGCTGCCGATTCACCTGGCCTGGCACGCGCGCTACCGCAGCGACCCGGCCCACCGATGGGTCCGGCGCGAGCTCACGACCATCGCCCAGGGGGTAACCGGCCAGACAACCGGGGAGGCCTCGGCCGGCTCGCCGTCACCCACCGCGGCGCAGGGACGCGCCGTCCATCGCGGATAGGCTCGGGCGCGTGACGGACACCCTCGGCTCCCGGCCGGTCCTCGTCGTCGACTTCGGCGCCCAATACGCCCAACTCATCGCCCGGCGGGTGCGCGAGGCACGGGTCTACAGCGAGGTCGTCCCGCATACGATGCCGGTCGCGACCATGCTCGCGCGCGACCCGGCCGCGGTCATCCTCTCGGGCGGCCCGGCCAGCGTGTATGCCGCGGGCGCACCCGCGCTCGACCCCGCGCTCCTGGCCGCCGGGGTTCCGGTCCTCGGCCTCTGCTACGGCTTCCAGGCGATGGCCCAGGCCCTCGGCGGCACCGTCGCGCACACGGGGACCGGCGAATACGGCCACACCCCGGCGACGGTGAGCACCGATTCGGTGCTCTTCGCGGGGCTGCCCGCCGAGCAGTCGGTGTGGATGAGCCACGGCGACTCCGTGACGGCGGCCCCTCCGGGGATGCGGGTGACGGCAGCCAGCCCCGGTGCCCCGGTCGCGGGCATCGAGGACCCCGCCCGGCGGTTGTTCGGGGTGCAGTGGCATCCCGAGGTGCTGCACACGGCATACGGCCAGCGGGTGCTCGAGAACTTCCTCTGGCAGGGGGCCGGAATCGCGCCGGACTGGACGCCGGCCAACGTCGTCGGATCGCTCGTCGACTCGGTGCGCGCCCAGGTCGGGCAATCGGCCGTCCTGTGCGCCCTGTCCGGTGGGGTCGACTCCTCGGTCGCGGCCGCCCTCGTCCAGCGCGCCGTCGGCGACCAGCTCACCTGCGTCTTCGTCGACCACGGGCTCCTGCGCGAGGGGGAGGCCGAACAGGTCGAGAAGGAGTTCGTCGCGGCCACCGGGGTGCGGCTGGTGGTCGTCGACGCGCGCGAGCGCTTCCTGCGCGCGCTCGCGGGGCTCACCGACCCCGAAGCCAAGCGCAAGGCCATCGGAGAGCAGTTCATCCGGGTCTTCGAGCAGGCCGCCCGAGACGTGGTGGGTTCGGCGCAGGCCGAGGGGCACCCCATCGAGTTCCTCGTCCAGGGCACCCTCTATCCCGACGTCGTCGAGTCCGGCGGAGGCGAGGGCGCGGCCAACATCAAGAGCCACCACAACGTCGGCGGGCTGCCCGAGGACCTGCGCTTCACCCTCGTGGAGCCCCTGCGGGCGCTGTTCAAGGACGAGGTGCGCCAGGTGGGCCTGGAGCTCGGCGTGCCGGAGACGATCGTGTGGCGCCAGCCCTTCCCGGGGCCCGGGCTCGGCGTCCGGATCATCGGCGAGGTGACCGCCGATCGGCTCGAGGTGCTGCGTGCGGCCGACGCGATCGTCCGCGAAGAACTGACCGCCGCCGGCCTCGACCGGGAGATCTGGCAGTGCCCGGTCGTCCTGCTCGCCGACGTGCGGTCGGTGGGTGTGCAGGGCGACGGACGCACCTACGGCCACCCGATCGTCCTGCGACCGGTGTCCTCCGAGGACGCGATGACCGCCGACTGGACCCGGGTGCCCTATGACGTGCTCGCCCGGATCTCAGGGCGGATCACCAACGAGGTGCGCGAGGTCAACCGGGTCGTCCTCGATGTGACGAGCAAACCGCCGGGCACCATCGAGTGGGAGTGAGCCGGGGCGGCCGTGGCAGGCTAGACCCTCGCGGCGGGCCCGAGTCCGTCGCGTCGTCGTGACGAAGGAGCGCAGGCTGTGTGCGGGATCGCGGGTTTCCACGGGAGCACCGACCGTGACCTCCTGCAGCGGATGACTGACTCCCTCGCCCACCGCGGACCCGACGGCGAGGGCATCTTCCTCGACCGGCAGGTGGGCCTGGGACATCGGCGGCTGAGCATCATCGACACCTCGACCGAGGCCGACCAGCCGATGTGGAGCGAGGACCGACGCCTCGTCGTCGTCTTCAACGGCGAGATCTACAACTACCGCGAGCTCAAGGCGCAGCTCACCGGCCTGGGCCACCGGTTCCACACGCAGTCGGACACCGAGGTCATCCTCGTGGGCTACCAAGAGTGGGGTGAGGACGTCCTCACCCACCTGCTCGGCATGTTCGCCTTCGCCCTCTACGACACGGTGACCACCCGGTTGTTCGTCGGTCGGGACCGGCTCGGGATCAAGCCGCTCTACTACGTGCAGGCCCCCTTCTTCGCCTTCGCGTCGGAGATCAAGGCGCTCATGCTCATCCCGGGCGTGCCCAAGGTCGTCAACGCCGAGGCGCTGGCCCGGTTCCTGCGGTTCCGGGTCCACGACAGCGACGAGCAGACCTTCTTCGGCGGCGTGCAGCGGCTGCTCCCCGGGCACTACCTGCTCGTCGAGGACGGGCGGATCACCACCCGGCGCTATTGGCAGCTCGAGTTCAACCCCGAGTTCGGGCCCTCGCGCAGCGACGAGGACTATGCCGAGGAGTTCGGTGCGGTTTTCGAGAAGGTCATGCGCCGCCATCTCATCGCCGACGTGCCGTTGGGTTTCAACCTCTCCGGCGGGCTCGACTCCTCCGGGGTCGTGGGGGTCGGCGCCCACCTGGTCCGCTCGGGCGAGGACACCCACACCGAGGGCAAGCTGTTCACCTTCTCGGCGCTCTTCCCGGGCGAGACCATCGACGAGACCCGCTACATCCACGAGGTGGAGCGTTTCGCCGGGTCGACGCCGGTCTACTCCTATCCCAACCCGGACGAGTTCTGGGCCGAGATCATGCCGTGGGTATTCACCCAGGAGGAACCGACGATCTCCTCGGCCCCCTATGCCTACTACTCGGTCTTCCGCGAGGCCGCCAAGCACGTGAAGGTGTCCCTCTCGGGCAACGGCGGCGACGAGATCCTCGCCGGCTACCTCCCCTACTTCCGCACCTATCTGCAGAGTGCGATGGGGCAACGCGCCTACGGGCGCGCGCTCGCCGAGGGGGTGCGCGGCATACCGGTGTTCTACAAGCAGTACCTCCAACGGATCGAGCAGCTCGTCAAAGGGGAGGGGATGACGATGCGTCCCTTCCTCGGACCGGGGTTGCAGGGCTTCAAGGACATCACCTTCGGCTACAGCCACAACCTCAACGAGCGCCTCTCCCAGGACGTCACGCGCTATTCGACGCCCAACCTGCTGCGCTACGAGGACAAGAACTCAATGGCCTTCTCGCTCGAGTCACGGGTGCCTTTCCTCGACTCCGAGCTCGTCGAGCACGTCTTCAGCCTCCCCATCGACCAGAAGATCAAGGGCGGCTGGACGCGTTACGTCTACCGCAACGCGATGAAGGGCAAGATGCCCGAACTCAACCGGTTGCGCCGCTCGAAGATCGGCTTCACCAACCCCGAGGCCGGTTGGATGCGGCACAACGCCCCCCGCATCCGCGAGGTCTTCGCCAGCCCCGCGCTCGCCGAGCACGGTCTGTTCGACCAGCCCACCCTGCTCGCGTCCTACGACCGGTGGCTCGCGGGGGCGGAGCGGATCGACGCGCTCGTCTACTGGCGAATCCTCGTGAGCCAGCTGTGGATCCAGCGCTTCGAGCTGCACGGCATAGGCTGACCGGCATGGCCAAAGACCACGAGCTCACGATCGACGCGGCGGGGACGCGGTGGGATCGGATCGGGGTGAAGACCCATCTCATCGGCATCCTCGAGCCACTCGATCCCATCATCGAGAGCCAGGTCGTCCCGCTCTATCGCGCCGGGGACTGGATCGCGATCTCGGAGAAGGTCGTCACCATCTCCCAGGGCCGGGTCGTCCACATCGACGTCGTCAAGGCCTCGCCGCTGGCCAAGTTCATCGTCAAGGGCGTGAAGAAGTACGACAACGACATCGGATACTCGCGCCCCGAGAAGATGCAGGTGGCGATCTGGCAGACCGGATACCTGCGGATGATGGCCGCGATGGTCGGCGGGGCGGTCACGCGGGTGTTCGGACGCCACGGTGACTTCTACCGGATCGCCGGCAACCGGATCTCCGAGATCGACGGTTTCAACCCCGACGCCCTCGCGCCGTTCGACGAGTTCGCGATGATCGGCCCGGCCCGGCCGGACGACTACTGCCAGCGGATCGAGGACAGCTATGGCGTCCCGACCGTCATCATCGACGGCAACAACATCAACGTCGAGGTCCTCGGCGCGAGCCGCGGCGTGCCGGTGACCCGCGCGCAGGCCCGCGCGATCCTGCTGGACAACCCCATGGGGCAGGACGACGAGATGACCCCGATCATGCTCGTCCGCCGGCACCCCGACTGACCGTCCCGACTGACCCGTCCCGGCGGGCCCGGCCCGCTCAGTCCACGGGGAAGACGGCGTCGGCGGGTGGCTCACCCGGCCGCAGGGGCGCGGCCGGCTCGGCGAACCGCTCGATGCCCAGCGATCGACGCACGACCCGCTCGGGCAACCGGGTGAGCAGGTCCACGTTGCGGGGCACCGGTCCGTCGGAGTGCAACTGCGACGCGTGCGCGCGGATCGCCCGGCGCTTGCGGTCGAGGTATGCCGTGGTGTCGAGCACGTGGGTGACCGGCGCCGGGGTCTCCAGCCGCACATGCCGGGGTTTCATCACCCGGGCGACGCGGGGGGAGACCGCCACCTCGAGCAGTCGCACACCCGGCGCGAGTTCGGCAGCCCGCCGGCCGACCCGATGCACCTGGACGTGGTCGGGATGGCCGTAGCCGCCGTTGATGTCGTAGGAGAGCAGCACGTCGACCGACTCCTCGCGCAGCAGCTCGGCGACCGCGGCGGCGACCTCGTCGACGTCCGCCCGGACGAAGCGCACCTGCCCGGGCGGGTCGGGGAGGACCCGCGGTCCCAGGCCGCTGTCGGCATAGCTCAGCTGCTCGACCCGGGCGACCCCGAGGATCGCGGCGCTCGCCCGCAACTCGGCCGCACGCACGGCGGCGAGTTCACCGGCATACCGGCCGGAGGTGAGCCCGAGCGCTCCGTCGGTCGCGGTGACGAGGACCACCCGGTGACCCTCGTCGGCGGCGCGCGCGAGGGTGCCCCCGGTGAGCAGGGCCTCGTCGTCGGGGTGCGCGTGCAGGGCGAGCAGGGTTCGAGGGGCCATCGTGGGAGAGTATGCCGGTGCGGATCGCCATGCTCACCGACTGCTACCTGCCGCGCCTCGGGGGGATCGAGGTCCAGGTCCACGACCTCACCGCCCGGCTCGTCGCGCGTGGGCACGAGGTCGAGGTGTTCACGCTCACCCCGGGGTCGGTGGGCTACCGCGAGACCGAGCTCGTCGACGGGGTCGAGGTGCACCGGCTCGGGGTCAACCTGCCCCGCCAGCTGCTCGTCAACCCGCTCGCGACGCGTGGCCTGGGCAAGGCGCTGGCCGGCTTCGACGTCGCCCACGTGCACATGGGCGTGGTGAGCCCCTTCGCCAGCGACTGCGGCTTCCTCGTCACTCGGATCGGGCTGCCCACGACGATGACCTGGCACTCGGTGCTCCACAAGATCGAGACACCCGTCTCGCTCCTCGGGATCGTCCGCCGGTGGGCGGAGGCGGGCGTGGCGATGAATGCCGTGTCCGAGGTCGCCGCGGCACCCCTGCGGCGGGTCGTCCGCGGACGCCAGGTCACGGTGCTGCCCAACGGAATCGACGTCGAAGCCTGGCGCGCACCCGCTCGTCCGCTGCTCGAGGACGGGGTCGTGCGCTTCGTCACGGCGATGCGGCTGGCCGCCCGGAAGAGACCGCTCGCACTCGTCGAACTCATGGCGCGGGTGCGTTCGGCGGCGCCACGTGCCGACGTCCGGTTGGAGATCCTCGGCGACGGGCCCGACCGGGCCAAGCTCGAGCGGGCCATCGCCGAGCGGGACGCTCAGGGCTGGGTGACGCTCGCGGGCCGGGTGCCGCGCGAGGTCGTCAAGGCACGGTATGCCGTGAGCGACGTCTACGTCTCACCCGCCGTGCTCGAGTCCTTCGGTATCGCGGCGCTCGAGGCCCGCACCCTGGGCCTGCCGGTCGTCGGTCGCGCCGGGTCGGGGGTCTCGGAGTTCGTCCGCGACGACGTCAACGGCTTCCTCGCCGCCGACGACGACGAGATGGTCGCCCGGCTCACCACGCTCGCCGTGCACCCGTCGGTGCGGCAGCGAATGGCGGCATACAACCGCTCGGTGCCACCGACGCAGGACTGGTCGCGGGTCGTCGAGCTGGCCGAGGCGGAATATGCGCGGGCGATCGCGGCCGGGGGGCGCGCCGCCGGGTGAACGAGATCCGGGTGAGCGAGATCCGGGTGCGTGCCCACGACGGTGCCGGCCGGGTCCTGCTCGACCGGCCGCTCGGGCATGGCGAGCATCCGGTCGACACGATGTGGCGCGCAGGCCTGCGTGTGCTCGAGGAGACGGGGGTGGAGCACGATCCGACCAAGGGATGCACGACCCTGCTCGTCGACGCGGTCCCGCTGACCGACGCAGATCCTGCGCCGACCACCCGGATGCCCGGCCGCGACGCCCACCTCGTCGTGCACCCGGGGGAGGTGCCCGTGTCGGTGCAGCGGTTGGCGGTGGCGGCCCTGGTCCGCAGCTCGCGCGGCGTCCTGCTCGCCCAACTGTCGGCCCGGACCAATCTCGCGGGGTGGTGGACCCTGCCCGGAGGGGGTGTCGACCCGGGGGAGACGCCGATCGCCGCCCTTCACCGCGAGGTGTTCGAGGAGACTGGGCAGCGGATCGACCCGACGGGCTACCTCACGACCCTCGTCGCCCATTGGGTCGGCCGAGCCCCGGATGGTCGCCTCGAGGACTTCCACGCCGTGCGGCTCGTCTTCGCCGCCGACTGCCCGGATCCGGTCGACCCGGTCGTCCACGACGTCGACGGGACGACGTCGGCGGCCTCCTGGGTGTCACTCGACGCATTGGACGGCTGGCCGCTGGCAGCGGACGCCCGGCGGCTCCTGCGGGGGTGAGCCGTCAGCGGCGGTGACGACGCACGCGGCGTCAGCGCCGGCGGCGACGGCGGCGCAGCAGGCCCACCTGCCCGGCGAGCACGAGGACAAGCCCGGCGACGACGAGCGCCCCGGGACCCAGCCGGGCCAGCTCGATGCTCGGCAGTCCGAGCGCGGTCCAGCACACGGCGATC
>JAKPEG010000234.1 GCA_029552065.1 Actinomycetes bacterium
CTCCGAGATCCGCATCTCGGTGGTGACTCGGGCCGACCAGCTCGACGCTGCAGTCCGCGCGGCCCACACGGCTTTCGAACTCGACTCCACGGAGGGCGAGGCCATCGTCTACGGAGGGACGGGCCGATGACAACGGCGTCCAACTCACCTGTTGCACCGGCCGATTCGCGGCGTCTGGTCAATGTCGGGATTGTCGGAGCGACCGGCCAGGTCGGGGGAGTGGTCCTTCGGATCCTCGCCGAGCGGGACTTCCCGGTGGGCGAGCTACGGTTGTTCGCCTCCTCGCGGTCGGCTGGCACGACGATCAGCTGGCAGGGGCGGGAGATCCTCGTCGAGGACGCCGCCACGGCCGACCCCACGGGGCTGGAGATCGCGATCTTCTCCGCCGGGGCCACCACCTCGCGCGCCCAGGCGCCGCGCTTCGCCGCAGCCGGAGTCACCGTCATCGACAACTCCTCCGCCTGGCGGATGGACCCCGACGTGCCGCTCGTCGTCTCCGAGGTCAACCCGGAGGCGGCACGGCATACCCCCAAGGGGATCATCGCCAACCCCAACTGCACGACCATGGCCTTCATGCCGGTGCTCAAGCCGCTCGCACGGGAGGCGGGCCTGGTGCGGCTCGTGGTGTCCACCTACCAGGCGGTGTCCGGCTCGGGGCTCGCCGGGGTGCGCGAGCTGGCCGACCAGGTCCGCGCTGGGGTGGCAGCGGGTGAGATCGAGGGGCTCACCCACGACGGCCGCGCAGTCGACCTCGGTGCACCCGAGAAGTACGTCGCGCCCATCGCCTTCGACGTGGTGGCCTTGGCCGGGTCGTTGCTCGACGACGGCAGCGAGGAGACCGACGAGGAGCGCAAGCTGCGCAACGAGTCGCGCAAGATCCTCGACCTGCCTGACCTGCGCGTCGCTGGGACGTGTGTGCGCGTGCCGGTCTTCACCGGGCACTCGCTGTCGATCAACGCCGAGTTCGAGCGCCCGATCACACCCGACCGCGCCCGGGAGTTGCTCGCCGAGGCGCCGGGAGTCGAACTCGCCGACGTGCCCACCCCGCTCATGGCGGCCGGTGCCGACCCCTCCTTCGTGGGTCGGATCCGCACCGACCTCTCCGTCGACGACGGCCGCGGGCTCGTGCTCTTCGTGAGCAACGACAACCTGCGCAAGGGCGCCGCCCTCAACACCGTCCAGATCGCCGAGTTGCTCGTCGGGTGACCCCGCAGGTGAGCCATCGGCGAGGGAGCGGCGCGCTCGGGAACGCGCGCAGGCGCGGCATACTCGTCGCGGCGTTGGGGACCGCCACGCTCCTGTCCGGTTGTGGCATCGGGTCGGCCCAGGCGCCGATCACGAACACGGTCGTCGTCACCGTGCCCCCGCCGCAGTCGACCGCGGCGACGACGAGCAACGCGAGCCAGAGCGCGACCCCTGGACCGGTCATCGACGCGAGCGGACACGACTTCACCGCGTGGGCGAGCCCCACGGGCAACATCGTGTGCGCCGCCACGATCGACGCCGGGGCGGTGAGCATCCGATGCGACGTCCTCGTGCAGACCTGGAAGCTCCCGCCCAAACCGGCGACCTGTGACTTCGACTGGGGGCACGGCACTTATCTGGACCGGGGGAAGTCCGGACTCGGCTGCGTGAGCGACGCCCTCGTGGGCACCGACGCCGTGGGCTCTCCAGCCACGTGGTGGAACGGTCAGCCCGGCGCTGCGCAGATCACCCCCGCGGGACGGCCGGCGTCGGTGGCCCTCGCCTACGGTGCGTCGATGCGGATCGGCTCGATCACCTGCGTGAGCCAGACCGACGGGATGCATTGCACCGACGCGACGAGCGGGGCCGGGTTCGACATCAACCGGGACACCTACGTCCTTCGTTGAACCGCGCGGGACTGCGCCCCGGTCCCCTGTGGGATGTCGGGCTGGACGCGCGCCCTCCTGATGCGCTTCAGTCCCTCGGTCGGCAGAGTGTGCCTATGACGACTGCGACAGAGCGGTACCGCGAAGCCCGAGATCACCTGCTGTCACTGCGCGGCGACCACACCCGTGCCGTGGCTGAGTTCCGCTGGCCGGACGTCGGCCCGACCTTCAACTGGGCGGTCGACTGGTTCGACGTCATCGCCCGCGGAAACGACCGATCGGCCCTCGTCATCGTCGAAGAGGACGGCACGAGCCAGATCCGCAGCTTCGCGGAGCTGGCAGGGCGCTCCGACCAGGTGGCCGCGTGGTTGGCTTCTCAGGGGGTTGCCAAGGGCGACCCCGTCCTGCTCATGCTGGGCAACCAGGTCGAGCTCTGGGACTGCATGCTGGCCGTGATGAAGCTCGGCGCGGTCATCATGCCGACGACGACTGCGGCCGGTCCCGCCGACCTCGCCGACCGGATCGCCCGCGGCGGTGCCCGGCACGTCGTGACCAACCCCGACCAGTGCGCGAAGTTCGACGAGGTCCCCGGCGGCTATTCGCGGATCGCCGTCGGCGAGGTGCCCGGCTGGGCCGATCTGCGGGCGGCATACGAGCTCGACGCCGAACCGACCCCGCACCCGGGCACCGCACCGGCCGACCGGCTGTTGCTCTACTTCACCTCTGGCACGACGAGCCGGCCCAAACTCGTCGAGCACACCCAGGTGTCTTATCCGGTCGGGCACCTCGCGACGATGTTCTGGCTCGGGCTGCGACCCGGCGACGTCCACCTCAACATCTCCTCGCCCGGCTGGGCCAAGCACGCGTGGTCCTGCTTCTTCTCGCCGTGGATCGCCGAGGCGACCGTCTTCATCTACAACTACACGCGGTTCGACGCGGCGGCTCTGCTCGGGCAACTGCGCACCAACCGCGTGACGACCTTCTGCGCCCCACCGACGGTGTGGCGGATGCTCATCAACGCCGACCTCTCCGGCGGCCCGGGCTCGTTGCGGGAGGTCATCGGTGCCGGGGAGCCGCTCAACCCCGAGGTCATCGACCAGGTCGCCAAGGCGTGGGGCCTTACCCTGCGTGACGGCTACGGGCAGACCGAGATGACTGCGGCCGTGGGGAATACGCCCGGATCCGTGCTCAAACCCGGTTCGATGGGGCGGCCGCTGCCGGGGCAGCCGGTCGTGCTCGTCGACCCGATCACCGGTCAGCGCACGGACGAGGAAGGCGAGATCTGCTTCGACCTGTCCGTCCACCCGCTCTCGCTCATGACCGGCTACCAGGGCGACCCGGAGCGCAACGCCGAGGCGATGGCCGGCGGGTGGTACCACACGGGGGACGTTGCGAGCATCGACGCCGACGGCTACATCACCTACGTAGGGCGCACCGACGACGTCTTCAAGGCGAGCGACTTCAAGATCAGCCCCTTCGAGCTGGAGTCGGTGCTCATCGAGCACCCGGCGGTCGTCGAGGCCGCCGTCGTGCCGGCGCCCGACGAGCTGCGCCTGGCCGTGCCCAAGGCCTACCTCATGCTGGCGCCCGGTCACGCGCCCGACGCCGACACGGCCCGGTCGATCCTCGCCTATGCCCGCGAGCACCTGCAGCCCTGGCAGCGGGTGCGCCGGATCGAGTTCGCCGAGTTGCCCAAGACCATCTCGGGCAAGATCCGCCGCGTGGAGCTGCGCTCCCGCGAGGAGCAGGTGGCAAACGGCGAGATCACGCCGATCGGGCAGGAGTGGCGCGACGACATGTTCCCCGAGCTCAAGGGCTGAGCGGGTCCCTGGACCCGACACGGCGTATGCCGGGTAGTCACCTCGCGAGGTGACCACCCGGCATACCTGTCGATGGCTGCCGCCAGGCGCCGGGGCGGGCGCTCAGCCGATCGTCTCGACCTCGAGCTCGCCGTCGGCGAAGCGCTGGCGCAGGACCTTCTTGTCGAACTTGCCCACGCTCGTCTTGGGAACCTCGTCGATGACCGCCCAGCGCTCGGGCAGCTGCCAGCGAGGGAGCTTGTCGGCGAGCCAGTCTCGGACCTGCTCGACGGTTGCCGCCCCCTCCTCCTTGAAGACGATGCTCGCGAGGGGACGCTCGCCCCACTTGGTGTCGGGGACCCCGATGACCGAGGCCTCGCGCACGGCGGGGTGGGCCATGATGAGGTTCTCCAGGTCGACCGAGGAGATCCACTCGCCGCCGGACTTGATGACGTCCTTGGCCCGGTCGGTGAGCACGAGGAAGCCGTCGGGGGTGAGTGTGCCGACGTCGCCGGTGCGCAGCCAGCCGTCGGTGAACTTCTCGGCGATCTCGCGAAGGCTGGCCTCGGACTCCGCACCGTTGGTGTAGTAGGTGCCGGTGATCCACGGGCCACGCACCTCGAGCTCGCCGACTGCGGCGCCGTCCCACGGCTGCAGCTCCCCGTCGGGACCGACGAGCCGGGCTTCGACCCCCGTGAGCAGCCGGCCCTGGGCGGCGCGGTAGCGCCAGTATTCGTCGCTGCCGACCTCGACCTCGGTGGGCGGGATCGCGAGCGAACCGACCGGCGACATCTCGGTCATCCCCCAGCCGTGCACGATCTCGATGCCGTGGTGCTCCTGGAAGGCGCGCATGAGAGCGGGCGGGGCGGCCGAGCCGCCGACCATGAGCATCCGACAGGTCGAGACGTCGACGGGGCTTCCCTCGAGGTGGTGGAGCAGGTCGTTCCAGATCGTCGGGACTCCGGCGCCCACGGTCACCTTGACCTGGGAGATCATCGCGGCGAGCGGTTCGGCCTGGAGGAACCGGTCGGGCATGACGAGGCTGGCCCCGGCGATCATCGCGATGTAGGGGAAACCCCAGGCGTTGGCGTGGAAGAGCGGCACGACGACGAGCATCCGGTCGCCCTGGTGGATGCCCAGCGCGCTCTGCACGGCCGTCGCGTGCAGGTAGTTGGAGCGGTGCGAATAGGCGACACCCTTGGGGTGACCGGTCGTGCCCGAGGTGTAGCACATGGAGGACGCGTCGTCCTCGTCGATGTCCTCGGGCCAGTCGAAGGTCGTCGGCTGTCCGGCGAGCAACTCCTCGAAATCGTGCACACCCCGGATGTGCGCCGGGGCCGCGAGGGCTGCGCGGGTCTCCTCGTCGATCGGGCCGTTGACGATGACGTCGTGGATGGTCGTGAGGTGCGGCAGCAATCCGGCGAAAGGCTTGGCCAGCGAGTTGTCGACGATCACCACCTGGTTGTTCGCGTGCGTGGCGCAATAGATGATCTGCGGCGGGAAGAGCCGGATGTTGAGCGCGTGCAGGACGGCACCCATCGACGGGACGGCGAGATAGGCGATCGCATGTTCGGCGTTGTTCCACATGAAGGTGGCCACCCGCTGGTCGCCCTCGATGCCCAGGCCGCGCAGGGCATGGGCGAGTTGGGCGGCCTTCTCGCCCACCTCCTTGAAGGAGATGGACCGGGCCTCGGTGCCGGTCCACGTGTAGATCCGTTGATTGGCGTGCACGGTCGTGCCGTAACGCATCATCTGTGAGATGAGCAGGGACGGGGTCTGCATGGTGCTCTTCATGAGCTCGAGCCTGCCACGTCCGGCGAACCGGCGGCATACCTCGGGAGCGTGTTCTTCGCCGCCTCGCCAGCGCGCGCCGGACATGCGGCGGGGCGGCATACCCGCAGGTATGCCGCCCCGTCCCGTGACCGGGTGGGTCACCCGGTCACGGGCGAACCCCATAGCTGGCGAGCCAGTCCTGCACCACCGGGATGTCGACGCGCTGGAGCCCGTCGAGGTAGCGGCAGTTCTCGGTGTAGCCGTAGCTCGTCACCGTGACCACCTTGCCCGTGAGGAAGGTCGGGCCACCCGAGTCGCCGAAGCAGGATCCTCCGGTGCCGCGGGTGTCGTGGATGTTGCCGTTGACCTGGAGGATCTGCGGGGTGAGCTTCTGTCCGGGAGCCTCGGCGACGCGACGCACCAGGGGATAGGACTGGGGCGTCGGCTTCTGCGCGCCGCCGTCGGGCTTGCGGACCTCGGTGCCGTAGCCGACGATCGTGAAGAGGGTCTTGTTGAGCGTCGGCTGGCCGACCGCGTCGAGGGCGTTGCGCGCCGCGATCGCGGACGGGGTGATCCCGCTGACCGGAACGTCGAGCACGACGACGCCGACGTCGTTCCAGTTGTCCATGTCGGTGAAGTCGCTGTATGCCGGGTGGGCATGCGGGGTGCCGGCATACCAGGTGCGGTGGAGCGAGTCCGTGAACATGCCGGTCTGGCCGTAGCCGGTCGACGTTGTCCCGTTGCCCGGGTCGTCAGCCGCCCGCGGCAGGTTGCTCGGTGCCTCCGCGGCGATGTCGGACTCGAAGGTGACGATCGTCTTGTCCATCGTGCCCGCGGTGCAGTGTGCGGCGGTGAGCAGGACGGTCGGCGTGACGAGCGTGGCCGTGCAGCGATACCGCGTGCCGTCCTCGTAGAACATGAGCAAGCCGACGCTCGGGTGGCCCGAACCGTCGGCAGTGCCTCCGGTGATGGCGCCGGCCTGGCCGGCGGTCGTGAGCATGAGGCCGAGCGCGAGCCCTGCTGCGAGCGCGGCGCGGCGCGCGAGTGTGATCATGGTGGATTCCCCTCCGGTGTGGCTGCTCCCCCGAGCCGCGATCATTGGATCACATCGCACGACCTTGGTACAGGGTCTGCTGCCCTTCCGGGCGATCCGTTCGGGCGGCAGCAGGCTTGTCGGTTAGCGTTCAACCATGCGAGCGCTGCCCACTGACGGGATCTTCGACACCATCGCCGGGCTGCCCGTGCACCCGCTGGTCGTGCACGCGGCCGTCGTCCTGCTGCCCCTGGGTGCCTTCGGCGTCCTCCTCCTGCTCGTGGTGGCGCGCTGGCGGCTGCGATTCGGGTGGCTCACCTTGGCTGCCCTGGCCGCCGGGGTCGGCGCGTCGGTGGTCGCCGAGCAGTCCGGCGAGGCACTCGCCCGTCGGGTGGGTATGCCGCGCGAGCACGCCGAATGGGGCGAGCGGCTCCCGCCGGTCGCCGTGATGCTCTTCGTAGTCGCGCTCGTGTGGTTCCTCCTCGTCCGGCGGGCCGCCTCGAGGGCGCGTCGCGCGGCTGTCCCGGGTGGCGACGGCCCGTCCTCTGGAGGTGGGACGGCGACGACCGTGGCCGGCTTCCTCGCCGGGCTGCTCGCCGTCGCGACGCTCGGCGTGACGGTGCTCGTCGGGCACAGCGGAGCGACAGCGGTCTGGTCCGGACGCATCGCGGCGACGTCCTCGACTGCAGCGACGTCCTCGGTCGCAGCGACGCCCGCCACGGGTAGCTCCGGCGGTGCGACGAGCGCCGCGGGCGCGACCACGAAGTCGGGCTCCACGACAGCGGCACCCGCGGCGGGCAGCTACACGATGGACATGGTGCGGGCGCACAACTCCGCGTCGTCCTGCTGGTCGGCGATCAGCGGGTCGGTCTACGACCTCACCTCGTGGATCTCCCAGCATCCGGGTGGCCCGGTGGTCATCACGGCCATCTGCGGCACGGACGGCACGGCGGCCTTCGCCGGGCAGCACGCCGGGGAGCGCCGTCCTGCCAACGAGCTGGCCGGCTTCAAGTTGGGACCGCTCGCCTAGGCGCTCGTCGCTCGAGCCCGGCTGGGCTCGTTCACCCGCTCTCGCTCTCGCGCGACATCGTGTGAACTGGCACCGGTCCCCACCTGCGCGCGGTCACACGATGTGTGTGGCAGTCGTGATTTCGTCGCGCACGGCCTCGCCGGAATGAACTCTTCGCGCGTCCCATTTTTGGGGGACGCCCGTGCGGGAGAAGTGCGTCGGTGCGATATTCGTCACCCTTCTCGAATAGCGCTCTTGGTTGGTGGTGTGCATACTCGAGTTCGACCGGTCGATGCCTATCGCAAACCACAAACATGCCGCCCATGGGAGGGCAAATGCATCGACGTGCCATGAGTGTCGGATTGGCGACCATCGCCATGCTGGGGGTCGGCGTAGGGCCGGCTTTCGCGGCTGCTCCGCCATTTCCGGACGAGCGCGACTACGCGTGCTACCTGCAGAACGTCGTCGGCGACTCGACCTCGATCTACGCCACCGGGGACTGCCTGCACAGCCCCTACATCGCGCTCGAGGACTTCCTGCCCGGCTCGGGCCTGCATGACTTGTACGTGAACGACCTCAGTTCCAGCCAGGGCCGATTCGACCGTAACTTCATGCTCTGGGCGCCGGTGGTCTCGACGACCTCGGCCGCCGTCAAGGACCGGAGATGGGCTTGGTGTTCCAACGATCCGCATAGCCCGCGCACACCGTGCGCCGCCGATCATGTCTCCTTCGTCGACGCCTTCACGCCCAGCTATGGCACTACCGGACCGGTGACCGTGCGAATCGGTCCCGACGGAAACTTCATCGGCATGTTCTGCGGCAATTTCAGTCAGCACGCGGGTGTGGCCCCCGGACCCATGCCGCACCTCGCCGGCACGAAGTACGAGGACCTCGACGGAGACGGAAGCCGCGACCCGGGCGAGCCGGGCGTCGCTGGGTTCACGATTCGACTTCGGCTCGACGGTTCGGTCGTGGCAACGACCACGACCGCCGTCGACGGGAGCTACGAATTCGTTCTCGACGCGAATGTGAATCCGGCGATCAGTCATGGCTATTACTCGGTGTCCGAGGATCCCAAGGACGGTTGGGTCCAATCCCAGGCCCCTGCGGGCGTGACCATCGGGATCGCCGAAGGGGGCGTCGCCAGCGCCACGCCGGACACGGTCACGGTGGTCGATCGCGTGATCGGTGGCCTCGACTTCGGGAACTACCGCCCCGTCACCATCGCCGGCAGCAAGGTCGAGGACATGGACGCGGACGGGTCCCCCGAGGGCGACCCGGGCCTGGCCGGCTGGTCGATCACCGCCACGCGCGAAGGGTCGAACGACAGCGTCAGCCTGACCACAGGAGCAGACGGCTCCTACGCCTTTACCGGGCTCCGGCCGGGCGGCTACGCGGTGTCGGAGGCCGCCCGAGCGGGCTGGACCCAGTCCTATCCCTCGACGGGCGGCCACCGGGTCGAATTGACGTCGGGGCAGTCGAGGACCGGCGTGGACTTCGCCAACTGGCGTCCGGGTGTGATCCAAGGCCGGAAGTTCGATGACCGAGCCGTCGACGGTTCCGGAGTGGGTGACCCCGGGCTGTCCGATTGGGTCATCACGTCGACCGCGGCCGATGCCGACGCCACGTCGCTGCACACCGGCGCGGACGGCGGCTACGCCTTCGTCGGGGTGCGTCCCGGTCAGTACACCGTGACCGAACAACAGCGGGAGGGGTGGCGGCAGACGGCTCCCCCCGGAGGCAGTCGCGCGGTGCGGGTCCGCAGTGGTCTGACCGTCGACTCGGTCGACTTCGGCAACGTCTGCCTCGGCGGCGCGGATGTCGTCGTCCTCGACATCGCCACCGGTGGGCCGGTGTCCGGACTGCGGGTGCGGATCTCCGAGGTGAACGTGCCCGGCATCCTCGCCAACCTCCCGAGCCTGCCCAGGGAGACCACGGCGGGAAGCTTCCAAGGCCTGCTCCCCGGGACCTATCTGGTGACGGTGTTCCTGCCCGACGGAGTGTTCACGACCGACTCCGACGTCCGGGTCGTCGATGGCCAGTGGGCCATCGTCAAGACGATCTCGGTCGCCGAGTGCCAGACCACGCAACGCCCGATCGAGGTATTCCGCTCGAGCCGAGGCAAGGTCACCGGCGGGATGAAGCAGCTCGTCGAGGGAGGCTTCGGGACTGCCGGCTTCACTTTCATGACCCGTCAAGGGTTGCCCGAAGGGCATCTCGAGGTGAACGACCACGTCCTTCCGATCCAGCTCAACACGAGCACCATCCAGGGCATCTGGCAGAGCGACGACCTCACCCAGGCCTGGGTGTGGGGTCTCGTGGACCTCAATGGCGAGAGGCTTCGCTTCCGGCTGCATCTGGTCGACCTCGGTGAACCGGGGACCAAGGACGCGTTCGAACTCAGCGTCCTGGACCGTTACCAGGCGGGACTCGGCCAGGTGATCGTCGGCGGCAACATCCAGATCCACGACACGTAGGTCCGGGCGCCGGCGGCACTGTCGTGCGGGCCGGTCAGGGGCCTGCCGCAGGCCCGGGGCCAATGCCTCGGGCCTGCGGCCACCGGAACCACCCCCCGGCGCCCTTCGGCGGGATCGTGTGAGCTGGCGCCTGTCCCCACCCACGCCAGGTCACACGATGTGTGGCGGCGCAGAGCCCGCGAAGCGCACGAGGCGACGACGAGAGGCGCTGGGACACTTGCATACAAGTATGGGAGAGGGCATACTGAAGGTGTGGAAGCCGCACACGCGCTCGAGATCTCGCCCGGCTTGGGCGGCGGAGTCGGCCCTGGGCTCGGCCCGGTGAACCGGTCCGCCCGCCGGGACCGGGTCTCCGACCGGGTCCATGCCGAGCTCGTCGAGGCGATCCGGGAGCTCCGGCTCACTCCGGGGGCCGTCATCTCCGAGCATGACCTCACGGCCGCCCTCGGGGTGAGCCGGACCCCCGTTCGCGAGGCGCTGGCCCGGCTCGCCGACAGCGGCCTGGTCACCGTGGTCCCGCAGGTCGGCACCCGGGTCGCCGCCATTCGGATGTCCGAGGTTCGCGAGGCTCAGTTCGTGCGCGAGAACCTCGAACTCGCCGTCCTGGGCGAGCTGTGCGCGAACACGGACGCTGACCTGTCCACGGCCCTGCGCGTCCTCCCGCGTCAGCAGGAGGCCATGCTCCGCGGTGACACCGATGAATTCTTCGCGACGGACGAGAGATTCCACGCGGCCCTGTTCGCCGCGAGCGGGCACGCCCGGTCCTGGGAGTTGCTGCGCCCGCTCAAGGTCCACCTCGACCGGGTACGGCGCGTGAGCATCCCTCGTGCGACTGCGCTCAGTGAGGTCTTCGACGAGCACGTCGCGATCGCCGACGCCGTGAACCGCGGCGATGTGACCGAGGCCCGCCGGGTGGCGACCACCCACGTGCGTCGGGTCCTCGCCTACGCCCCCACCCTGGCCGCCGACCACCCCGACTGGGTCGTCGACTGACCTCGACCGGGGGTCCGCACGCCATTCCGAGCAACTCCTAGGACATCCGCACTCCCCGGCGATCCTCGGGTCCCCGGCAAGCCACGCACCTGAACCCGAAAACCCCAGCGCAGGAGCACCCGCGATGAAGCTCGCCCGCGTCGGCCCACCCGGCGCCGAACGCCCAGCCGTGCACATCGGTGGGCGGTGGCACGACCTCTCCGGTCGATGGGAGGACCTCGACGCCCGCTCCCTCACCTGCGAAACCCTCGACGATCTGCGGGCGGCGGTCGAGGCCGGTTCGATCGACGCGCCGATCGAACCAGAGCGTTTCGGCCCCCCGGTGGCGGGCATCGGGAAGATCGTGTGCGTCGGTCTCAACTACCGCGACCACGCGGCCGAGACCGGATCCCCGATCCCGGCCGAACCCATCCTGTTCATGAAGGCGGCCGACACCGTCGTGGGCGCGCACGACACGGTGCTCGTGCCGCGCGGGAGCACGAAGACCGACTGGGAGGTCGAGCTCGCCGTCGTCATCGGTGAGCGGGCGGCATACCTGCCCTCGGCCCACGCGGCTGCCGCGGTGATCGCGGGCTACACGATCAGCCACGACGTGTCCGAGCGCGCCTTCCAACTCGAGCGCGGCGGCCAGTGGGACAAGGGCAAGAACGCGGCGACCTTCAACCCGCTCGGGCCGTGGCTCGTGACCGCCGACGAGGTGGGCGACCCGCAGAGGCTCGGGATGCGCCTGTGGGTCAACGGGATCCTCATGCAGGACGGCAACACCGGCAACATGATCTTCCCGGTGGGTGAGCTGGTTGCCTACGTCTCCCAGTTCATGACGCTCTACCCGGGCGACGTCATCAACACGGGCACGCCGGCCGGTGTCGCCCTCGGCCGACCGGGCGCGCCGTTCCTGCGGCCTGGCGACGTCGTCGTGGTCGAGATCGACGGCCTCGGTCGTCAGCGCCAGGTTGTCGGGGCGGCATGATGGGCGAGCTCAGCGGCCTCGTGGCCCTCGTCACCGGCGGTTCCTCGGGAATCGGTCTCGCCGTCGCCGACACGCTTGCCGCAGCGGGAGCCCGCACGGCCATCCTCGATCGACAGCCGCCGCCGCCCGGACACGACCACCTCGTCGCGCTTGCCGACGTCACCGACGACGCGCAGGTCCGCGCGGCCGTCGCGCAGGTCGTCGACACGTTCGGTGGACTCGACCTGCTCGTCAACAACGTGGGGATGGCCTCGGTCGGCACCGTCGAGAGCACCCCCGACGACGAATGGAGCCGCGTCCTCGACGTCAACGTCGTCGGCCTCGTCCGGGTCACCCGAGCCGCTCTGCCCGCCTTGCGCTCCTCGAGGTATGCCGCGATCGTCAACGTGAGCTCGATCGCCGCGACCACCGGACTGCAGGACCGCGCGGCATACTCCGCCAGCAAGGGGGCGGTGCACGCGCTCACCCTCGCGATGGCCGCCGACCACCTTCCGGACGGCATCCGGGTCAACGCGGTGAGCCCGGGGACGGCCGACACGCCGTTCGTCCGCGGACTGCTGGCCCGGGCCGCCGACCCCGAGGCGGAGCTGGCCGCGCTCAACGCCCGCCAACCGCACGGCCGGCTCGTCACCGTCGACGAGGTGGCGCATGCGGTGGCCTATCTCGTCTCGCCGCTGGCCGGTTCGACGACCGGAGCCGTGCTGTCCGTCGACGGGGGATTCGACCGGTTGCGGAGGCGGCCCTCATGACGCGCGTGGGTTCGGTCATCAGGGTTCGGCCGGAGATGGAGGCGGAGTACCGGCGACTGCATGCCGCGGTATGGCCAGCGGTCCTCGCGCAAATCGCGGACTCGAACATCCACAACTACTCGATCTTCCTGCGCGACGGCCTGCTGTTCTCCTACTTCGAATACGTGGGGGAGGACCTCGCCGCAGATCTGGCCCGGTTGGCGGCCGACCCGGTCACCCAGGAGTGGTGGACGCACACCGACCCTTGCCAGCAGCCGGTCGAGACCGCAGGGCCGGGCGAGCACTGGGCGCCGATGGAGGAGGTCTTCCATGTCGACTGAGCTGTCGAGTGAGCTGCCGACTGACACGTCGACCGAGTCGTCGAACCCTCGGGGGAGCGAGCGGATCGACTCGCACCATCACCTCTGGGATCTTGGGGTCCGCCCGCAGGGCTGGACGGCCGACTTCCCGGTGATCGCGCGCACCTTCACGTTGGCCGAGCTCGAACCCGAGCTGGCGGCGGCCGGCGTCACCGGGACGGTCCTCGTCGAGACCATCAACGTCGAGCCCGAGACGGGGGAGTTCCTCGCGATCGCCGCTGCGCACCCGCTCGTGCGCGGCGTCGTCGGCTGGGTGGACCTCACCGCCGTCGACGTCGCCGACCGGATCGCCGGGTTGCGCGAGCTGCCCGGCGGCGACCGTCTCGTCGGGGTCCGTCACCAGGTCCAGCTCGAGCCCGATCCGCAGTGGCTCACCCGTCCCGAGGTGCTGCGCGGTCTCGCGGCCGTCGCCGACGCGGGGCTCGTCTTCGACCTGCTCGTCACCCGCTCGCAGCTGCCGGCCGCGAGCGAGGCAGTCGAGCGGACACCTCGGGGCAGGTTCGTCCTCTCCCACCTGGGCAAGCCGGGCATCGCCGCGCGCGAGCTCGAGCCGTGGAGCACCCACGTGGGTCGGCTCGCCGCCTCGCCGAACGTCGCCTGCAAGCTCTCCGGGATGGTCACCGAGGCTGCGACCGCGTGGTCCGTCGCCGATCTGCAGCCGTATGCCGCGCGCGTCCTCGACGCCTTCGGTCCCGACCGGGTGATGGCGGGGTCCGACTGGCCGGTCTGTCTGCTCGCGGGCGGTTACCGGCAGGTCTGGGCCGCCAACGAGCAGCTCGTCGCCGATTTGGCCCCCGCGCACGCCGACGCGATCCTCGGCGGCACCGCGACCTCGTGGTACGGCCTCCGATGAGCGCCCTCGTGCCCCAGCGCCCGATCGGCGCCGACCTGGCCGTGTCGGTCTTCGGCTTCGGCTCGGCGAGTATCGGCAACCTCTACCGGGTCGTCCCCGAGGAGCAGGCGCGTGGCTGCGTCGAGGCCGCGTGGGACGCGGGGATGCGCTACTTCGACACCGCTCCGCACTACGGCGTCGGGCTGTCCGAGCGGCGTCTCGGCGCTGCGCTCGCGGACAAGCCGCGCGCGGACTACGTGCTGTCGACGAAGGTCGGTCGCCTGCTCGTGCCCAACCCGCACCCCACCGGCTCGGATCTCGCGAACGCCTTCGACACGCCCGACACGTTCACCCGCGTGCTGGACTATTCGGCTGCTGGAGTGCGCCGGTCGCTCGAGGAGAGCCTCGGGCGACTCGGGGTGGACCGGGTCGACATCGTCTTCGTCCACGACCCCGACGACTTCGTCGAGCAGACCCGGACCGAGGCGCTGCCCGAGCTGGCCCGGATGCGTGAGGAGGGCATCGTCGGTGCGATCGGTGTGGGGATGAACCAGTGGCAGGCGCCGCTGCACCTGCTCACGCAGTGCGAGGTCGCCCTCGACGTCGTCATGCTCGCCGGCCGGTGGACGCTGCTCGACCGCTCGGGTGCCCCGCTCGTGGAGGCAGCCCTCGCGCACGGGGCACGGATCGTCGCGGCCGCGCCGTTCAACTCCGGCCTGCTCGCTCGCGACGAACCGAGCCCGCAGGCGCACTTCGACTACGGTCCGGCTCCGGCCGAGTTGCTCGACGCCGCCCGGCGGCTCGCGGCACTGGCCCGCGAATACGGGACGACTCTGCCGGCGGCCGCGATCCAGTTCCCGTTGCGCCACCCCGCGGTGGCGAGCGTCGTGGGCGGACTCAGCCGGGCGGCATACGTCGAGTCCTCGCTGGCCTGGCTGGGAGCGGAGATCCCCGAGGAATTCTGGGCGGCGGCCGACGAGGTCCACGCCGGACTGTCGCCGGGCCTGGGCCTGTCCTGATCGAAACGGCCGACGGTTGGGTGGAGGTCGCGGGGGCGGCCGCCGGCCCCGCCGAGGCTCTCCGTCTGTCGGAAACAACACTGTGTCTAAGGAGTTCGCGTGATCGCAGCGCAATACCGTGGGGCGGGCCAGATCGGCCACATCACCACGGAGCTCGGCACCCCCGGGCCAGGTGAGGTTCGGGTGGCTGTCCACTACACGGGCATCTGCGGGACCGACCTGCACATCTTCCACGGGCACATGGACGCCCGGGTGACGATGCCCGCGGTCATCGGTCACGAGATGTCCGGAGTGGTGAGCGAGGTAGGCCCGGACGTCACCGAATGGTCGGTCGGCGATGCCGTGACGGTCATGCCGCTCCAGTGGTGCGGCGAGTGCCCGGCCTGCCGCGCGGGCCATTCGCACATCTGCCATCGGCTCGTCTTCATCGGGATCGACTCGCCCGGCGCGCTGCAGAACGAATGGGTCGTCCCGGCGAAGACGCTCGTCGCGCTGCCCGCGGGGTTGGACCTGCGGACGGCTGCGCTCGTCGAGCCGCTCGCGGTCGCTCTGCACGACCTCGGTCGGGCTCGGTTGCAGCCCGGCCAACACGTGCTCGTCGTGGGGGGCGGTCCGATCGGGGCGCTCATCGCCCTGGGTGCCCTCAAGCGGGACGTCGAGGTGCTCGTATCCGAACCGGACGCGAGTCGTCGCGCGCTGCTCGAGCGACTCGGGGTCGCGACGGTCGACCCGACCACGACCGACCTCGCCGCACACGTGCTCGCGTGGACCGACGGAGCCGGCGTCGAGGTGGCCTTCGAGGTCTCCGGGGTCCAGCCCGGGATCGACGCCGCGGTCGAGGCTCTCGCCACCCGCGGGCGGCTCGTCCTCGTCGCCATCCACCCCCAGCCACGGCCGGTGAACCTGCACCGGTTCTTCTGGCGCGAGCTCGAACTCGTCGGAGCCCGGGTCTACGAGCGGGTCGACTTCGAGGCCGCCGCGGCGCTGCTCGCGGAACAGGGCGAACGCCTCGCCGCACTCATCACGGCCGTCTACCCGTTGCCGGAGGCCGCCGAGGCCTTCGCCCGGCTCGAGGCCGGCGGCGGGGTCATGAAGGTGCTCGTCGACTGCACGGTGGGAGGTGCGGCATGAACCGGGCCTTCGACCTCACCGGTCTCACGGCGGTCGTCACCGGGGCCCGCCGAGGCATCGGCCTCGCGATGGCGGCTGCGCTGGCCGAAGCCGGTGCCGACATCATCGGTGTGAGCGCGCAGCTCGAGCCGTCCGGCAGCGCCGTCGAGGCGGCGGTCACGGCATACGGCAGGTCGTTCCGCGGTCACGCGTGCGACTTCGCGGACGTTGCGGCGGTGACCGAGCTGGGGCGTCGGCTCACCGCCGAGGAGCAGGTCGACATCCTCGTGAACAACGCGGGGACGATCTATCGGGAGCCGGCCGTCGAGCACGACCTTGCGGAGTTCGAGCGGGTGCTCACCGTCAATCTCACGAGCCAGTTCGCCTTCACACAGGCGCTCGCCTCGCCGATGATCGAACGCGGCTGGGGGAAGATCGTGTTCACGGCGTCGTTGTTGAGCTTCCAGGGCGGGATCAACGTTCCGGGCTACACGTCGTCGAAGTCCGGGATTGCCGGGCTCACCCGGGCGTTGGCCAACGAATGGGCGCCGCGCGCGGTCAACGTCAACGCGATCGCCCCGGGCTACATCGCGACCGACAACACCCAGGCCCTGCAGGACGACCCCGACCGGTCCGCGTCGATCGTCTCCCGCATCCCTGCCGGACGGTGGGGTCGCTCCGAGGACCTTGCCGGGGCGACCGTCTTCCTCGCTTCGCACGCGTCCGACTACGTCAACGGTGTCGTGCTCCCGGTCGACGGCGGGTGGCTCGGTCGATGAGCCAGGTCTTCGACACCCTCGCCGACGCCCGGATCGTTCCGGTCGTCGTCCTGCGCGACGCCGCCCACGCGGTGCCGCTGGGTGAGGCGCTCGTGGCCGGCGGGTTGCCGCTGGCCGAGGTGACTTTCCGGACGCCTGCGGCGGCCGAGGCGATCCGCCTGCTCACCCGGCATACCGCGTGTGTCGTCGGCGCGGGGACCGTCCTCACCGCGGCCCAGGTGCACACCGCCGTCGCAGCTGGCGCTACCTTCGTCGTCTCCCCGGGGCTGGACCCGGCCGTCGTGCGCGAGTGCCAGACCCTCGGGGTCCCGGTCTTGCCCGGGGTGGCCACGCCGAGCGAGATCCAGCGGGCACTGTCGCTGGGGCTTGACGCCGTCAAACTCTTCCCCGCCGACATCGTCGGTGGCCCCGCGGCCGTGCGTGCCTTCGCCGGGCCCTTCGGGGGGCTGCGCCTCGTGCCCACCGGCGGGGTCGACCTCGACAACCTCGCGGCCTACCTCGCGCTGCCCAGCGTGCTGGCGGTCGGTGGGACGTGGATGGCTCCGGCTGCCCTGGTCGAGGCGCAGGAATGGGGACGGATCCGCGAGCTGACGGTCGCAGCGGTTGCTGCGGCCGATGCCGCCCGTCCGCGAGAGGTGGGAACCCTACGATGAGCGAGCTCACCATCCGTCCGGCGCAGGAATGTGCCTTCGACGAGGTCTCCCTGGGTGAGGTCATGCTTCGACTCGACCCCGGCGAGGGGCGCATCCGCACCGCCCGGTCGTTCCGCGTGTGGGAGGGCGGCGGGGAGTACAACGTCGCCCGTGGGCTGCGTCGGGCCTTCGGGCGGCGGACGGCGATCGTCACCGGGCTGGTCCGCAACGAGGTCGGACTCCTGCTCGAGGACCTCATGCTCCAGGGTGGGGTCGACCAGCGGTTCGTCGTGTGGCGCGCTGATGACGGCGTCGGCCGGACCGTGCGCAACGGACTCAACTTCACCGAACGCGGCTTCGGAGTCCGCGGCGCCGTCGGTGTGTCGGATCGCGGGCGGACGGCCACGGGGAGCCTGCAGTCGGGTGAGGTCGACTGGGACCACGTCTTCGGAGAGATCGGCGTCCGCTGGCTGCATACCGGCGGGATCTTCGCGGCCCTGTCCGACACCACGCCCGAGGTCGCTCTCGAGGCCGTGCGGGCGGCCAAGCGGCACGGCGTCGTCGTCTCCTATGACCTCAACTATCGGCCAAGCCTGTGGAAGTCGATCGGTGGGCAGGCCCGGGCGCAGGAAGTCAACCGGGCGCTCGCGCCCTACATCGACGTGATGATCGGCAACGAGGAGGACTTCTCCGCGGCCCTCGGCTTCCAGATCGCCGGGGTGGACGAGAACCTCTCCGAGCTTGAGGTCGCCGGCTTTCGAGCGATGATCGAACAGGTCGCGGCGGCCTTCCCCACCATCGGGGTCGTCGCCACCACGCTGCGCACCGTGCGCACGGCGACGGTGAACGACTGGGGTGCCATCGCCTGGTCGCGCGAGAGCGGCTTCGTCGAGGCGACCCATCGCCCCGGGCTGGAGATCCTCGATCGGGTCGGTGGCGGCGACAGCTTCGCCTCGGGTCTCATCCACGGGCTGCTCGAGGGTATGCCGCTCGGCCAGGCCGTCGAGTGTGGCGCCGCCCACGGCGCCCTGGCTATGACCACCCCAGGGGACACCTCGATGGCCAGTGCCGCCGAGGTCCAGTCCCTCGCTCGCGGGGGCAGCGCCCGCGTCCAACGCTAGGCGAGGTGGGCCCCGCGTCCCAGAGCAAGCCCACCTCGCCGATCCAACCCTCGGCCCAGCGCCGACTGTTGCGCCCGGGTGACGCCCGGTGCGCGACGATCGACCACAGGGAGCCGCCGAGCCTGCCGGGCTCGGTCTACGGCCCCTGCCCCCACCTCTCCGGGCGGCGGGCCGTAACGCGGGACGAGCGGCATACCCCCCGCCGCTCGTCCCGCACCTGTGCGTCGGGGCGCGCGTCACGCCCGGCACCCCCCATGGAGTCGGTGGTCCGACGCGGGCATTTGATGGTTTGTGAAGTCGGTTGCCGTCAGCTGGCCCACCAGTGGCCCCGACCCCCAGTGGCCCCGACCCCCAGTGGCAGGGCCAGCGTTCAGAGCCCCGTGTGGGTAGCCCTTGGTCGGGTCGATGAGCCCCAGCGGCACGAGCTGTCGGACAGCGTGAACCGGCATCGCCAGATCACTCGTCATTGCTCACGGCGGCGGCGGCGACGTCGATGACCGCGCCCACAAGGTCAACGATCATGTGACTTGCGCCGTTGACGTCGCTGCCCTTCTTCTCGCGCCGCGCACGGAGGCCATGAAGGCCGCACGAGCTACACCGGATCCCTCGGCGCGGTCTCGAACCATGAGGGACAGTTGGCTTCGGTCAGCACTGGACGAGTTGGTCTAGGGGCGCCCTGGCGTGGGCAGAATGATCTGCGACGCTCGGTCGCCTTCATAGATGGCGACCGGCCCGACCGGGAACGCGCCCATCGCGAAGTAGCGCGTCCACAGGGCCCACACCAACGCCCACTCGACAGAGTCTGGTGCCGCGGACTCGGCGGGCAGTCCGAAGCTCTTCGCCGCGTCGTAGCCGATGACGGCCGAGTGGCTCGTGGGTTCGTCAATCAGGGGCAGCTGGAGAGCGCTCGCCAGTGTGTCAACGACTTCAGAGGTGCGTCCCGTTGCTGCGGACAATGCCTCCCTGACCAACGCTCCCGAACGGGCCAAGGCGGACCGTGCCTGCTCGACCATGATCATCGTGACCTCGGCGAGCAGGTTGGCGAACAGGGGGTAGGTGTTCGGGTTGGCTGTGATGCGCCTTTCTGCCTCATCGACCGCCTCAACGAGCTCCTTGGCGGAGGCAAGCGTGCCGTTCGGGTAGCGCATTTGGGGATCGACGGGGCCAAGGTCACCGCCCGGCCCGAAGATGATCCGGTCGGCGCCAAGGCACAGAATCGTGGCAGCGCTCTTGGCCATGTCCGGGAGGAGGATAGTCAGGTCACTGCACCGAGCCTGGAGGGCCCTGACGATGCGAATCGCTGTCTCTCCGTCGCCACCAGGGGACGCAAGCATCACGTGAAGAGGCTTGGAGCGCTCCAGCGGATGAAGCAGTTCCTCCAGGTACGTCATGTTGTCCGGGAAGATCTGGTCGATCATTACGATCAGATTCGCCCCGGTCAGTTCCTGGTAGCGCCGAACGAGGTCTTGGCGGGCGTATCTCTCCGAGTGCTGTGCCGTGAAGAGTGGGGTTCGTGTGACCGGCGTGGGAGCTTCGCTCAACGGCTACGCCCCACGGCCAGCCGGAAGCTCGTCGGCTTGCCGGCTCGCAGTGCCCTGCCGTGCTCTCGCGCCGCCTTGGCTTTGGCGATCTTCTCCTGCCAGTCCTGGTCGGTGCCAGCGGGTGGAGGGATCGCGGGGGTCGGGGGCTGGTTCTTGTCGGACATGCCGTACCTCCCTTGTGCTTCGGGATTCTGGCATAACCGTAGGGATGATGTCTGACATTCCTTGCGACCAGTTCGCGGCTCCGCCCCCAGGGCAGGTGATTACGTGCAGAGGTCCGATCGCCTCACGAGTTGATGGCCCAGTGATGCCCGGAGGACGGAGAAGCAGAAGCGCCCTGACCGCGTCTGCGCTGGCTAGTGGCTCGTGTAGATGTGGTATGGCGAATCGTCCGGCTCCGGCTCTGGTGTTGCGTGAGGGTGATCGGGAGGAGCTGACCCGGTTGACGCGGTCCTCGACGGTGCGGGCGGGGTTGGCGGCGCGGGCTCGGATCGTGTTGCTCGCCGCCGAAGGGGAGACGAATGTGGCGATCGCCGAGCGGGTCGGGGTGTCGCGTCCGACGGTGATCGGCTGGCGCGACTGGTACGGTGCCAAGCGCATCGCCGGGTTGGAGGATGGCCCGCGGTCGGGTCGGCCGCGGGAGGTCGACTACGGCAAGGTTGTTTCCACGACGTTGGCGCCTCCGCCACGCAAGTACGGGGTGACGCACTGGTCGTCTCGGCTGTTGGGCCGCCACCTGGGGGTCAGCAACGGCACGATCGCGGCGATCTGGCGGCAGGCGGGTGTGCAGCCGTGGCGGGCCGAGACGTTCAAGTTCTCCACCGACCCGCAGCGGTCGGCAAGGTCACCGACATCGTCGGGCTCTATCTGTCGCCACCGGAGAACGCGATCGTGCTGTGTGTGGACGAGAAGTCGCAGATCCAGGCCCTAGACCGGACCGCGCCGATGCTGCCGATGCAGCCGGGGCTACCCGAACGACGCACCCACGACTATGTCCGGCACGGCACCACCACGTTGTTCGCGGCGTTGGAGATCGCGACCGGTCAGGTCACCGCGGCGGTCAAGCCGCGCCACCGCCACCAGGAGTTCCTGGCCTTCCTCAAGCAAGTCGCCCGCGCATACCCCGAGTGTGAACTCCACTTGGTGATGGACAACTACGCCGCCCACAAGCGCGTCGAGATCCGCGACTGGTTGGCCACCAACCCGCGCATCCAGGTCCACTGCACCCCGACCTCCGGGTCCTGGCTCAACCTGGTCGAGGTCTGGTTCGGGATCATCGAACGCCAAGCCATCCGACGCGGCACGTTCCGCTCGGTCAAAGACCTCAACGCCAAGATCCGCGCCTTCATCGACGGCTGGAACGACCGCGCCCACCCGTTCGTGTGGACCAAAACCGCCGACGACATCCTCAAGAAGGCCAACCGTCAGAACATTCCAAACACGAACCACTAGAGCCCTTGAGTCAACTGGTCGGGGTGACAGGATTTGAACCTGCGGCCTCTTCGTCCCGAACGAAGCGCGCTACCAAGCTGCGCCACACCCCGTGGCCCGCACCCGTACCTCGGAGCCCGAGGGTCGTTGCGGCAGCAAGGACAGAGGATAGCCGAACGGCATACCTGCGTCCCAATCGATCTCGCCGCGCGCGACCGTGGCCCCCGAGGCCGCGCCGAAGCCCGGCTGATGCCCACCACGGCAGGTCAGTCGGCCGCCCGAGCCGCGAGGGTGAGCAGGGTCGCCTCGGGGCGGCAGGCGAAGCGCACCGGCGCCATCGGCGAGGTGCCCAGTCCCGCGGTCACCTGCAGGTATGCCGCCCCGGCCGGTGCCGCGGAGGACGGTGTCGACCCCGCGCCCGGCCACCAGCGTGACAGCCCCCGGGCCCGGCGGGTGTCGAGGTCGCAGTTGGTGACCAGCGCTCCCCACCCGGGCACGCACAGCTGTCCGCCGTGGGTATGGCCGGCGATGACGAGCCCGGCACCGTCGGCGGTCATCCCGTCGAGCACTCGCCGATAGGGCGCATGGGTGACGCCGACCGTGAGGGCCGCATCCGCGGCCGCCGGAGCGGCGACCGCGGCATAGCGGTCGTAACCGAGGTGGGGGTCGTCGACGCCGACGAACTCGAGCGGGAGCCCTCCGACGGTGAGCCGGGCCCGACGGTTGGACAGGTCGGTCCACCCCGCGTCGGTGAGGCCGCGGACGAGGCGTTCGGTGGGCAGCCGTTGCGACCGACCGACTCCCTTGCGGTGGTTGGCGGTGAGGTAGAGGCCCGGGTTCTTCGGCCGCGGCGCGAAGTAGTCGTTGGACCCCAGGACGAAGACCCCCGGCAGGTGCAGGAGCGGCTCCATCGCCTGCATCGCCGTCGCCACCGCCTGCGGGTGGGCGATGTTGTCGCCGGTGTCGACGACCAGGTCGGGTTGCTCGGCGGCCAGCGCGCGCACCCAGGCGATCTTGCGACGCTGGCGCGGCACGAGGTGCAGGTCGGTGAGGTGCAGCACCCGCAGCGAGGGCGACCCGGGAGGCAGCACGGGCGCCGTCACCCGGCGCAGGACGAAGAGGTTCCGCTCGACGAGGCTCGCATACCCGATCCCGCCGGCCCCGAGGGCGACGAGCCCGAGTGCGGTGCGGGTGAGCGGCGACACGTCCGCGAGTCTCGCACGGTATGCCGCCCGCCCCCAATCGCCCGACCATCCGATCGGCGCGAAACGCAGCGACAACACGGCATACCGCTTGGGAGACTGCTCCCATGAGTGCCCTCAAGGAGACCCTCCGTCGCGACCTCACCGCCGCCATCCGCAGCCGGGACGCCGTCGTGGCCGCCACGCTTCGGATGGCGCTCACGGCGGTGACCACCGAAGAGGTCGCCGGCAAGGTCCATCGCGAGCTTTCCGACGAGGAGGTCTCGCGGGTGCTCACCAAGGAGGCCAAGAAGCGACGCGAGGCGGCCACGGCATACACGGCCGCAGGTCGCCCCGAACTCGCCGCGACCGAGGAGGCCGAGCTCGCGGTCCTCGCGGGCTACCTGCCGCAGCAGCTCACCGAGGCCGAGATCGCCACCCTCGTCGCCGAGGCGGTCGCGAGCACCGGGGCGTCGGGTATGCCGCAGCTCGGGCACGTGATGAAGGCGCTGCAGCCGCGGGTGGCCGGGCGTGCCGACGGTGCCGCAGTGGCGGCCGCGGTCCGGGCCGCCCTGTCGCGCTGAGCGCCGGACCACGCCGAGAGTTCTCGACATCGCCGGTGCAGCCCGGTCAGCCGCCAGGTGGTGGGGTCGCCGCAGGAGCGGTCGCCGTCGGCGGGGGTGCCGGCGGCGGACCCATGGACACGAGCAGCCGGACGACCGAGCCTCGGGTCGCCTGGCCGCGCGGCGACGTGCCGACCACCGTGCCGGCCCGGTAGTTGGAGTAGACCTTGGCGACCGACGAACCGAAGCCGGCCTGCTGGAGCAATGCCTGGGCGTCGGCGATGCTTCGCCGGGCGACGTCCGGGATGTCGATCGTCTCGCCCTTGAGGATGTGGTCGCTCGGCGCGGGGAAGGGCACATTGGGGGTGCCGGCGAGGGCGGCGTCCATGATGCTCTTCCAGATCGGTGCCGCGATGCTCATTCCGTAGACCACGGGGTAGTACTTGCCGGCCAGCCGGATGTTGTGCAGGGCCTTGGCATTGCGCACGTCGTCGGGGGTCCCCACCCAGACTGCGGTCGAGAGGGTGGGGGTGTAGCCGACGAACCAGGTCTCGTTGCTGTTGTCGGTGGTGCCCGTCTTGCCCGCCGCGGGTCGGCCTCCGGCGAGCGCGCTGCTCACCGCCGTGCCACCGGGCTTGAGCACGTGCGTGAGCAGGTCGGACACGCCGTGGGCGACGTCGGGATCGACTCGCTGCTCGCACCGGCTCCCCAAGGCGGGCACCGGCAACGGCTTGCCGTTCTTCACGATGGAGATCACGGGGGTGGGCGGGCAGTACTTCCCGTCGTTGGCGAGGGTGGCGTAGGCGCTGGCGACCGTCATGGGGGACACCGAGTCGCTGCCGAGGATGACGGCCGACGGATAGGGCTGCATCTGCTTTCCGCTGGCCTGGTGCAGCCCCATCCGGTAGCCGGTGTCGCGGACCTTGCATACGTCGAGTGGGGGCGTGCTCGCGAGTGCGACGAAGGCGGTGTTGATCGACTTGGCCGTCGCCTCGGCGAGGGTCATGTCCTGTTCGCTCGTCGCGATGTCGTTGGGCACCGACCAGGTCCTGTTCCCCAGGCCACAGGCCCCGGGGATGTCCTTGCCGGTGAACAGGGCCCCCCGGCTCGGGCTCGCCGCGCGCGCGTGGACCGTCGCCCCCTCCGGTATGCCGTTCTCCAGCGCCGTCACGAGCGCGAAGGCCTTCGCCGTCGACCCGAAGGCGAAGCCGATCGAAGCGCCGTACTTGGTGTCGACCGCCCAGTTGACCGTCGTCTCGCCGGGGTTGGCGGGCTTGACGTTGTAGGTGCTGTTCTGCGCGATCGCGAGAACCCCACCGTTGCGTGGGTCGATCACCGCGGTCGCGGAGCCGACGCCCTCGCTGTTGCCGATCGGCACCCGGGAGTTGATCTGATCCTGGGCGTTCTTCATGATCGCCGGGTTGATCGTCGTCTGGATGGTGAGGCCACCCCGGTAGATCGCCTGAATGCGGGCGGCGTCGCTTGTGCCGAGCGCCGGATCGAGGCTGGGGTCCAGACGCAGCCACTGGAGCACGTAGTCGCAGAAGAACGGATAGGGCGAGGCCTGGCACGAGTTCTTGGCAGGGGTCACGTGCATCATCGACGCCAGGGGCACCGCCCTGGCGGCCTGCCATTCGGCGTCCTTGATGAGGCTCAGTTCGCGCATCCGGTCGAGCACGACGTTGCGCCGCGCGAGGGCCCTGTCCGGGGCGTGGACCGGGTCGGTCGTCCCCGGGTTCTGGGTGAGGCCGGCGAGCAGGGCGGCCTCGACGAGGGTGAGGGTCTTGGCGCCGTGGCCGAAGTAGTGCTGGGAGGCCGCCTCGACCCCGTAGGCGCGGTCACCGTAGTAGACGAGGTTGAGATAGCCCTCGAGGATCTGGTCCTTCGTGAGGGTCTTCTCGAGCTGGATCGCGTACTTGAGCTCTTGGATCTTGCGGCCGTAGTTCTGCGCGGTCGCCGCCTTCGCGGCCGCGGTGTCCCCGGCGCGCAGGGCGTTCTCCTGAAGGGTGATCTTCACGTACTGCTGGGTGAGCGTCGAACCGCCGCCGGTGACCTCACCCGAGGCGCGGTTGGAGACGAAGGCGCGCAGGATGCCCTGGAGGTCGGCGCCGCCGTGCTCGTAGAACCGGTGGTCCTCGATCGCGACCTGAGCGGTCCGCATGATGGGCGCGACCTGGTCGAGCGGCACGACGATCCGGTTCTCGTCATAGGGGGTGGCGATCCTCGAGCCGTCGGAGGCGAGGATGACCGACTGCTCGGCCAGCGGTGAGGTGGCGAAGTCGTCGGGTAGCGAGTCGAACAGGTCGATCGCGGTGCGCACGGACGCGCCGACCGCGCCGACCGCCGGCATGAACAGTCCCGCGCTGAGGAAGCCCATGATGACGGCCGCGGCGAGAAAGGCCACGAGCAGGCTCACGACCCCGCCGACGTTCATCCGCCCAGACATGGGGCCAAGGGTAACCCGGGCGGCTGTATCAGGTCGGCTATGCCCGCACTCCTTCCGGTATGCCGTGCCCGCACCACGCCCCGGACGCAGGGGTCCCCGTCGTGGGCGGGTGCGGCATACCGATCCAGGGGGGGTGGGCGCCTGCGAACGACTCGTCCGAACGGACTAGTCCGCCGCCTCAGGCATCCCACCCGATCGGGTCATAGTGGGCAACCTTAAGGTAGACCTAACCTCAGGTGTGCGGACGGAGTGTGGGAGCTCCGGCCCGGCCAGGGGCTACGGGGAAGGTGGACTGATGTCGACAGCGGTCGTTCGTGGGGGGATGCGTGCCGATTGGGCGGCACTGGGCTTGTGCGTGACACGGGACCCGGATGCGCTCTTCGTCAAGGGCGCGGCCCAGCAGCAGGCCAAGATCGTGTGCCAGCGGTGCCCGGTCATCGCCGAGTGCCTGGCCGACGCACTGGACAACCGGACCGAGTTCGGGGTCTGGGGCGGCATGACCGAGCGGGAGCGGCGGGCCCTGCTCCGGCGTAACCCGCAGGTGACGTCGTGGTGGCAGTTGTTCGCCCAGGCCGGGGCTGGCCGGGGCGAGGTCGGCCAGACGGCTACCGCGAGCTGATCGGGGCCCACCCCGATCGCGGGGACGCGACTGGTCGGCCGGCGAGCGCCGTCCCGACCGCGCGCAGGCCTTCGACGTCGTGCACGTCCTGGGACAGCGCCGGCACCTCGGTCACCGGGATGCCCGGGTGACCGGCAGTGAACCGCCGGACCAGGTTACGATGCCGCGCTGCGAGGTCGGACAATGCCGCGTGCAAGGCGAGTGCGCCCGCGCCCGCCGGCCGGTCCGCTGCCGCCAATTCGTCGGCCGCCTCGCGCGCCCGCGCAGCCGACAAGCCCGAAACGGGCTGAGGTTGTAGCCGATTGACGACGACTCCGGCGAGCGGCATACCGTCGCGGGCGAGTCGCGCGACGAAGTAGCTCGCCTCGCGGAGGGCGTCCCGCTCGGGGGCCGCGACGACGACGAATGCGGTGCCGCCGTCCTTGAGGAGCGCATAGGTGAGGTCGGCCCGTTCGCGGAAGCCGCCGAACATCGTGTCGAGGGCGTTGACGAAGGTCTGCACGTCGCGCAGCATCTCCCCGCCGAGCACCGTGGTGAGGGTCTTGGCGACCAGCCCGATCCCCACGTTGAGGAACTTGAGCCCGGCGCGGCCACCGGCGCGGGCCGGCGCCGAGATGAGCCGGATGAAGCGCCCGTCGAGGAAGGACCCGAGCCGCTTGGGCGCGTCGAGGAAGTCCAAGGCGGAGCGCGAGGGCGGGGTGTCGACGACGATGAGGTCCCAGCTGCCCTCCCGGTCGGCCGTGGCCCGCAGCTGACCGAGCTTCTCCATCGCCATGTACTCCTGCGTGCCGGCGAAGGAGGAGGAGACCGCTTGGTAGAAGGGATTGTCGAGGATCTGCTCGGCGGTCTCGGGGGTGGCGTGGGCGAGCACGACCTCGTCGAAGGTCCGCTTCATGTCGAGCATCATCGCGTCCAGCCGCCCGCCCGGGACCGCGTCGTCGGCTAGCCCCGTCACGAGGCGGGGCACGTTGTCGAGCTCGGTGAGCCCGAGCGACTGGGCCAGCCGCCGCGCGGGGTCGATGGTGAGGACGACGACCCGGCGACCCCGCTCGGCCGCGCGCAGGGCGAGGGCCGCGGCGGTCGTCGTCTTGCCCACCCCCCCCGAGCCGCAGCACACGAGGATGCGGGTATGCCGGTCGCCCAGGAGGGCGTCGACGTCGAGGACCGGGGCGCGAGTGTTCACGGCACCATCCCCTGGTCGCGCAGAAGGCCGGCGATCTCGGTGACCGCGTCGAGGTCGATCCCGTCGACGAGGAAGGGCACGGTGACGATCGGCAGCTCGAGGTCGTGCAGCACCGCGAGTTGCTCGTCCTCGAGCGCCACCCGCTGGGCGTGGGCGCGGACCTGGGCGACGAGCCCGGCCACCAGGGCCGGGGTGTGCGGCAACCCCACGAGGGCGAGGTCGTCGGCGAGCACGGTGGCCAGCGCGTCGGGATCGATCCGGTCGGCGACCGCGGCGGGGGAGCGGTCGGCATCGACCGGGCCGGCGTCGGCGAGCAGCCCGGCGCGTGCCTGGTTGATGACGACGGCCCCGACCGGCATACCGAGTTCGCGCAACTCGGCGACGGCGTCGGCCGTCTCCTGCACGGGCATCTCCTCGAGCAGCGTCACCACGTGCACCCGGGTGGCGCCGGAGCGCAGGACCTCGGTGATCGAGCCGGCCTGCCCGTGGATCGGACCCATCCGGGCCAACCCGGCCACCTCGTTGCCGACCGAGAGGAAGCGGGAGATCCGACCCGTGGGCGGGGCGTCCAGGACGATCGAGTCGTAGGCGAGCTCCTCGGGGCGGCTGTCCCGGTGATGCCGATCATCCTTGCGTCGTCGGCTCGCCTCGTAGACCCGGCCGACGAGCAGCAGGTCACGCACGCCGGGCGCGATCGTCGTCGCGAAGTCGATGGCCCCGAACCGCTCGAGCACGCCGCCGGCCCGGCCCAGACGGTAGAACAGCTGGAGGTATTCGAGCAGGGCCGTCTTCGCGTCCACCGAGAGCCCGACGACCTCGCCGCCGTTCGGTGCGCCCGCGACGAGGGTCTCGGTCGTCGGTAGCGGCGGCACGTCGAAGGTCTGGCTGATCCCCTGCCGGTCCTCGACCTCGGCGAGCAGCACCCGCCGACCCTGCGCGGCGAGGGCCACGGCGAGCGCAGCCGCGACCGTGGTCTTGCCGGTGCCGCCCTTGCCGGTGACCACGTGCAGGCGGACCCCCGGGAAGCCGTCGGGCGCGCGGGTCGCCGACGGCCGGGTGGACATGGCAGACAGCGTATGCCGTGTGCAGAGCCGTCCCGGTGGGGGCTCCGGTGACATGCGCTGCTGGCTAGAGTGGCCGACATGACCCGGTGGGAGTACGCGACGGTGCCGCTCATCGTCCACGCGACAAAGCAGATCCTCGACAACTGGGGTGCCGACGGGTGGGAACTCGTCCAGGTCGTCCCCGGCCCGGACGGGACCGGCCTCGTCGCCTACCTCAAGCGCCCGAAGTCCGAGGCCGGCCAGTGAGCGTCGTCGCCGACCGGCTGGCCGCCGCCGGGCTCACCGTGCCCGAGGTCGTGCCGCCGGTCGCGGCATACGTCCCCGCGGTCCGGGACGGGCGCTACGTCTACGTCTCGGGCCAGCTGCCGGTGCGCGACGGGCGCATGCCGGCCACGGGCAAGGTGGGGGAGGGTGCGGGCCTCGTCGACCCCGCCCAGGCGAAGGAACTCGCGGCCACCTGCGCACTCAACGCCATCGCGGCCATCGCCTCGGTGGTCGACCTGGACGCAGTCGTGCGGGTGGTGAAGGTGGTCGGCTTCGTCGCCGCGGACCCGTCGTTCACCGGGGTCCCGCAGGTGGTCAACGGGGCCAGTGAGTTGTTCGGCCTCGCCTTCGGCGAGGCCGGTCGCCACGCCCGGTCGGCCATCGGGGTCGCCTCACTCCCCCTCGACGCACCGGTCGAGGTCGAGGTCGTCGTCGCGGTCGAGGACTGAGCGGAGGATCCACGATGGTGCGCGACTTCTCCACGGCCGACAACCCCAACCTGCGCGCCACCGCGACCGCCTGGTTGTCCGGCGAGCACCCCGAGCCGGTCGCGCCGCGTCCGGCCGCAACCGTGATGATCGTGCGCGACGGCACCGCCGGGGTCGAGGTCTTCATGCTCCGCCGGGTCGCCTCGATGGCCTTCGCGCCCAGCACGATGGTCTTCCCCGGCGGCGGCGTGGACCGGCGGGACGCCGTCGACCTGCCCTGGGCGGGCCCCGGCGTCCTCGAATGGTCGGCCCGGCTCGGAGCCGACGAGGCAGCCACCCGGATGCTCGTGGTCGCGGCGGTCCGCGAGGTCTTCGAGGAATGCGGGGTGCTCTTCGCCTCGACCGGTGCCCAAGGGCCGCTCGTCGACGCCGGCACCGCTCCCTGGCAGGGCGTCCGGGCGGGACTCGTGGCCCGCGAGCAGTCCCTCGCCGAGGTGCTCCTCGCCCACGGGCTGCGTCTGCGGTCGGACCTGCTGCGGGCGCACGCGCACTGGGTGACGCCGGAGTTCGAGGCCCGCCGCTTCGACACCCGCTTCTTCGTCGCGCTCATGCCCGAAGGGGCGACCCTCGACGGTGCGACGAGCGAGGCCGACCACGCCGCGTGGTTCCCTCCGCAGGAGGTGCTCGACGCCGCCGCGCGTCGCGAAGCCATCGTCCTGCCGCCCACGCAGGTCTGCCTCGAGCAACTGGCCGAGTGCGCGACCGCCGCCGAATTCTTCGACCAGACCCCGGTCATCCGCCGGCTGGCGCCGGTGCTCGTCTTCGACGACGAGGGTCACGCGGTCCTGCGCGTCGACTTCGCCGGCACGAAGGCTCCCCGAGGCGGGGGATGACCACTCCGGCGCCTTCGCCGCCCCCTGGCCCATGGGGGTCGGGCCCGGTGACGGCACGGGCCCACTGCGTCCTGGCTCCCAACCCGGGGGTGATGACCCTCGACGGGACCAATACGTGGGTGCTGCGGGAACCCGGGACGCAGGAGTGCATCGTCGTGGACCCGGGTCCCCTCGACGAGGCCCATCTGGGCCGAGTGCTCGACGTGGTCGGTCAGCAGGACGGTCGAGTGGGTCTCACCCTGCTCACCCACGACCACGCCGACCACGCCGCTGCGGCGACGCGCTTCGCCGAACTGTCCGGGGCGCCGCTGCGGGCGGTCCGGGCGATCGGGACCGGACACGACGACCTCGGCGACGGCGACTGGATCTCCGTCGGCGGACTCGACCTGCTCGTGGTGTCGACCCCGGGGCACACTTCCGACTCCACGAGCTTCCTGCTCCCCGCCGAGACGGCCCTGCTCACCGGTGACACCGTGCTCGGCCGGGGGACGACGGTGGTGGCATGGCCGGATGGCGACCTCGCGGCATACCTGCGCTCGTTGCGGCGGATCGAGGCACTGTGCGGCGCCGGCGAGCTCACCCGGATCCTGCCGGGCCACGGCCCCGCGCTGCCGAATGCCTCGGCGATCCTCGACTACTACCTCGTCCACCGGGCCGAGCGCCTCGAGCAGGTGCGTGCGGCGCTCGCCGCGGGCGCGCGCACCCCGTGGGACGTCGTCGAGCGGGTCTATGCAGACGTGCCGCTGGAGGTGTGGGGGGCGGCCGAGCTCAGCGTGCGCGCCCAACTGGCCTTCCTCGAGGACCCGGACGACCGGGGCCTCGCGCCCGCCTGAGACCGCCCGGCCTGAGACCGCCCTGAGCCGCCCGCAGCCTGCTGCGGGCGGACACCGGAACGGGTCAGCGTGCCCGGCGCTTGAGTCGGTCGACGTCGAGCAGGAGCACGGCGCGTGCCTCCAGGCGCAGCCAGCCGCGGGTCGCGAAGTCGGCGAGCGCCTTGTTGACCGTCTCGCGGGAGGCCCCGACGAGCTGGGCGAGCTCCTCCTGGGTGAGGTCGTGGCTCACCATGACCCCGTCCTCGACCGCCCGGCCGAAGCGGTTGGCGAGGTCGAGCAGGGCCTTGGCGACCCGGCCGGGCACGTCGGTGAAGACGAGGTCGGCCAGGTGCTCGTTGGTGCGCCGCAGGCGCGTGGCGAGCGCGGCGAGCAGGGCCTTGGCCACCTCGGGCCGACCGGTGAGCAGCGCGGTGAGCGAGTCGTTGCCCAGCCCCATGAGCTGGGTCTCGGCAACCGCGGTGGCCGTCATCGTGCGCGGGCCCGGGTCGAACAGGGACAGCTCGCCGAACATCTCGCCGGGGCCGAGGATCGCGATGAGGTTCTCCCGGCCGTCGGCGCTCGTGCGTCCGAGTTTGACCTTGCCCTCGCCGATGACGTAGAGCGTGTCGCCCGGGTCACCCTCGTGGAAGAGGATGTCGCCGCGTTCGAGGCGGGAGGAATTCATCTCGGCGAGCAATGCCTGGCCGGCCTCGTCGTCGAGTGCGGCGAAGAGGGGGGCGCGTCGCACCACGTCGTGATCCACGGGGCACAGTGTGCCACGTCACCCCGCGCACGAGTCGGGCTGTTGGTCCCTTCCCAGCGGGGGCCTACCCTGTCATGCGTGCCCGTCGCCACGCCCACCACCGAGAGCCCGGTGGCCCTCACCCGGCGGGCGCGGCGCATCTACCGGGTGCTCCTCGAGCGTTATCCACAGGCGCGCTGCGAGTTGGACTTCAGCACGCCGCTCGAACTGCTCGTCGCGACCATCCTCTCGGCCCAGTCGACCGACGTGCGGGTCAACCTGGTGACTCCGGAGCTGTTCGCCCGCTACCGGAGCGCCGCCGACTACGCCGCCGCCGACCGGGCCGAACTCGAGGACCTCGTCCGGCCGACCGGCTTCTTCCGCGCCAAGACCGAGGCCCTGCGCACCCTCGGAGCCCAACTCGTCGAGCGTTTCGACGGGCAGGTGCCGGGCCGCCTCGAGGATCTCGTCACCCTCCACGGGGTGGGCCGCAAGACCGCCAACGTCGTGCTCGGCAACGCCTTCGGGGTCCCGGGGATCACCGTCGACACCCACGTGGGGAGGCTCGTCCGGCGATTCGGCTGGACCGAGGAGACCGACCCGGTCAAGGTCGAGCATGCGATCGGGGCCCTGTTCCCCCGACGTGACTGGACGATGCTCAGTCACGTGCTCATCTTCCACGGTCGGCGCACCTGCCACGCCCGGCGCCCCGCGTGTGGCGCGTGCCCGGTGACGGCCTGGTGCCCGGCCTACGGCATCGGCGAGACCGACCCCGTGAAGGCCGCGCGCCTGTTGCGCTACGAACTGGCCCCCGACTCGTGACCGCCACAACCCCGCGGGTCGCCCACGGCACGTCCCTCACCCCGCGCGCCCACCCCGACGGTATGCCGGCCCCCGCTTGGGTCGAGCGGGTCGTCGATCGCTCGCGGGACATCGACCCCTCGTGGTTCAGCCGATTCCTGCCGCCGCGCCAGGACGTGCGGATGTCGGGGGTGCTGCTGCTCTTCGGGCCCGGACCGGGCGGCGAGGAGTCGCTCGTGCTCATCGAGCGCTCGCACACCCTGCGTTCCCATGCCGGACAGGTCGCCTTCCCCGGCGGCCGGGTCGACCCCGAGGACGCGGACGTGGTTGCGGCCGCGTTGCGCGAAGCCGTCGAGGAGATCTCTCTCGACGTCTCCGGCGTCGAGGTCGTGGGCGCTCTGCCGGCCCTCTACCTGCCGGTGAGCGACAACGCCGTCACTCCCGTCGTCGCCTGGTGGGAGCGGCCGGCCCCGGTGCACGTGGGGCACCCCGACGAGGTGGCCCGGGTGCTCAGCGTCCCGCTCGACTACCTCGTCGAGCCGGCCCACCGGCATACCGTCGTGGCTCCCACCGGCTGGCGCGGACCGGCCTGGGAGCTCGGCGACGGCTTGCTCCTGTGGGGCTTCACCGCGGGCATCGTCGACAAGGTCCTCGACCTCGCCGGGCTGGCCCTGCCCTGGGACCAGGAGCGGACCGAGCCGGTCCCGGAACGCTTCCTCGGGCGGCGCTCGTGAGTGGTGGCCTCGCGATCGATCTCGTCCTGCTCGCACTGCTGCTCGGGTATGCCGCCTCGGGGTACCGCCAGGGGCTGGTCGTGTCGGTCCTGTCGCTCGTGGGTTTCCTCGGCGGTGGGGCCCTGGGGATGGCGGTCCTGCCGACCCTGTTCGCCGGCTGGGGCTGGGCGGGCGAGCATGTGCTGCCGTCCCGACTGCTCCTCGTCGGTCTCGTCTTCTTCCTCGCTTCGCTCGGGCAGAGCATCGCCATGACCACGGGGCGCCGGCTGCGTCGACACCTGCGTGCCCGGCCCGCCGTCGCCCTCGACTCGGTCCTCGGGGCCCTCGCCAGCCTCCTCGCGGTCGCCGTGCTCACCTGGTTCGTCGCCGGCGGCCTGCGCGGTGTCACCTCGGGCTCGTTCGCCCGGGCCATCGGTGACTCGCGGGTGCTCCAGGCGATCGACACGGTCGTGCCCGCCGAGACCGGTCGGCTGTTCGCCGGCTTCCGGCAGGTGCTCGACCAGGGCGGCTTCCCGCGGGTCTTCGAGGGCCTGGGGGCCGAGCCGATCACGCCGGTAGACCCTCCGGTCGGCTCCACGGCGGCCTCGGCCGCGGTGCAGGCGGCGACCGGCTCGATCGTGAAGATCACCGGCGTTGCGGCAGCCTGCCGGCAGGGCCAGGAGGGCAGTGGCTGGGTCGTGGCCCCGCAGCGAGTGGTCACCAACGCCCACGTGGTCGCCGGGATCGGGCGGGCCTCGGTCCGCGTGCGCGGCACCGGCCCGGCGCTCACCGGACGGGTCGTCGTGTTCGATCCCGATCGCGATCTCGCCGTGCTCGACGTCCCAGGGCTCACCGCTGCCGCACTGCCTCTGGGCACGGCGGTCGACCGCGGAGCCGAGGGGGTCGTCGCCGGATTCCCGCTCGACGGTCCGCTCCGGCTGGACGCCGCCCGGGTCCGCCAGCGGCTCCTGGCCACCGGCGAGGACATCTACGGCGCGCCGGGGGTCACCCGGGAGATCTACTCGCTCTACGCCCGGGTCGAGCCGGGCAACAGCGGAGGACCGCTATTGTCGCCGTCCGGCACGGTGATCGGGGTGGTCTTCGCGAAGTCCCTCGACGACGACGAGACCGGCTATGCCCTCACCCTCGCCGAGGCGATGCCGGTCCTCGCCCAGGCGGCCGGGGCGACCGAGGCGGTGAGCACGGGGCCCTGCCAGGTCGGTTGACGCCCGGCGTGCGCCCCCACCGGGCCAGCTCGGACGCAGGCCTCTGCGCGTGCTCGGCCCAGGGCTCTGCGCGGGCTCAGCCGCGCGGGTTCGGCTGGGTGGGCTCGGTCGGCACCGTGGTCAGCCAGTCGAGCAGCGTCGAGTTCACCCGCTCCGGAGCCTCCTCGGCGAGGAAGTGGCCCACGCCGTCGAGCACCTCGTGGGTGTATCGACCCCGGACGAAACGGTCGGATCCGAGGGTCGGCCGGGCGAGCACGCAGCCGTCCTCGCTGCCCTGCAGGTGCAGGACCGGCACGTCGATGGGTTCGCCCACCCGGCGGAGGAAGGTCGGCCCGTCGAGGCGCAGCTGATTACGCCCGATCCACCGGTAGTACTCCGCGGCGGAGTGGGCGACGAAGGGCAGGGCCATGGCGGCGGCATACCGCTCGACGTCCTGCTCGCTCGGCCAGTCGCCGAACGGGCTCGCCCAGCCGGTGAGGTAACCGCGGACGCGGCTGTCGTCGCGGGTGAGGAAGCGCTCGGCGGCGAACGGCCACTGCAAGGGCACGAGGTATGCCGTGGCGGCTCGCTGGGCGCGGTCGCGCCGGGCCGCGCGGGTCATCACCACGGGGTGCGGCATGGACAACGCGCCCACGGCGCGGGTCACTTCGGGCTGCAGCGACGGCATACTCCACGCGGTCCAGGCGCCCAGGCCCTGGCCGACGACGACCGCGTGCTCGTCGCCGAGGCTACGGACCACGGCGGCAGCGTCCGCGGCGGCCGTGTAGGTGTCGTAGCCCTTAGGCGGCTTGTCCGACGCGCCGAAGCCACGCAGGTCGACGGCGGCCGCCTGGAAACCCGCCCCCGCGACGGCGAGCAGCTGGTGACGCCAGGCCCACCAGAACTGGGGGAAGTCGTGGAGGAACAGCACGAGCGGTCCCTCGCCGAGCAGGGCCACGTGGAACCGCGCACCGTTGGCCGACACGAACCGATGCTCCCAGGGCCCGTCGAGCAGCACCGACGCGGCGTCCGTCATGATTGTCCTTGCTCTGGAGGCGCGCCGAGGGCGGGCGTGATGTGCGGGTCGCGATGGTCGGTCCGCCGGCCAGGTGGTCCGGGCCCGCGGGTCAGCCGCGCGCCGCCCGCACCGGCCCGGGGGTCACAGCGCGTCCTTGATCGTCTCGATCGTCTGCTGGGCGCTGGCGATCGCCTGCTCGGGCATCGGCTTGGCCTGCCCGAGGGCCTTCTTGCCGACGCGCGCGAGGATCGCCGCGATGACGAAGAGCAGCAGGGCGACGATGAGGAACGCCAGCCAACTGGCGAGCCCGAGGGCGACGAGCCCCCACGCGAGCGCCGTGAGGAGGAAGCCCAACCCGAACAGCCCGAAGAAGGCCGCGCCGGCGAACATCCCCGCGCCCTTGCCGGTGTACTTGAGGCCCGTGCCCACCTCGAGCTTGGCCAGCTCGATCTCCTTGCGCACCAGGGTGGACATGTCCCGGCTCGCCGACGCGACGAGCTGGCCGATGGTCGGCTCGGGTGTCGAGTCGAGCGTGCCGACGTCTGCGGCGGGGCGGTGGTCGATCGCCATGGTCCCTCCCTGGGTGTGCCTTCGTCCGAGCCTAGCGCCGCACCCGAACCCCCGGGTATGCCGTGTGGTCACCTTCCGCGCTTGCGGTCGTCGCCCGGACGCCTCACCATTGCGCACGGACGTGTTGGGGCGCGCGACCGGAAGGGCCGGCATAGCCGTCGGACCCAGGGGGATTCACCACGAAGGAGACCTTGATGAGAGCTCGCCTGGCCGTCGGTCTGGCCTGCGCCCTCGTGGGCGCGGCGGCCGTCACCGCAAGTCCTGCCGCGACTGCTGCGCCGCCCTCGGCGCCCCCGGGCCCGGTCGCGGCCGAGCAGGCCCGAGCCGGCGCGACCGCCCGAGCCATCGGTCTGGCGGCCGACGAGAGCCTGTCGGCCCGGTCGGTCGTCGTGGATGCCGCCGGTGTGCGACATGTGCGCTTCGAGCGGACGAGCGGTGGCCTGCGGGTGGTCGGCGGCGATCTCGTCGTCGCCCTCGACGCGGCGGGCTCGGCCCGCGAGGTCCACTGGAACCGCAGCCAGAACGTCGTCGTCGGCTCGCGGCAGGCTCGCGTGAGCGCCGCCGCCGCCCGCGCGACGGCCTCGTCGGCCGCGGGCTATGCCGTGAGCGCCGCGTCGAGCGAACTCGTGGTCTGGGCGATGGAGGGCGCCCCCCGGCTCGCCTGGGAGGTCCTCACCACGGGCGTGCGCGCGAACGGCACGCCCAGCCGTCTGCTCAGCTACGTCGACGCGCAGACCGGGGCCCTCGTCGACGCCTGGGACGAGATCGCAGACGGGACCGGCAACACCGAGTATTCCGGCACGGTCGGGCTCGCGACGACCCAGCTGAGCGCGACGAGCTTCGCGATGAAGGACTCGATCGGTCACTCCGTGAGCGACCTCAACGGAGCGACGAACGGGGCCGGCACCCTCTTCACCGGCTCGGACGACGTGTGGGGCACGGGCTCGCCCAGTGCGCGTGACACCGCGGCCGCCGACGCGCTCTGGGGAGCCCAGGAGACCTACGCCTACTACCTCGCGGTGCACGGCCGGGCGGGGATCTGGGGCACCGGCAAGGGGGCGCCCAGCCGGGTGCACTACGGCAATGCCTACGTCAACGCCTTCTGGGACGGCACCCAGATGACCTACGGCGACGGCGCCGGCAACACCCACCCGCTCACCTCGATCGACGTCGCCGGTCACGAGATGAGCCACGGGATCACCGAGAACACGGCCAAGCTCGCCTACCGCAAGGAGTCCGGCGGCCTCAACGAGGCGACGTCCGACATCTTCGGCACGGCGGTCGAGTGCTATGCCGGCACGAACGCCGACCCGTGCGACTACCTCATCGGGGAGAAGATCGACATCTTCGGCAACGGCAGTCCGCTGCGCTACATGGACAAGCCGAGCAGGGACGGGCGCAGCGCCGATTGCTGGAGCAGTTCGCTGGGACGGCTCGACGTCCACTACTCCTCCGGTCCGCTCAACCACTGGTTCTACTTGGTCTCCGAGGGCTCCGGGGCGAAGACGATCGGCGGGGTCTCCTACAACAGCCCCGTGTGTGGCGCAGCCCCGGCTGTGACCGGCGCGGGCCGCACGGTCGCGGAGAAGGTGTGGTACCGCACCCTCACGACGAAGCTCACCTCGAGCAGCACGTATGCCGCCGCTCGCGAGGGCGCCATCGCCTCGGCCAAGGAGCTCTACGGGGCCGGGTCGACGCAGTGCAAGTCGG